>JALYIM010000258.1 GCA_030775785.1 Acidobacteriota bacterium
TCACAAAACCCCGCTACGATGAGCGCCAGTATCGTAGGCCTCAGAAAGCTAGGATCGGATCAGGCCAAACAAAGATTGGCCGAACTCACCGACTCGCACTACGACGAATCCGTGCGGCAGTCAGCCACGACCGCCCTGGCTGAACTCGGCGACCGAAACTATTGTAGTCGGATGTTGCAGGTCATGAATCTACGCCAGGGCTACACTTCCGGTATTGCCGCCCGGGGTGCGGGATTGCTTTGTGGCGAAACAGCAATTCCTCAGTTACTTTCCCTTTTATCCGCGACTCCCGCTGGGATTCCATCATACGAAATCGCTTATGCGCTCGGAAATACTGCCAGTCGAAACGCCGAGCCAGCGCTGATTGAACTGCTCAGAAACTCCGATGCGGATGTTCGCAGAGCTTCCAGGGAAGCGCTTTATACTCTCACTCATCGCCTAAGCGATGATGAATCTATTCCCGATGAGTATCAAGAGTGGTCGAGCTGGTGGGCATTGCAGGGGAAAACAGCCCAGACCTTCGGTCCAGCAGAATGTCCCGAAATGCAATGACGGAGCCGGTGGGAATATCATCATGCGCCGTTTTTAGTTATTCGCAATCGAACGTAAGCCAACCAGCCAGCATTAGTGGTCCGTGTAACTCCCGCCAGAGAACTTCCCGGCTTGTAAAGATGAATCTTGTCTTCCGCTCGTTCGTGAACTCGACCCACCGCCCGCCCCGCCAACCGACAAAGCGAGCATTCTCGGCATCCCGTTCTGACTGAGTAGCGCCTGGCAGGGGGAGGAACTCTACACACCGCCTGGGCGCTCCGCGTCCCATGAATTGCAATATGGACGCAGCCTTCTTACTCGGGTCGACGAAGCGAAGGAGCGACTCAACTAGATGCAACATCGCATGGAACTACACGATAACTTCTGTTCGTGTTCGTCCCCCATGCAGGACAAGTGCCGGGACGTTCTATGCCCATCGTAATGTCGTTGAAAAAGATCATTGGCCATATCATTACAGCATGAACACAGTCGCCAATCCTGCGATTTCACCCCAACCGACACGCAGATGGGGGCGCTATAAGATTGATGTGCCGATCCGCCTCATCTCTTGGAATGACCCGCTTCAAGCCAAGATCATCGACGCACGCGCTCGCGAGATTAGTGAGGGTGGAACGGCGGTATTCGCAGGCGTGGAATTGCGAATCGACACGATCGTAGAAGTGGAGTTTACCCCAGCCTATTCCTGTGCTCCGCTGCGTGTGAGTGCACAAGTGCGAAACCGTAATGGCTACTATTATGGCCTTGAGTTTCTGCAAGATACCCGCACGGGACAGGAGCAGGCAGCTCGTCTGCGGGAGCTATTGAAAAGCGCGAGTGAATCTTTATAAGTCGAGCCCTTGGATGTGATGTGTGCGCACGCTCTTGACTTCCTACGAGCAGACTGCAGTTCCCCGGAAACATTTCATTGGGTGGACTGAATGAAAGCAACCCCGATGCTGAAATAGAGGCTCCGAAGTTCCGGTGCCCTCCACTTGTATCCTTCCAGAAATACTTTGCCAAAACTACTGCAGCGGCGTTACTGCACCTGTACAAGCGCCAGCAGCAATCACAGCGCTCGAGACCCGTACCACTGCGTCTTCAAACGAGCAGAAGTACTTGGTGCGTTTGATTGAGGGTCGCGGGACTTGCGATGGCTTGGTAAGAGGTCGTCGGGGGACCACCAGCAGCCGTTAGGCTGACAAGATAGCCACTCTTAGTTCCGGAAGCCAGCTGGCTGTCAATCAGGCAAGCTCCTGTGACTCCGGCAGGATCTGGAGCGCAGGGACTAGCTGCACCGTTCGGGCCAAGAGCGGTCAAATTTGCCGCATAACCTTTAGACGGATTGCTGGAATTGTAAGAAATCTGGACGGTATTGATGGAACGAATGGAGGAGGCAGCGGACGATTCGTTCGCGGCAATACGGGCCCGCAGCAGATTGGGAATTGCTATCGCGGCGATAATCAGGATAATCGCAACACTATGAGTAATTCAATTAATGAAAACCTTTTGGTTCTTTCATGTCTCCTCTATCCGCTCAAAACGCTAGGTCAGTTGACGGACTACTACCCGCTACATCGGATAACCAACCGCCATCTGGTTCTAAAAGCGTATGAAAAGGCTCGTAAGGGAGAAATCAAACTCCGACTTCCTCAGGTCCGCCCGCTGAGTCACGATCTGGTAAAAATCGGCCCTGATCGGGCGGGCCGAGATGAACGGGTGGTCATATGTTGCGAACAGTGGCTCGGGTGTGACGTTTGGGGGCGGAAGTGTTTTTCCCAAATCAGTGTCATGGTCACGGCGAAGGGCAGGATCGCTCAACGTCTGGTATGCCTCAAGCGCCTCCCTGAATTTGCTTGTAGAGGAACCTCTTCCTGCATCGGGATGATATTGGCGGGCAAGCGTGCGGAAGGCGCTGTGAATCGTGGCTGAATCAGCAGCCCGAGTCACCCCGAGAGTTGCATAGTAATCCTTGAGCATTCATTCAACCTTAGGTCGGGACAGTAAGCTCTGAACGCTACACGTCCGCGAGCAGATTTGCGGTAATTACAATCAGTCTGAGTGGCTCGTGCGCATTCTGCACACGTTTCCTAATTGCCGAGTTTCCCACCAGCACCGCGGCTCCTCGCAAGCGAAAATCCGCATCCCTCAACATAGTATTGTCACGGTGTGGACTCGAGTTGACGAACGCTGTGCTCGGCGTCCCTTTAGGCACGACGACTGAATGGCTGTGGTCCTGACCTGCGATTAAACTCTGTCGCATGCGAGAAAAATCACTCGCATAAAGACCGGTTGGAAATGTCAAAATCGATAGCAACAACGCTACCATTGCAAGCGAAATACTTCGCGGGATCGTCCTCATGTTCGTACCTCCTTTTGAAAACATCGCGCTCAGGGCACGCTCGAATTTCGCTCCTGCGTTCCGGTTTGCAGCAATATCCTTCCTCCACCAGGGGAGTTGCCATACCAAATTGAACAGGAATAACAATGCCAACATGGTCACCTCCGCCATTTGTGTGATCCACTCGTTCAATGTTTATTGTTTGCGATCCACGGGAGGGAAGCGGGCCACTCCCGCAACCTGTTCGGGAGTAGCTTTGAATGCTACTCCCGGACTGGGAATACTATGGACTATGCCGAAGCCGAAGCAGTCAATTCCTGGGTAAATTTAACCGGAATCTGTTTCGGTTTCGCCGCCTCGTTCTTCGCGAACACAACTTGCAGAATGCCGTTTGTATAAGTGGCATTAATCGTGTTCACATCCACTGTGTTTGGCAGTGTGAACGAGCGCGCGAACGTTCCATAAGGACGCTCCGTCCATGCTAGATTCTCAGGGATAGAACCCTTCTCAAGTTTTCGTTCCCCTCGAACTGTCAGGACATGGTTGTTCAGCGTGATCTCGAAGTCGTTCTCCGACAAGCCAGGAACTTCCATCTTCAGGGCTATTTGATCGTTAGTCTCGAAGACCTCAGATCTCGGCACAAATGCCGGGGGGCTGGAAACGACTCCAGCGGTCTGGTCGATTGAGTTAATCGTTGCTTGTGTAGTCTGATCCATCCACTGATGAAGGGAAGTGAGTTCCCGGAACGGATCGACCGCGTCATACCAGTAGGTCCGAAGCATAGTTTTTCTCACCTCAGTTCAAGAATTTGAAGGGAGCTGATTGGGTTCAACCTGCTCCCTTACTGCGTTTTCGAAAATAATATGAGTCAAGTCAAATAAGATGTCAAGCCGTGAAGATTTTTTGCTTTCGCTAATTGAGTGGAAATAAAAAGCTTACGTTCCTCTAAAAAACGCAAAAAAAATGCTCTTGACAGCTTTTAAAGTTATGCTATTTAGTTGGTCAGAAAGTAGAGTTTGCGGTACTCATCATGGGGAGGATGCCGATCATGAAAGTAACGATCTGCCCCGACTGCGGTGAGCGTTGGTGGTGCGTTAAGTGCGGTTACTGCCACTTGTGCCACCCCGATTTCGAACCGCCGGCGGGTATTGCTGTAAAGCCCCTGGGAGGCAGTCCGACACTGCCCTCCCAGGCGGTCCACCTCCTAGAAGTTATCGAGAACCGCCGCTCACTTAAATCCTTGTTGGAGGCGAGAACGATGAAAGCACTAAAGTCTGGAGAAAAAGTTCCGTCATCGGGAATTTATCGGGTGTTGCATCCGATTCCGCATATTCCGGAGGAACGGGAACTCTATTTCGAAGGAAGCCGCTTCCCGGAGTATGATGTTTGCCCGGCAGGTGTTTTCTTTCGACTAGAGTCACCCTGCGTGCCGATGTTACCGCGCATGTCAGAACTGGCAACCGCGATTTGCTAGTAGCAATAAAAAGCGCGCGATTCTACAGGCGCTGTTGTTCTTTGGAATGTTTTTGTCTACGCCTACTCTCATGCACACTATGCGATATGAGAGAAAGCAAAGGACGTACGTCCCTGTCATAGTAAAGCAAGAGTTCGAGAATCAAGTTCGCCGTCAAAATACTTTTGCAAGGCATCCTCAAAAATCTTGTTGTCAGCTCCACCGGTCTATTTGTAAGCTTCGAAACGCCCACCGATCTAACAGAACCCCGCGGCGATTTCCCAAAGCTTTTTTTTGTTTTTGGTCTACAGTGCCACGTGCAATACGAGATTTCTCGTTCCACCAATTGAATGGAGTTTGTTAGAAGTGATGACCAAAATACACGGCGTGGTCACTGGCGTAGATTGTCCATTACTAAAGGCTTGGTGAGGGACATCGGTTTGATCCGCCCACACGCGTGATCAACACTGTGGTGGGACGTACTTCTGTGACCTTGCCGCTCCCGCGAACCGAAATTAACCTCCACCTACACCCGCAGTCTGGAGGCTTCACTTGTTAAATTTCCCTCGTCCGCTCGCACCGTTGATGTTGTCCCGGTTACGATCACGATTCCATCTTCGAGTAGCAGGTACATTTCTAATTCTAGGAGCACTCGCAAACGCGGGCGTTTTCGTTTCAGCTCCGTCGAATGGCGCAACCGTCAGCACGACTATCCAGTATGTAGCTACCGCTAACGCCGCCTGTGGCGTCTCGGCCATGGGGATATATACGGCCCCTTACCAATTGGCTGCGACTTCGAGCGGAGCCAAACTCAATACTTTAATCACTCTTCCCCCCGGTACGTATCACACGGTCGTTCAGGAGTGGGACAACTGCGGCGGGTCTTCTAAGACCCCCATTGACATTACAGTAGGCGGAGGTGGAGGGGGCGGCGGTACACCCCCACCCCAAGGTAAGACCTTCTACGAGCTTCAGCGCAACGGTGGGCAATGGCAAGGATTTGGCATGCTTAAGCCGAACTACATGCCATGCACAAATTGCTGGGGTCCAGTTACTTGGTGGATGGGAACAGGGGTGAGCAGTCCCTCGCGTAGTGGGAACTCTACTAAAACCAGCATTGCGGGCAACCAGCCCTATAACGATGCCTTCTGGAACAACCACCTAATCGGGGACTTCTCAACGCAGGGGTTACCCGACACCAACCACACGCTGGCTCCGAGCCTGCACGATTTCACTTATGACGTATGGTTCTTTGCGCCCAATGTAGGAGCCGCAGAGGCACTAGAGTTCGACATCAACCAATTCGTCAACGGGCAAGCTTTCATTTGGGGACATGAATGTCGCGTAGCCGGCGGGCACCAGTGGGATATCTGGGATAACGTCCATCAGCACTGGACACCGACTGGCATTCCCTGTAATCCGAATCCGAATGCTTGGAACCACCTCGTAATACACTCGCAACGGACCACAGACAATCACCTGCTGTTCAAATCCATCACGCTGAACGGGCAAACCAGTACCCTCAACCGCTATGACAGTCCTATCCCGACGACTTGGTACGGGATCACTATCAATTATCAGATTGACGGTAACTCATGGCAGCAACCCTATGATGTCTGGCTGGACGACCTGAACTTCACGTACTTCTGATAAGGGGGCGCAAGTCCCCCTCTCTACTTCCCCCACCAAGCAGTGCTGTTCGCAAAGTCTAAGGCTTGACTTGTGGAGATGGGATTTTGCTGATTGCAACCCAGCACGACAGCAAATCAGGACTTCCCAATAGATCGAAACGATACGGGTCGAACGGGGGAATCACCGTGTGTGAGAGAAGCTTCCGCCCATTGCCGCCTTTAGGATCTTTCTTTCATCGTTGGCCAATTACTGACACGTGGCGGTGTAATTTACGTTGCTGTTTCCGCCACTTGAGGGTACCGTCGCTTGACCGACGATCACGTCACTTGCGTTAATGCCGTTTGCCGATGTAAAGCTGGCGTTTGGCACCGCAATAAATTTGAATACGCCGCCTTGATAAAAGAAAGCACGCGCTACCGTACCTTGAAGATCAGCTCCTACAATCTTGCCTGTGTTGCTGATGTCCGAGAGCTGGATGGCATCGCCATTCGGCATGAAAACCGCTTTATATACTCCCTTGAGCTCGGTAAATCCCTGGGCTGGGCCAGGTGCTCCGGAGGGATTCGTCATGTAATAGGTTCCTGCCACCACCCCGTTGTCATTGATTGCCGAGGGTTGCGTTTCGAAGGAACCTGGATAGGTTATCGAGAAAAACTTTCCGTTTTGCAGCTCGAAGCCGTGGAAAAATCCGTTAATGTCCATCCAATAGCCTACGATGCTGTTCCATTTGTTAATGCCGGTCAAAAATGTAGCGGTCGCGCCTGGGTAAACGACACTCTGAAAGCCTGACCCGCTGGCTACGAAGCCTTTGGAATATATCGTCCCTTGTGGTGTGTAGAAGCCAACGTTCACTCCGGTGCTGCTACGGCGCATGATTGTCGTCGATGTCGAGTTTGGCGCCGTAAATAGATTCGCGCCCCCGTTTGAATAGCGCACGAATCCCTGCGAGCGATTCCCTGATTCAGCGACATATCCGACGATCGTGCCCCAGCTATTAATGCCTTCTGGAACAGAAGTTCCGATTGAAGAAAAGACTCGAAAATAATGGAATGTGCAGGAAGCCTGGGTTTGAGCGTGCGATGAGATGGAGACAAGTATCACTAACAAGGCTGCGACAATATTTAATTTGTGGGATGAATGCACAGACACCTCCATGGTGGTTCGTACCGTCGGGGTTCAGAGGTTCCCGCTGCCCGATTTAGAAGTGACTCGGCCAGAGGCGCTCAAGGCCCCAACTACACGATTCTAATTTTTACATTGGCAGGTCGAATCCTGCAACCATGAAGCAAAAAAGGGACGTTCTGATCATTCAAGCTGGGTCAGTGAGGGATATTTGAGATCGGTCATCCGTTTTTGCTCTTACGACCACCTTTACCTGAGATAAACGGAGGGTTCCCCACAGTTGGTGTGTCTCTAATCCGAGCGTCCGGAACTGAGTTTCTCCATCGAGTTGCCCACCGGCCGGTACCAAACAGGACCGCCTCGCTGCCGGAAATATGATGTTCGAATCGCCCAAGGGCGGGACGCTGTCTGGCAGCAACCCGGTACCCAGCCGATGATGGCAGTCGGTCTGTCGCGTTACTCTGAAGGACTGAGCGGGCGACTGAAGCGCCGTTAAAACTCAGTCACTTTGGGATATCAAACGCTGAAAGAATTGCGGCGGCGCATCTGACTTCTTATATGGTTGAGGGAGGCGAAAAGAACATCCCGTCAATTTTCATTCCGACGTAGTCGTATCCTCTTTAATCCATCAATTGTGCATCTATGGACGTCAACTGAATTCAAAAGCAAAAGCACTGCTAAATGTTGAAGGACTGCGATGGCAACCTTATCGTCTGGTAGCCCAAAAGAAGGTTCCCTGCTTCCTACACCGGGTACCGCAAGGTAACGCTAGCACCAGCCGGCGCTGCAGGTTTAAGTAAAACAATTGCGCCCTGGGAGCGTATCATTGCAGCATCCCTAAGATTCGCCGTTCCGGTGGAAGCAGCCCATGATTGGGCGTTCGCAACCGCAGGAAGCACGAAAATTATTGCCAGCAGAGACCAACTCCTTTGGTGACGTATGCCGTTTTGCAACCATCGAAGTCCCTTCATTGTTCCTCCAGGTGGCAAGGTGCATATACAACGCAGTTCGCCTTAGCCGCTTGTTTTGATGCTTCGATATACGGCAAGGTGCCGTTACGCTTAAATATTTCTTACTTGGAAGCGCGCCGTTACGCCGCGCTGACCGCTGAAGGTTGCCATCCCTAGCGTGGTTCTGACCTCATAAACATTCGCTCGCATTTTTTCGTCTCCACTGCCCAGAAGGAGATGTTTTGTGAGGTAAGCAAAAGTCAAGATGCTTCCGGAATTGGGATGATCTTGGTTCTACTAACACACGCTGAAGATGATTTACTTATTGGGAAGGCACAATGTTGGCGTGCCGGGCGACCTCCAGCCAGCGTCCGCCCTGCTTCATCCATATGCCGGTGAAGCGCAGATGTTCGGTCTTCCCCGCGTTGGGCATCTTTCCACCCCACACCACCTGCTCGCTGCCGGCTACGATTGCTGTCTCGCCATATACGCGAACATACTCAATCTGCCGGTCGTAAGATGTAATGATCAAAAAACCGGACTCGACCATCCCCAGGACCTGTTGCTTAGTTACGAACTTGTTCAGCGGATTGGTGACCACGAAATCGTCAGACCATAAATTCGCAAGTGTTTTCGGGTCTTTATGGAGGAAAGCTTCGCTTTCTTCAAGATTAAGCCGCCGGATGTCTTGCTCCGCACGCTGGTCGTCCTTGGTTGTATCAGTAGTAATCTGGGCCGCAGCGAGAACCGTTGCAACCACCGTAAGTGACGTTAAAATCACAGCACGAGCCAACCATGTGGGCATTTGTCCAATCCTTTCTGTTCCCATCGCAAAATTATACAAAATGCGTCTATGTCTTTTCTCGGTCCTTGCCTGCCTCGAATTCGCAGCTTCGCATGGACCTTCAGGCGTGACTTCAGGAAACAGAATTCCACACAGCTTCAAGAATTCTATCCTGGGGCTGAAACATGGGGAGAAAAAGGTAATGCAGGAATCTCGTCCGAACTATCATGCCGCGAGCAAAGGCAAGACTGGCGCTTGGTGCGACGCTCGTTTGTCGTCATAAAATCTAAAACGAAGACTTAACGCGATTCTCAAAATAGCTCGCGTTTTTATTCAACGGTGAAGCTTACAGGCGTCTTGAAAACCCCACCGCAGTTGTCCCACTCTTGCACTACTGCGTTATATGTCCCTGGTGCAAGATTCAAGTACGTATCCAACGATCCGCCATTGACGTTGTAGGCTGCGACGCCAGGGGCGGTGTAGATGCGCAAGGCTGCTACGCCCTTGCTGCAAGTCGACGCGCTGGTGTTGGCAACGAAGTGCACCGGCGACGTGACAACGCCGCCCGTGGTAGGAGAAATTATTTGTGGATTTGTGACGTTCGCCGGCCCTTGAATGTTTACCGGCACAGTCTTTGAAAACGCTTTGCCGCAGTTATCGTAGACGACAATCACAGCATTATTAGTGACGACTTGGTTCGTAGGGGGGAAGGAAATGTTGGCGTCCAGAGTCGCTCCTTGGGTGGTATAAGCCACGACCCCCGGGGCACTGTACACGCGCATTGCCGCTACGCCGGAGGAGCACTGGGGACTTCTGCCCGTGGCACGAAACGTCACCGGCGGATTGTACGGAGGCCCTGAGTTGTACGGTTCACTCAGGTTGACGCCACCCGTGTCAGGCGCGTTGAGATTGTATTTTCCAATCCAGACGAAACTCCCGTTACCCGATGTCTGTTGGGGCGGCACTTTCTGGAATGCATTGCTGGACGTTGGCCCCGCTGTGCTAATCGCATACAAGTTGTTATGGCTATCTAGATGAAGCTGAGCGCCGTTAAAGTATGGTATCCCCCGGAATTGGTTATAGGTAGTATTGTTCGTCAAGTTGATCGGCGTGCAACCCGAATAAACGAGTGACGCCTTGCCGTTCGCCTGCGTATTAAATTTTGCAAGGAACGAGCAATTGTCCTGCTCGTAAGTCCGGTCGGTGACGGGGAATGTTCGATCGTTGAAGCGATCTCCGCTCAGCACTACAGCCCCACCAGTCCCGAATTGGATCTGAGTGTCCTCAGAACTTAGGGTATTACCCGCTAAGTAGGAGGAGTATACGAGATTTCCAGAGGGATCGATCTCAGTGACGAAGCCAAGATGAATCCCACTTCCGGTCGCCGGAAACGTCTTCTGGAAAGCGTTAGAGGTTGTAGGTAGACTGATGCCCGCGGATCCACCTGCGTAGTAGTAGCCGGCGAGGTCCCGCTTTACGTTGATGGATAGGACATGGTTCAAGACTGTCGAGTACAGCAATCCTGTTCCAGCGGAGTTCACTGTGGTGATGAATCCGCCTTCATCGGTTTGCCGTTTTCCGTTGGGTGTGATGGGGAAATTCGTCGAGTAGGTAGGTCCATCAATGGTCGCATTTCTTGCCGAATCGACCTGAATCTGATAGGCGACGTCGTCATGGATTCCGCCCACCAAAGTTGCGTAGTCCAGAGCGCTGCCCTGCGGATTGAACTTCATTACAAAGGCGTCATTGTCGCCAGCTAGGGTGGCTTGAAAAGCACCACGCGTCGCCGGAAACGGAGCAGTCAAACCTGCCCCATGGTTGTAACTGCCGGTTACGTAAACCGCCCCAGCCGCATCTGCCGCTACCGCGTAGCCAATAATATTGGGCTGGTCGCTTAAGAAGGTTGAGAAGTCCAGCCCACTACCCGAATTGTTCAACTTAACCAGAAAATGGCGAGGGGCCACTAGTGCATTTCTGTTGTATGCGCCTGCAGTGGTGGGAAATGTGGACGCCTGTGCGACCAGCTGACCGTTGACGTAGGTGAAGTCCTCAGTGAAGCCCACGACGTAGATATTCCCTGAAGAATCGAGAGTGAAGCCGTTGGGACCTGAATAATTGTTGGTGCCGGTTCCACCGATGATCGTCGACCAAACGAGAGAGGAACCGTCCTGGCTCAATTTGGAGACATAGACTTCCCCGCTGAAATTAGTAGTTTGATATTTCTGGTAAGCGCCCGGGGTAATGGGGTAGTCCGCCGAGCCCGTATTACCGACTACGTAGACGTAGCCTGCCGAGTCGACCAAAATTCCGTTATATCCTTCGAAGCTCTTTCCGTCCAGATAAGTTCCGTATACAAGCGCGGGATCGATGACCAATGTCCGGTTGCGATCATATGCGCCGAGATCGAAGCTCACGACATTGGCTTTAACCCGGTAAGACGCTGAAACTAATCTTCTCTCGGTTCCGTATTGCTGGTATGCCAGCGGTTGCAACCAGCGAACTTCTCCGGCCGCGGTTTCGAGGACAAGGTCCCCGTCCTTGCTAGTGCGGATGTCGTTCGCACCTTCTATCTTGAATGCAATCGCGGACACGTCGGCCTGTGGAGCCACGCTGAAGTCATATTCGAGCTGTTGCTGCTTGCCGTAATATTTGAGGTCGATGCCAGGATAAACAGAGTGATATTGCGCCGCGCCATAGTTGGGTATCCCTGTCTTCCATAATGCCTGAGAGCCGAGCAAATAATTGGTTTTCGAGGGCTGGGGATCGATTCCGGAAATGCGAGCATTTGAGTTCGCCCCAATAAGACTGGTGCGCAACACTGCATCACGGTTTTCGCCTGCAATCTTGAGCACGGCTGACTCGTCACTCAGATATATTCGGTAGCGCCCAGAGCGAGCTAAAAAGCGCACTTTTGAATCGGTTTGTCCGACATTCGCCTCAAAGAGAAGAGGGATGTGTGCAACCGACAGTTTCGCCGTGTCGACAGGCGGCGCGCCTTGGGCCACGGAAATACTTGCCAGCAATATGGCGATAGCTGCAGAAGTTTGAATTACGAGAGGAGAAAACCTCATGGGATACTCCAGGAACCGGCAACTGTCGCGAGGTTTGCCAGATTCAGCATTTCGATGTTGGGGTGCTCTCAGGGGTTGCCGACGTAAATCTACGTTTTGTGAATTCCGTTTCAATAGGACCTGTGAGTGAATTGCCGAATTACACCGACAATGACAATCACGTCCTTTTGGTAGATTCCGTTTTTAATACAACCGTAAGGATGGCCGAAACACCAGAGGGTGTGAGGTGAGCTCATGTCAAAACAGATCACAACAGTCGGCTAGAAAGAGGGCAAACAGCCTGACAAAGAACAAAGATATGGCAAAAAAACCGATCTGAGCGACCAAGGGCGCGAGCTAAAACTCATGTTATTCACAAAAATCTTCTTCAAGCATCCGCTAATGTTGGGTTCAATTACCCCCAGTTCTCGATTTCTTGTAAACCGGCTCTTGAGGAAGATTGACTGGCTTCAGGATTTGACGATGGTCGAGTATGGACCTGGCGTGGGTACCATTACGGCCCAGATACTCGCTAGAATGACTAAGAACTCGGAGCTGGTCGTCATTGAGAAGAACAGAGATTTTGTCCAACATCTACAGAGTACGTTTTCTGATCCGCGTCTGAAAGTAGTGCATGGCTCAGCGGAGAACGTTCGCGGTGAGCTAGCTCGAATGGGCCGGGAGGGTGCGGACTGCATCATCTCGGGTATTCCTTACAGTACCCTCCCGAATGCCTTGCGAGAAAAGATTATGCAAGAATCGCGAGAAGCACTTAACCCTACCGGTGCCCTGCTAATTTACCAGTTCACGGGCGCTGTTCTGCCTCACTTGCGTGCTCACTTCACCCACATCGCCGTGGATTTTGAACTTTTCAATGTCCTTCCGGCAAGGCTCTTTTATTGCGGTGGAGTTGCGGAAGCTCCTAGTTAAGCCCCTCTCATGTCAGGTTTTTTCCGTCAGCTCGTTCTGACTTTGGAGGTACTTGTCATGGT
>JALYIM010000259.1 GCA_030775785.1 Acidobacteriota bacterium
ATCTTGGTTGGCTTGACGAGCTTCCGTACTAGCAATCCGCCTATGCTGCCAAAGCTCAATCGCCGACGGGCTCTGTTCGTACTAGGCAGGATTGACGAGATCCTGGCCTGGGAACAGCGGAGTGAAGCAGAACGCGACACCCGCTTTGTGGAGCTAGGCAAATATCTGTGCGAGGTGCGGGCTGGTCAGTACTGGAGGCTTGAGAACTTGAAGTCCTTTGACGACTTCCTGGAGCGACGCTTCCCAGAATCAAGACGAAAAGCTTACTACCTGATGTCCATTCATGAACATCTGCCACCAGAGGCAAGGAAAGACCTCAAGCAGGTGGGCTGGACAAAAGGATTGGAGCTGGCGAAAGTGGCACGTTCGGCAGGTCAGGAGTTCGATTGTGCAACCTGGTTGCACAAAGCTCGCGAAATGCCCAAAGAGGAATTCAAGCGCGAAGTGGAGAAGGAGCTTACGGGCAAAGACACCGAGCCGTGGGAAATTATTTATTTCAAGTTTTACAAAAGCCAATTAGCAGTCGTGGAACAGGCAATTGAAACAGCAGCTCTGATGCTCGGCACCGACAAATCCCGCGGTTACTGTTTGGAAATGATCTGTGCGGACTTTCTGGCGGGAGCCAATCTCGACAGTGGCAATCCTGACGTGCTGCTGCAATCGGTCTCGAGGATGGTCAAATTCTTGCCGGGCGAGCAGAAGCAAACATTTCTCGACGGGCTAAGTCAAAGTGCGTAAGAGCAGCATTCGCCCGAAAAGCCCGCGGCTGCAACTGGACGTCCTCCAATATCAGAAACTCTGCCGACAGGTGCTCAAGCGTGACAATTCGAGGTGTCAAAACTGCGGCGGTATGAAACAGCTGCAGATTCATCACAAACAATTTCGTAGTCATGGCGGAGACGATGCAGAAAAAAATCTGGTTTCGCTGTGCGCGAATTGCCACCGGACCTTTCACGGGAGGTGACTGGATGTGGTTGAAAGCTTTTCGTACAGCTGTTCAATGAGTAATGAGCGGAGCTCGAAGCGGTTCTCGTCGCCTTCAAAGAAGGAGTCCGAAGACTCCCTCGATGAAGAGATTCGACTTGAGACTAGAACGTCAGCTTTAATCCAAAGTTAAGCTGCCGCATGGATGCATTAGGCGCCAGTTGATTGATAGTTCCAGGGCCAGTACCCAAGTCCGTAGGGATGGAACAGTCGATGCAATTATTCGGATTCGCGAGATTCCGGTGATTGAAAACGTTGAACGCCTCAAACCTGAATTGCGCTCCGAACCGTTCAGTGATGGCAAAGTTCTTGAACAGTGACATGTCCGAATTGAAGAACCCCGGCCCAGTGAACGCGTTACGGCCGCTTCCGAAGTGTTCAATCTGTGGTCGTGCGAAAGGCCCCGAGACTCCCCCGTTCTGGGCTAGAGGAGCGACCGGATTGAAGAACTGCACGTAAGCAGTTCCGGTAGGATTGGGATTGAAATGTCCCCCCGCAGTACGGAAATGGCCCCTGATCAACGGACGGCAAACGCCAACATCTTGATCGGCATTGCACTCGTTGTAGCTCGGACTCCACGGTAGACCGCTGCTCCAATTGGTGGTGGTGTTGAGCTGGAACCCTCCTATCAAAAGATTGACGACGTGACTGGAGTCTCCGAGGAACCGCTTGCCCCTTCCAAAAGGAAGATCGTAAACAGCACTCAACGAAAACACATGCTTTCGGTTGAAGTCATCCGGACCATAGTTGACTCGCGGATCGATGTTTGCATAGCCACCATCGTGCGTAAGGCTCTTCGCCCACGTGTAGTGCGACACCACTTGCAAGCCATTTGTAAATCGCTTATCAAGCTTCGCCTGAAGGGAATTGTAGTTGTTAGGGGCATCGTTTCCGAAGAAAGAGATGTCCTGCGTCCATCCGTAGCGGCTCAAGTAAGGTCGCCGATTATTTTTAGGAACACCGCTTGCGAAACCGACCACCGTCGGCTGGTTCACGTTTACGTCAGGGTTGTTCGCGTAAAATCCATGTCCATTATTTCCGACGTAGGCGATTTCAGCTGACACCGTCTTGGTCAGTTGCTGCTGGATGGTCACGTTGTATGCATCGAGTCTAGCCAAACGCATCCTGTTAGGCCGGGCGCGAGAGAAGATGCCGTCGGGCAGAGGAAGCAATCCGTTCGAAGGGACAGCTGGAAACACCGGAGCGGACGGTCCTTGCGCAAGATTGAATACATCGTCGGTTTGACTTCTTGGATTGTTGTTTTGGACCGCAAGTACCGGCAGGTTCTGAGTTACTGCGTGACCGAAGATTGATCCGAATACACCGATATCATAGCTACGGCCATATCCCATGCGAACCACGGTCTTCGGCGTTACCTGGTATGCAAGACCGAAACGGGGCGCAAAATTGCGCCAGTTATTCTTAACGTTGAAGTTCTCGGCGATTCCTCCGATGCCCGCAACTCGGATGTTTCCGGTATTTAAGTCGAGAAAACCTCCATTACCTTTTCCGTTAACGGTTTCAGGATTGTAAATCTCCCAGCGTAAACCGTAGCTCAGGGTTAACTTAGGCGTGATACGCCAGGTGTCTTCCCCGTAGAAGAACCATCGTTTCTGCCGCTCCGCCGCAGTCGTGACAGTGCTTACATAGCGAGAAAAAGTCGTCACGTCACCCAGGAGGAAAGTCGCCAGCGCCACACCAGTGGGGGAGGCGCTGCCCGCCAGAGAAGTGCGCTCTCTTGCAAAGGTCAGTTCTCCCGCGCGGTGCCGATCGCTCGGAACGCGTAGGTTCCTAGCGAATCGAATATCGGCGCCAAACTTGATGTTGTGATTTCCGCGAATCTTGGTCCAGTTGTTTACAAACTGAAATTGATCTTCGGTTTCAAGAAGTGGGCAGTTGCAACGATTGACACCCAGTCCATACCCGAAGTTACTCAGCCCCCCCGAGGTTTGCAGGGGTCCCGTATCAGTACCATTGCCGCCAGATGATCCTACGAAAAATGAGGGTTGGCCCGAAGTGAAGTTGGTACCCGTGTTTAAGCCGGGAATCCCAACGGCGGTAGCGGGGGTCGTGCCAACTCCGTTGGGAGCTACGTTCACGTGATATCTGACGTAACCGAAGCGGAAGTCGGTCAGAACGCTCGAACTCAGCGAATAGTCAAAACCAGCGGCGAGGCTCTGATCCCTACTCTTGGAAGCGCCTGCGAAACCACCAGTACCGAAGCCGTTGCCTCCCAGCAGTCCGAAAGCAGCAGCGCCAGTAAGCGTGTACTTCGCGAAGCTGTATCGTCCGAAAGTGTGCAGTTTGGAGGTAGTTTGGTCGTCAAGTCTGACATTGAATTGGTCGTTGTTGAAAATGCCATTTCCGCTTGCCGCGAAATTGTTAATAGTGCCGGAATTGGAAGGCGCAGGAAATTGATTCAGCAGCGCCACGGCCTGGGAAGACAGCCGGTTGTTCGGAATCAGATTGCCGGCGAACGGTGTCCTTCCAGTTCCATCAGCGGCACCGGTTGAAGGATCATATATTTGGTTGGGGTATTGACTCAAATCGCAAAACGCGCTGGAAGCATTGCCGCACGTCGATCGAACCAGCGCGCTAGGGACAGACTGTAAAAATGAGGACCCAATCCTGGATCGGGTAGCCTGATAATCGCCGAAATAAAAGAGCTTGTCCTTAATGATCGGACCCCCTATTGAGGCCCCGTACTGGCCGTATAGGGATGGAGGTATTTTGCGTCCCGTTATTGAGTTCGGAAAACGTTGCGCAAACGGATCTCGGGCCTGAAAAGCATCGCTGCGGCGGAATCCAAAAACGCTGCCGTGAAGGCTATTGCTCCCCGACTTTGTCTGACTTGCTACTACGCCGGCGATCGCCTGACCAAATTCAGCGTCGTAGTTCTGGCTGGTGATTTTAGCTTCGGTCACCGATTCCAAAGTCGGATTGATGACGATGATCCCGAGAATCGGGTCGCGGTTGTCGGTGCCGTCCAACTG
>JALYIM010000260.1 GCA_030775785.1 Acidobacteriota bacterium
ATCTAGTAGTGGGCTCACCCTATCGGGTTCTATGCTGACTTCGGTAAATGGCCTACACGGAGGCGGACTCATAACAGGGAATCTCGGCAGCGTTTCTCTCTCAACTGGCGCACTGATCAGTGGAGCCTTAAACGGCAAGAATGCTCCCATTACGGTGGGAACAGTTACGATGATTCCGCCGAGCGTGTTCAGTGGGGGCTCGCTAACGATTACCGGTAACGGCTCATATGGATTGAATGGCGTTTTATTTTCAGGGACGTTCTCAGGAAACGTACTGTGGCAGTTGAGCACTAATCCGAAGAATGGAACGCACACCTACACCTTGACTGGCAGTCTTGTATCCGCGAACGGCAGCTACGGAACGACAACCCAGTTAACCTTCAACACCGGTAAGAAGTATTTCAAAGGATCCGTCAAGCTTTCGAGTGGCGACACCAACGTTGTCGTTCCAGAGCCCGGAACTCTTAGCCTGATGGGAACTGGACTCGTTGGACTTGCCGGTGCAGTCCGCCGGAAGCTGAAAAGCTGAGTCTTAAAATCAGCTTACGCATATGTAGGACCTGCCGCGAAAAGTGGCAATTTTTTGTTGTTCGGTGTAGACGCGAATTAAAGACCTCAGGACTTGACCTCAGGACGTGATCATAAAGTTACCCGACACCGGAAACCGGGTTCGTCGCGCTGACCTCAAACCTAATTACCCACGCCGATCGCGCTTTTTTTGGTATCACAAGTAGTTCGTGGCTTCGTTCCGTAAACTGTTGAATCCCATCCGAATTTGCCCGCGAAATCTGCGCCGCGGATTTCGAGACCCCGCACCCAGCAGCCGATCTCGGTCTCCGACATCAGTTCGGCGGTGCAATCAGCGTCTTGGCTCCGAACGGTTCTGATTCTGAGTATCTTCGTGTTTTGTTCGCTTCTATTTATAATCACTTTGCGCGGGGACATGGGTCGAGGCCTGCATCGGCACGTAATTTGGGGCTGGCTGCATCCTCGGAGAGTAAACCGCCATGATGGAGGCAGGAACTCCATTTACAAGGCTGCTAAAGAGCTTTCTTTCGACGGTGGTGTGCCGCGCAGAAGCTTCGATGTATGGGCGACCAGATCAAGCTCCCGGGCGCACTGCAGTCTATCGCTGAAAGCGCTTTAGCCTCCACTAGGGCCGGTGGTGCCATTATTGCGCTGAAGCCGTGGACGCAAGACGCATTTTCTTACGAGGAAATAATATGCTGCGCGAGAGCGGGGCACGGTGCTCCGGACCTTGGGGCTCGCCTTAAGGCGGGTTCGCGCTTCTCAGGTCAGTGCTTACTTGGCGGAAGGCTGCTCCACTGTGATGATTGCGAGATTGATGACCGGTTGGATCGCGAAGTATGTCGTGGAATGGGAATTCGGTCCATGATCGCCGCGCCAATAAGGAGTGCGGAATCTGTAGTTGGAATTCTTGAGGTATTCTCGCCGCGGCCATTTTTCTT
Source organism: Acidobacteriota bacterium (assembly GCA_030775785.1). Taxonomy (GTDB): domain Bacteria; phylum Acidobacteriota; class Terriglobia; order Terriglobales; family Acidobacteriaceae; genus JALYIM01. The sequence continues at coordinate 1,470 of JALYIM010000260.1, forward strand.
CACAGAATTTGATCAAATTACCCTTCTTGATTTGGCTCAGTCGGCAGCTACAATTATTGATAAGCACAAACGTGACCCCGGCACGCCCGTCCTCGTAAAAGTCGGCAATCAAGAACAATTTCGATTATTGGCAGATTCCATCCCGGAACTCCCCAGGACAAGAGCGTCATAGTAAGAAATGCGACTCGTTGACAGTCCATGTGCGGAGTGATGAGGGACACTAAGTGACATAGTTTGCCTTGCAACGGTGGCCTAAGTTTTTGCTACTCTCCACGTTAATCTTTCCATTTGTTCCTCCTCAGGACGAGGAGCGAATATGGAATGGCACTAACTAGGCAGGGGCTTACCGCAGGCTTCACCGCAATAGAAGAGCCTTGCCGGAAGGACGTTGAAGAGCTCAAAATCCATGTCGATGTAAGTGAAGTGAGCACGCAAGTGAGGCAGAACAGCGCCCGTGAACTGGTAAATTAGCAGAGCGCCGGAAGGTTTAAGTGCCTCTCTCGACTCTTGCATAATCTTTTCTCGCAAATCATTTGGGAGGGTACTGTAAGGAATACCCGAGATGATGCAGTCCGCACCTTTCAGACCCATTCGATCCAGCTCCGCACGAACGTTTTCGGCAGACCCATGCACGATTTTCAGACGCGGATCGGAGAAGGTATCTTCCAGGTGTTGTACAAAATCTGCGTTCTTCTCGATTACCACCAGCTCGGAATTCTTCGTCATTCTTGCGAGTATCTGGGCCGTGATGGTACCCACTCCAGGTCCATACTCGACAATCGTCAAATCCTGAAGCCAGTTGATCTTCCTCAAGAGCCGGTTTACAAGAAACCGAGAACTGGGAATAATTGAACCTAACATCAGCGGGTGCTTGAAGAAGATTCTTGTGAACAACATGTCTTTAGCTCGCACCCTTTATCGCTCGGAATCGATATTTGCCATATCTTTATTTTCTGTCAGGCCGTTTGCCCTCTTTCTAGTGGCCAGTTGTGATCTCGTTTTGACATAAGCTCACCTCACACCCTTTGGTGTTTCGGCCATCCTTACGGTTGTATTAAAAAACAGAATCTACGGTATTGTAGGTGGAATTCGGCATTCACTCACAGGTCCTATTGAAACGGAGATCGACCATGCCAGATAGCACCTGCAAAGCTGCTGGGAATGACCCATCTATTTGCGAATTGAGAATTCTATGACCTTAGTTCGTCTGTTCAACAGCCCATCTTCCAAAAAAGCTGATGTGCGATGCCTCGTGAGATTGCAAATATTCAGCGCCGGTGTTTTTCGGTCCTCATCGGCAGCAGCAATCGCTAATAGAAATGCCCGCGTAGAAGTTCCTGCTAATAATCCGGAAATTTCTTAGATTCCATGTCTCCAAAACCTTCTACCAAATGGAGCCACTTTTCGAGCTTTCTACCAAACGGTCAGCTCCGTTCTTCCCGCAAAGCATCTCAATCTCGTCGCCGCTGATCTAGTCCAGTTCAAGTGGTTGATCACTGTCCTGAGTTGTCCCGGACTGTTGACCACTCCCATAATCCTGTTGGTAGGATAATGGAACAAATAGTTGCGTTGGCTCTCCGTGCATTCCATGATTGTCTTGGTATTTTGTTTGTCGCCGACTTTTTCCAATACTTAAAGTTTTATTGCTAATTTGTCCCTAGAGTCAATTCTGTGATGCAAAAACAAAGTTGTAAATCTTTGAGTAACGGTTCGAATCCTGCCGGCTAGGCCGGTTTCCCGCAGGAATCCGGCTCGAAGTGGACGGGAAAGCAACAACTAAGGACGTGGGCCCTGCACTGAAGGCGCTTGCCCGGTTTGGCTTTTGCGGTCCGACCGCCGATTAAGCGGAACTTTGCAACCGAAGCGGTTACCGACTAGGCTTCATGCCTGGTTTCGAAGAGTCAATCGCTAAAATGATTTTAAATATTGGAAAGCCACTCTCGAAGCGGCTGTGACGGAGGCAGACAATCAAAATCGCGAGCTGGAACGTAAATTCTATTCGCGCCCGGGTTGAGCACGTCGCGGCCTGGCTGCGGGAACATGAGCCTGATGTCCTTTTAATGCAAGAACTGAAGGGAACCGATTTCCCCGCCGAAATCTTTCCAGGTCTGGGCTTCGAGAATGCGGTTGTGTCGCAGAAGACTTACAACGGCGTCGCTATTCTATCGCGCCATCCCATCGAGACAATCCGCCAGGCCCTGGTGGGGGACGAGACCGATAGTCATGCGCGGTATCTGGAAGTCATAATCCGAGACATTCGAGTCATCAATATTTATCTTCCAAACGGAAATCCCGTCGGGAGCGACAAGTTCGCTTACAAATTAGCCTGGATGGATCGATTGATCAAGCACATGAGCACTTTGCTAAACGAAGGCGTACCCGCCTTGATTGGTGGTGACTTCAATGTCCTCCCAGAGGACATTGACTGCCAC
>JALYIM010000261.1 GCA_030775785.1 Acidobacteriota bacterium
TGGGAGGAGGCCGTACGATCTACGGTTCGTCCTGGCACGGCGAATCAGCCGAAAACTGCCATGGCATGAACCAAATAAGTGACATAATTTTCATTGATGCGTTCGAGAATCAGGTGAAAGTGCGAACCACGGTATTCCTCTTGTTGTGTAGCGTTGGCAGCTTGCAGATGGTTGCTCAGAACTCCGCCACCGGAACCATTACCCGGAGCGATCCCACAATTTCCTGCCGATCTTTAAGGGGGATGACGGTACCGGCTTCGGCGATCGGCCTCACCACCTCGAGTGCCTACGTGAGCTCCGCGAAGCTGGTGCGTGATCGTCGCGGTGAGTACTGCAAGGTGCTCGGCGGCATACGCCCGGTTGATCCTGCGGCGCAGGACATCCGTTTCGAAGTGAACCTTCCAACCCAATGGAATCACAAAGCCGTTCAGTTTGGAGGCGGCTCTTTCGATGGATACCTCGGTGCCTCCGACGGGCTCGATCGAACTGTAGCGAGCGTGGCCAGCCAACCAGGGCCGCTGGCGCGTGGCTTCGCTACCTTTGGAGGAGATTCCGGACATCACAAACACTATCTTTTTCTTCCGGATGTCGTGAACGTCGTAAATGCCTCATTCGCTCGTAATCCAGAGCAACGCCGCAATTTCGCGCAGGATGGATTGAAAAAGACCCACGATGCCGCAATGGCAATCATCGAACGCAGATACGGAACGCCTCCGGCGCGAATGTTTTTCCTTGGCGGCTCTACCGGAGGGCGCGAGGCCTACTTCGTTGTTCAGCGTTGGCCAGACGACTATGACGGAGTTCTTGGCGCTTATGCCGGATGGAATCAAACGGAACTAGATTTGCAGTTTATTCGCGTATCGCAGGCCATGTATGCGAACGGTGGTTTTCTCCCAAAGACGAAGACGAAACTCTTGGCAAAATCAGTGATGGACGCATGCGATTCGCTGGATGGCATTCGGGACGGAATCATCGCAAATGTCGCCGCGTGTCACTTTGACCCCGCGACCCTGTTGTGTCCAACCGGCAACGATAAAAAGTCATGTCTCACTCCGCAACAGCTCAAGACCGTCCGGACTTTCGCTACCGAACAGCGAACTGATAAGCCGCTCTGGAACGGCATACAAGCCATACCAGGCTTCAACGTGCTCGCCGGCACCGACTTAACAGGTTCAATGGGGCTTCTCCATCATGCCGAGCATCCGCCGAAGGTGTTATTGAACTCTTTCTATTACGTCATCGGAGATCAGGTTCTCCGCTACTTCCTTACCGGAGATGTGCACTTCAACGCTCTGACTTTCGATACGAACTCTGGAGGGAAATACGCACGGGAGTTGTTGCCACAATCCGAAGCCTCAGACGCGAGCAATGCTGACCTCACTCGATTCGCAAGCCATGGCGGTAAATTCATAATGCTGCACGGTACGACGGATGCCACCATTCCTACCAACTCCTCAGTTATGTATTACGAAATGGTGCAAAGCAAAATGAGCCAGCAGCAGATGGACAACTTTCTGCGCTTTTACCTGATACCCGGATTTGGGCACGGCCGCGGCGTTTTTAATGCGGGCTTCGATGCCTTGGGCATCCTTGATCGCTGGCTGGATACAGGTGTCGGTCCCACCAACTTGATCGTCGTGGATAACAATAAGAGCTCACAAGGCCGCACGCGTCCGTTATGCGGTTACCCTGGATGGCCGAAGTACAAAGGCTCCGGCGACGTCAACGCTGCCAGCAGCTTTGAATGCGTAGCAGAGTAACCCGAAATCGTTAAGGTTTCCTTCAGGTAATAAAGCCTAACGTGCGGCTACTTCTCCCACCGGAAGGCCGGTGAAGGCTGTGGCAAAGTCTCAGCGCCTATGCGCAAGAAAGTTGTATCAGAAATCAGATAAGGTTTAGAAATCAGGAACTGTGAATTACGGTGCAATCTTTCGATCGGCGTTAGTGGCTTTGCTGCGAAACAAAATGCGCAGCATCCTCACGGTGCTGGGCATCACGATTGGCATCGCGGCGGTAATTTGCGTAGTCGCCATCGGCAAAGCTGGACAGGCGCGGGTAGAACAGCAACTGAACAATCTTGGCGACAATTTTGTCTGGATCGAAGCGGGCGGTCGTGCCGTCAACGGCGTGCGCACTGGAACTCACGATACAAAGAGTCTGGTGATGGCCGACGCCATAGCTGTTAAGAATCAGGTATCGCTGATCAAGGCCGTTTCGCCGAACGTGGATGACCCCGTGCAGGTAATCTACGGCAACCAGAATTGGCATACTTCCTACCGCGGTGTTACACCCGAGTATTTTGAGATCAAGCGCTGGTACGTGGACCAGGGGGCGATCTTCTCCCAGGATGACGTGGACCGTGCTGCCGATGTTTGCACTATTGGACGCACCGTCCGCGATCAACTGTTTGGAGTGGAGGATCCGATCGGGAAAGTCATCCGCGTGAATAGTCTCCCTTGCAAAGTAGTGGCAACGCTTCATCCGAAAGGCCTCTCGCTCTCGGGGCAGGACCAGGACGATACCATCATTCTGCCGTACACCGTCGCCCAAAAAAAGCTGAAGGGAATTACCTGGCTAGACGACATCCTCTGCTCAGCTGTCTCACAGAGCGCCGTGAAGATGGCTGGACAGGAAGCCACCGCAGTGTTGCGCGATCGTCATCATTTACGACCGGAAGAGGAGGACGACTTTAACATCCGAAATCCTGAGGACGTGATTCAGGCGCAACTCGATGCCAGCAAGACCCTCACCATACTCTTGATCGCAATCGCTTCTGTTTCCCTGATCGTGGGTGGCATCGGAATCATGAACGTGATGCTGGTTTCAGTGACCGAGCGCACGCGCGAGATTGGGGTGCGCGTCGCGATTGGGGCGACTGAGGAAGCGATTCAACTTCAGTTCCTGGGCGAATCCATCATGCTGAGCCTGGTCGGAGGCGCCGCTGGGGTGTTGTTCGGACTCATCGGATCTTATCTGGTGGGCCAGACTCTTGGATGGCCGATACAAATGTCGGTTGAGGCCGTCCTGGTCGCGGCCATGTTTTCCGTGGCGGTAGGTGTGTTTTTCGGATACTACCCGGCGCGTAAAGCCTCCCGGCTCGATCCTATTGAAGCACTGCGGTACGAGTAAAGCATTGTACCCACTATGAAAATAAAGCTCAGGTGGCTGATCATAACAGCGGTGATATTGTTGGCTTCCGCCAGTATTTATTTCTTGCTGAACACGAATACCCAGGCACTGCATTTCACTGCGAAAGTAGAGCGCGGCCCGATCCACGATGTTGTCGAAGCCACCGGCACCATCAATTCGGTAATAACCGTGCAGGTAGGTTCGCAAGTTTCCGGAACAATTGCGAAATTGAACGCCGATTTCAATTCTCGCGTGCATAAGGGCGACATCATTGCGCTCATTGATCCCGCATTGTTCAAGGGCGCCTTATTGCAAGCCACTGCTGACCTGGAAAATTCAAAAGCAAACCTCGAATCGGCCCGCGCTAATTTGGAAAAGGCTAAAGCTGCATTAGTGCAGACCAAGGCAGACTACGATCGCGCAGTCGGGTTAGCTAAAGACGGAGTGATGAGTAAGCAGCAGCTTGAGCTCGCCAAGGCTAACTACGACGCTGCCAACGCATCGGTTAACGGCGCCGCCGCGAACATCACCCAAGCGGCGGCGCAAGTCAGTCTCAAAAAAGCTGCCGTCGCAGTAGCGCAAATCAATCTCGATTACACAGTGATCCGCTCCCCTATCAACGGCACCGTAGTCGCGCGTAATGTAGATGTCGGACAAACCGTCGCTGCCTCACTGCAAGCACCCACAATCTTTACCATTGCGCAGGATCTCACCAAAATGTGGGTATATGCCAAGACAGACGAGTCCGACGTGGACAATATCAAAGTCGGCAAAGCCGTAACGTTCAAAGTGGATGCCCTCCCCAAGCAAACATTCAACGGTGTCGTAAGTCAGGTTCGTATGAATCCGACATCCGTCCAAAGTGTGGTTACCTACGACACGATTATTGAGTTTGCGAATCCGGAGCTGAAGCTTTTCCCTGGGATGACGGCTTATGTGACCATCCCCGTGGCCACTGTGCAGAATGTCTTAAAAGTGCCCAACACAGCTCTTCGCTATAAGCCACCCATGGCAGCGGAAGAAATTCTGAGTTTGTATAAGCAGTACGGAATTGACGGTGGGGAAGGGAAGCAGCCAGGCAGCGCCTCTTCCGCGGCGAGTGGCGCCGCGACCGCAAGTGTTGAGAATTCGGCACGAGCTCCGAAGGCAGACAGCGCCGTAGTTTGGAAGTTGCATGCCGACAAAAGTATGGAGCCAGTGAAAGTTTCTCTTGGCATCACTGATCACGCCTTTACCGAGGTAGCTGCGATTCTGAAAGGTGACCTTAAGGACGGCGATGACGTGATCATCCGCTCCGTGCTGCCCAATAGCACTGCTCCAAGTGGATTAAAACATTAGTATCGTGAGACTGCGATCTCCATGGAAGTGATGAACGATGTCCGCCAACCCGACTCCCGCAGCATCACGAAAGCGAGCGTGGTTATTCGTGTCGAAAACGCTCACAAATATTACGAACTGGGCGAAACCAAGGTGCATGCCTTACGCGGTGTGACAATAGAAATCGAGCGAGGTGATTTCGTTGCCATCATGGGCGCTAGCGGGAGTGGCAAATCAACTTTCATGAACGTGCTGGGCTGTTTGGATCGTCTCACTTCTGGGGCGTATTTTCTCGAGGGAATCAATGTCTCCGAGCATGACAAAAAAGCCCTCGCCCTTATCCGGAACTTGAAAATTGGATTTGTATTTCAAGGCTTCAATCTTTTGGCTCGCACCACGGCGCTCGAAAACACGGCTTTGCCGACTCTATACACCAAGATTGATAAAGCCGAACGCGAAAGCCGTGCCGCCAATGCTCTGGCCCTGGTAGGCTTGGCAAATCGCGCGCATCATTTTCCCTCGCAGATGTCCGGAGGCCAGCAGCAACGGGTCGCCATCGCACGCGCCCTGGTGAATCGTCCTTCCATTTTGCTGGCGGATGAACCGACAGGCAATCTCGACAGCCGGACCTCCATCGAAATTGTGGAAATCTTGCAGGACCTGAATGACAAGGGACTGACGATTATTCTGGTGACGCATGAACCGGACATCGCGGAATACGCGCGCCGGGTGCTGGTGTTTCAGGACGGCAAAATCCGCAAGGATTATCCGGTCCTAAATCGTCCCAACGCTACCGACGTTTTGAAAACTTTGCCCACCCTCGACGATTGAAATGAATTTGCTTAAGGCGCTGAAGGAATAACAATGTCAGAAAATCGAGACACATCGGGGCCCCATGAAGCACCGCGTGTAACACTGACCCGCCGAAAGCTTCTTGAGCTTGCCGGTTTAGGGGTCGCCGCCACGGGGTTGCCAGCTCGCTTGGCGATGGCAAAACCATCTCCGAATTCCGATACGAACAATCATGGAATTAGCACGGTGATGGAAAAGCTCAGCGCCTATATGAGCGAGGCGAAGGGTCGTCCATTGCCTGACGAAGTGACGGAAAAAGCCAAACATCACACCCTGGACACACTCGCGGCAATGATCTCGGGCACTCAGTTGGTTCCCGGACGCGCCGCGCTGCAATTCGCCACCGAATATGGCGGCAAGGAAGTAGCAACCGTTGTTGCGTCAAAAATTCTTTGCGGGCCGATAGAAGCTGCAATGGTGAACGGTGTCCTGGCGCACGCCGACGAGACTGACGACTCGCATGCCATGTCGCAATCGCATCCGGGATGTGCGATCGTCCCCGCTGCTCTCGCTGCTGGAGAGCGTTTTGCCATTAGCGGAACACATTTTTTACGCGCCGTGGTTCTTGGCTACGACGTCGGACCACGCGTCACTGTTACCCTGGGCGGACAGCAGTTCGAAGCTGAGAGTCACTGGAGCACACACAGCATTTCTCCCCTGTTTGGCGCGGCAGCGGCCGCAGGTTGTGCCGCAGATTTGTCCGCGCAGCAAATGCGGTTCCTTCTTAGCTATACCGCTCACCAGTCCTCGGGTCTCGGGGCGTGGAGTCGCGATACCGAACACATCCAGAAAGCATTTCACTTCGGGGGCATGACGGCGCGTAGCGGTGTTACTTCTGCATTGATCGTTAAAACCGGCTGGACGGGCGTCGAAGACATTTTTTCGGGGAAAGATAACTTCTTTTCGGCTTACAACCCCCATGCTGACCCCACCGGGTTAGTGGAAAAACTCGGCGAAATTTACGAGGTCACGCGAACCAACATTAAGAAATGGCCGGTAGGCTCACCAATACAGGCAGCGCTTGATGCACTCGAAATCTTGCGATCGAAAAGACCTTTCAGTACAAGTGAAGTGCAGGAAGTCACAGTGAGGCTGGCGACGGACGAAGCGGCAATCGTAAATAACCGAGAGATTCCCGACATTTGTTTACAGCACATGATTGCAGTGATGTTGCTGGAAAAAACCGTTACGTTCAGTTCCGCTCACGATAAATCGCGCATGAAAGATGCACCGACACAGCAGGAGCGCCGAAAGGTGCAACTGATGCCGGATGAGCAATTGGAACGTCTCATGCCGCTGCGCGTGGCAATTGTGGATGTGAAATTCGCTGATGGAACGCGACTGTCGCAGCGCGTGGACAATGTACGCGGCACTCCACAAAATCCCATGACGCGGGAAGAGGTTGTCGCTAAGTCTAGAGACCTGATGACGCCGCTCTTAGGAAGCACACAGTGCTCCCATCTTATTGAAAGAGTGCTCAACTTGGACGAGGTCAAAGATATTCGGGAGTTGCGTCCTCTCCTGCAGCGGAGCTAGAGAATCGATCTGGGGAGCAACAAATGGTGCGGATTGTAGATATTCGCGAGACCGTAGTTCCGATCAAATCGAAAATTCGTAACGCTTACATTGATTTCAGCCAGATGACGGTGAGCGTCCTTGCGCTAATCACCGATGTGGTGCGGGATGGCAAGCCAGTAGTCGGTTTCGGTTTCAACTCGAATGGCCGTTACGCTCCCAGCGGACTTTTACGCGATCGCTTTATTCCGCGGCTCAGGGCTGTGGGTGCGGAGTTGCTCGTTGATGAAAGCGGCGAGAACCTGGATCCTGCCAGAGTTTGGGACACTGTCATGAAAAACGAGAAGCCTGGAGGCCACGGGGAAAGATCTGTAGCCGTGGGAGTGTTGGACATGGCGGTGTGGGACGCGGTCGCGAAAATCGCCAGCCAGCCCCTCTATCGTTTACTCGCCGACCGTTTTCGAGATGGCACATGCGATGACAAAGTATTCGTATATGCGGCGGGCGGCTACTACTACCCTGACAAGGATCTCTCCGCATTGCAGAACGAAATGCAGAGCTATCTTGATATTGGATACTCCGTGGTGAAGATGAAAATCGGCGGAGCGCCTCTGGATGATGATCTACGGCGCATAGAAGGTGTCCTCAAAATTCTGAAGAGGCCCGACCAACTCGCGGTAGACGCAAATGGCCGCTTCGATCTTGAGACTGCTGTTGCCTACGCCCGGGCACTCGCCCCCTACAACCTTCGGTGGTATGAGGAAGCCGGCGATCCTCTCGATTTTGATTTGCAAGCTGAGGTCGAAAAGCACTACCCGCCGCCCTTGGCAACTGGGGAAAATCTTTTCTCTGTGCAGGATGCGCGCAATCTCATTCGCTATGCGCACATGCGTCCCGATCGCGATATTTTGCAGTTCGACTGCGCCTTGAGTTACGGCTTGGTGGAATATTTACGCATTCTTGACATGCTGAAGGAGCACGGATGGTCGCCGCGCCGCTGCATTCCACATGGTGGACATCAGATGTCGTTGAACATTGCCGCCGGCTTGGGATTGGGAGGAAACGAATCCTACCCAGGGATCTTCCAGCCTTTCGGCGGATTTGCGGACGGAATTCCCGTCGAAGACAGCTACGTCAAACTTCCCAATATTCCTGGGATCGGTTTTGAAGCCAAGCATGAGCTGTTCAACGTCATGAAAGCGCTGGTCGAAAATTAAATCGCAGCACCATCACTCAATCAATCTCATTAAGGCGGAGGAAAAACGCAGATGGGTTTCGGCGAAAGCAAAAGCACAATAGGAAATGAAATCGAGATGTCTTCGAATAAAAAGATGGCGCTCACAAGGCGAACTCTTCTCGAGTTGGCTGGATTTGCGGTCGCTGGCGCAGCGCTCCCCAGTCGCATTGCTATGGCGAAGCCGTTTCCCGAAGGCGAGGCTAAAGAACAAGGCTTGAGCCCTGTGATGGAAAAGCTCAGCACCTACATGAGCGAAGCCAGCGGTCGCGCGTTGCCGGACGAAGTGATCGAGAAAGCCAAACATCATATTCTCGATACGTTGGCAGCAATGATTTCCGGCTCCGGGTTGCGTCCCGGCCGCGCAGCCATTGACTTTGTTCACGCCTATGGGGGAAGGGAAGTCGCGACCGTCGTCGCTTCTAATATTGTTTGCGGACCCATCGAAGCTGCCCTCGCGAATGGTGTGCTTGCCCACTCTGACGAAACCGATGACTCGCACGGTCCTTCGCGATCGCATCCGGGCGTATCGGTAGTTCCTGCGGCACTGGCTGCCGGCGAGCATTTCACAATTAGCGGAACACATTTTGTCCGCGCCGTGACTCTCGGCTATGACGTTGGCACGCGGGTCACAATGAGCATGGGAGGTCCTGCGTACCAAGCCGCCACTCATAGAAGCACGCATGGAACGGTTGCCGCTTTCGGGGCCGGCGCCGCTGCCGGATGCGCCGCTGGATTTGATGCGAAACGGATGCGATTGTTGCTGGATTACAGCGCGCAACAGACTTCCGGCATCGGCGCTTGGAGCCGCGATGCCGAGCACATGGAAAAAGCATTTCTCTTCGGAGGCAGGGCTGCCTCTGGCGGAGTAGTCGCTGCCATGCTGATCAAGGCCGGCTTTACCGGCGTTGACGATATTTTTTCCGGGCCAGACAATTTCTTCGAGGCTTTTGCTCCCCGAGAAAATGGTGCGGTCAAAGCTGATCCTGCGCAGCTAGTTGACAAGCTAGGTGAGCGCTACGAAATCACCCAGACCAACATCAAGAAATGGACGGTCGGATCGCCCATTCAGGCGCCGCTTGATGCGCTTGCGGGATTTTTCAAACAGCGTTCGTTTACTGCCGATGATGTTAAAAAAGTTGTGGTCCGAATCGCCACTGATGAGGCCAACACCGTAAGCAATCGCGATATGCCTGACATTTGCATGCAACACATGGTTGCCATAATGTTGCTGGATAAAACAGCAACATTTCAATCTGTCCACGACAAGGCACGGATGGGGGATCCCGCCGTGTTGAAACAGCGCGCCAAGGTCGAAGTCCTTGCTGATCCGCGAATTGATGCGCGCCGACCGCGACGCGAGGCCATCGTCGAATTAACTTTGAAAGACGGTACGCAAATGAACGACTGGATTCGCAATGTGCGTGGGACGGCCGCGAATCCGATGACTCGTGAAGAAGTAGTCGCCAAGGCAACATCTTTAATCACACCAGTGCTGGGCGAGACAACTTGTTCGAAACTGATTGAAAAAGTTTGGGCGCTGGAAAATGTGAAAGATATTCGCGAGCTTCGTCCCGCGTTGCAGAAAAGCTAGAGTGACGTATCCGAACATCAAGGGGGCCCGCAATATTGTTCTAGGCTGCTTTCACGAAACTCTTGCCATGCTTTTCCGGGCCCACAGCGAAGATCACCACCAGGGACAGAATGACGAGACCTTCAAAAGTGGCTAATGCCCACTGATATCCAAGCTTATCCCGCAGCGCGTACTCAACCGCCACCGCCGGCGATCCCAGAAGCACGCCCAACTGATAGACGAAGCCCGGAAACAATCCCCGAATCGCGTCGGGGGAAAGCTCGTTGAGATGTGCGGGAATAATTCCGAATGTTCCCTGCACCCCGGTTTGCATGAGAAATGATCCGCAAACGAGGGCAGCAAGTGACGCGCCGAAAGCCCAGAGGGGTATAGAAAGCAGCGACAGCGATAGGGCAGTGATGGCGATTTTGCGTCTTCCGTAGCGCTGCGAAATGTGTCCGAAAAATAGCGCGCCTAGAATTGCGCCCACGTTATAAAACATCGCAATGTAAGAGACCACTTCACGGGAAATGCTGTGCTGCGTTTTTAAGAAATCTGGATACAGGTCCTGCGTCCCGTGGGAAAGACACGTCATCATCGTCATCACGAGAAGCAGATAACCAAAACTCTTGCCATTTTGAAAGAGAATTTTGAAGAGCGACCCCAGGTCCGGTAGCCGATGTTGTTTCCAAGCCTCAGACTCGGGAGCTTTCGACACCAGGTATACCGTGATCAGAGCGGGAATTATTCCCACGAAAAACATTGCCCGCCATCCTAACCGGGGGATGACCACCAAGACCGAAAGCGCCGCCAGCAGATATCCCATCGGATAGCCGCCCTGCATGAGTCCTGAAAAAAATCCGCGTCTCTGGATGGGCGCGCTTTCCATCGCCAGTGAGGCCCCTATCCCCCAGTAGCCGCCCATGCCTATTCCATACAGCGCTCTTAAGATAAGAAAGACTGTGTAATTCGGAGCGAGACCGCTGAGAACCGTGATAGTGGAGAAATAAATTACTACTAGCATCAACGGTTTGCGCCTGCCGAAACGGTCTGCAAGCGAACCAAAAATCAAGGCACCTACCGGGCGCATCGCGAGCGCCGCGGTAATTGTCCAGACAATAGCTTTCTTTTCGGTGTGGAAGTTTGCCGCGATCGTATCAACCAGAAAAATGACAACGAAAAAATCGAACGCGTCTAAAATCCAGCCGAGAATGCCAGACGCAACGCCGTACTGCCAGTTCGCAGAGAGCTGTGGACGAGCGCCCGGAACATTAGAAGACAAAGAAGTCTGCTGCGAGCTCTCTAGCAATCCATCACCAGACCCTCTGGCAGTTCAATTTACGAGAATTCAGACCGGTTTGAAAATAGAATTCAGAGTCGAATATGTCAACCGGCAACTCGCAGCGCTATGGCCTCACCCAGTTGCTTGGTCGTGGAGTCACCCCCAATGTCGGCAGTTCTGACAGACGCTTCCGCGAGAACTTCTTCGATCGCCTTCTCGACGGCATCTGCCGCATTAGTTTCACTCAGATGCCGGAGCATCATTGCCCCTGACCAAATCTGCCCGATGGGATTTGCGATTCCTTTCCCCGCTATGTCCGGCGCCGACCCATGCACGGGTTCGAACATCGAGGGAAAATTCTTTTCCGGATTTAGATTCGCCGAGGGAGCGATTCCGATCGAGCCGACCACCGCCGGTCCCAAATCAGAAAGAATGTCGCCGAAAAGATTAGAGCCCACCACCACATCGAACCAGTCGGGATGGCGCACGAAATGCGCCGTCAAAATATCAATATGGAATTGATCTGTACGAATGCTGGGATAATGGACCGCCATTTCGTGGAAGCGCTCATCCCAGAAAGGCATCGTGTGAATAATGCCGTTTGACTTCGTAGCTGAGGTTAAATGTTTTTTTCGCTGGCCCGCGAGCTCGAACGCGAAACGCAAAATCCGATCCACGCCGCGTCGGGTAAAAACCGTCTGCTGAATTGCAATCTCGTCTTCGGTACCCTCGTAGAGGCGTCCCCCGATATTCGAATACTCTCCCTCATTATTTTCACGGACAACACAGAAATCAATCTGGCCCGGCTGCCAGTGTTTTAGTGGAGTCTCAATGCCGGGAAAGAGTCGCACCGGACGCAAATTTACGTATTGCTGAAATTGTCGGCGAATCGGAATCAGCAATCCCCACAGGGAAACATGGTCCGCTACCTTGGGATGGCCGACAGCGCCAAGAAAAATCGCGTCAAACCTCTGTAAAGTTTCAATGCCATTCGGAGGCATCATCATTCCGGTGTGCAGGTATCTTTCGCAACTCCAGTCGAATTCTTTCCAGTCCAGCTTGAATCCAAACTTCAGGCCAGCGGCTTCCAGAACGCGAATTCCTTCGGGGACCACTTCTTTACCAATTCCATCTCCTGCGATGACTGCAATGGTGAAAGTTCTCATAGGTGGTATGTATTAGTTAACGGTGCGCTCAACGCAACAATTTGGAGTGCAAAGTAATCCCGATGACATCGAAGTACCAGAACCTATTCGAGATGGATGAAGCTTTCGCGAAGCACGGATGAAAACCTGTTCAGAATGTTCCCTCGTCAGCAACTCTGATGGGTTCATCTTGTTTGATCTGCAAGCCTCTGTCCGAGAGTTTTGCGGTCAATTTCCTTTTCCCAGCGGGCCACCACAATGGTGGCTACTCCGTTCCCAATCATATTCACTATCGCGCGGAACATGCTCATGAAACGGTCAATTCCGAGGACGAGCGCCATTCCCGCTACCGGAACAGTCGGCACAACTGTAAGCGTGCCAACTAGAGCGATAAAGGCGGCGCCTTGCACTCCACTCGCTCCCTTCGAAGTCAGTGTAGCCACGGCAAAAATGGTGAGCTGCTGAGATAACGTCAGGTGAGTGTTGGTAGCTTGTGCCACAAACAACGCTGCCATGGTCATGTAGAGACTGCTGCCATCGGTATTAAACGTGTAGCCGGTCGGCACTACCAATCCCACCAGTGCCTTGGAACATCCGAGGCGCTCGAGTTTTTCCATCAAAGTTGCGAGCGCAGTTTCCGAGGAACTGGTAGCGAGCACCAGCAGAATCTCTTCCTTTATGTAAAAGAGAAATTTAATAATGTTGAATCCTGCCACCCAGGCAATAGTACCCAGGATAACCAGCACAAACACAACGCAGGTGAGATAAAAATCTCCAATCAGTTTGACTAAAGATCCCAGCGAAACAATTCCATACTTTCCTACTGTAAAAGCCATCGCTCCAAAGGCCCCGATGGGCGCGAGCCGCATTACGATATTCACTACCCCGAAAACCGCATGAGTCAAGGCCTCAAACATGTCTACCAGGGGTTTGCAACGCGGACCCATGGCAGAAAGCGAGAATCCAAATAACAGTGCGACCAGCAGAACCTGAAGAATATCGCCCTTGGCAAAGGCATCCACGACGGTGTTAGGAATAATATGCAGCAAAAAATCCGTTGTGTTCTGCGCTTTCGCCTGACCTGCGTATTCTGAGACCGCCTTAACGTCGAGCGTTTGCGGATTCACATTAAAGCCCGCGCCTGGCTTCGCCACATTTCCCACAACTAGTCCGAGCGCTAATGCTAGCGTGGACACCATCTCAAAATACAAAAGCGCTTTTCCGCCAACTCGCCCTACTCGCTTCATGTCTTGCATGCCAGCGATTCCTGACACCACCGTGCAAAAGATGACCACGGTAATGATCATGGTGATCAGTCGGATAAAGCCGTCCCCCAGAGGCTTCATGGCCACGGCTCTTTCGGGGCTCAAGTAGCCGAACACCACTGCAATCGCAATTGCAATCAGTACCTGCATCCATAAAGTCGTGTACAACGGACGCTTGCGAATGATTGGGGATGAACCGTGAACAGGCATTTCCGGTGGCGCCGATGTCTCCATCAATTAGTCCCTTGGCCGCGTCTTTTCAGTGCTCGATAATAGAGCCTTGGAGTGTACTGGCAACTAAATTTAGCGCAGAAAACAGTTGGAATCATGAAAGGATTTTCATTTCAACTATTTTGACCGAGCTTTTTTCTCAGCAATAGGTTTATCGTAGGTGGCGACAAAAGCTTATGCGTATTCTGCTGATTGAGGATGAATCGAAAGTTTCCAGCTTCATCGCTCGCGGATTAACCACTGAAAGATATGCGGTGGATACTGCGGCCGATGGATTAACTGGCGTTGAACTCGGCCGGACCTATCACTACGATCTTTTAATTCTTGATCTGATGTTGCCTAAGGTCAGCGGCGAAGAAGTTCTAAAACTCATTCGTCGAAATAACACCAC
>JALYIM010000262.1 GCA_030775785.1 Acidobacteriota bacterium
GATTCAGGCACCACCCACTAGGACTAGGGGGGTGATGTTTTATGACCTTCACGATATTGTTTTTGGATTCGCCGTAGTTGAGGCCACGAGCAACTTAGGCGAAGGCCGTATGCTGCGAAAGCCGTGAAGAGTAAACATGCTAGCGACGCTCAAGGCCGCTTGATCGTCCCAGGATTAAGAATCGGCTGCCTGAAATTGGGGGACATGAGAACCCAAGCTTCACTCGCCCAACAGTCCATCAAGCAGCACGACATCCGACTGGCCTTCTGCGACTGCGGCGAAGATATATCGGTCATCCGATGTCCAGGAAACCCGGCGAACGATAAAGGTGCGTTTCTGGTCGAAGTCGGTGAGTTGGCGGAGCTTTCCGTCAGTGGTTGAGATCAACCAGATGTTAGTGCCATAACTGTCGTTCAGTGGCAGAGCAAGAAACTTACCACTGTGCGAAAGAGTGGGATGCAGTCCCTGCCAGTGTGGCAAGCGGCTGGAGGAGATTCTAGCCAACGGCCTGGACTGGCCATTTTCTGGACGGGCCTCGCGCACCTCGACGTCGAGCCCACCCGTAGAATTTACGAGAGCCATCACGTAATAAAGGGCCGACCCATCGCCGGCAGGAGCGGGTCCGCTCGAGCGATCGTTCCGGACGACTAGCGCGTCACCCCCGTCAACCGGAACTTTCATCAATCTACTGGATTTTGAAACCTCTGTTGGCAGGGCCTCGGAGTAGTAGAGGAAACGTCCGTCACCTGACCATGCCGCCCACGCGCCCTTCTGTACCACGGTGTGAAGGTTCCCACCGTCGGAATCAACCTGCGAGTATCCGACGTTAGCCCAGGTCGCTATTTTGTGGGTAGTGGCAAAAGCAATCTTATCGCTGTTCGGTGACCACACCGGAGTACCGACAGTGTTGCGCGGGTCCTGCTCATAGGTAATCTGACGCAGGTCGCCACTCTTCAAATTCTTTACCCAGATATTGCCATGTCCTCCACTATCGGAGAGGAAAGCAATCTCGGAATCGTCCGGGGAAATTGTCGGGGTGTAGACTCCGCCGCTCTGTTGGGTAACGCGCTGGCCCTGGAGCACATTCTGCTTTGCGTCCTGGCCTGTGGGATATTTCCAGATATCGAATTGCATACTTCGCCGGCTGGTAATCACGCGCGTACCAGAGACGTCCGGGTGTTCGTAGACTGTATCCCCAAAAGTCAATTGCTGGGGATCTCCCCCGCCCGGTTTTGTAAGCCACAGCTGAAGCGTCGGCAAATAGAGAACGGTGCTGCCACGCGCGGAGCTATAGAGAAT
Organism: Acidobacteriota bacterium; assembly: GCA_030775785.1. GTDB lineage: Bacteria > Acidobacteriota > Terriglobia > Terriglobales > Acidobacteriaceae > JALYIM01. Next base: position 1,300 of record JALYIM010000262.1, read on the forward strand.
TGCGGAACCATCTGTCGTCCACGCTAAGCCACCCATGAGCTGCCCCTCGTGAGTGAGTTGACGGGGGTCGCCTCCCGACACGGAAACCATGTAGAGGTCGTCTGACCACATAGCCTGGGAATGCTGGTAAGCGATCCATTTATCGTCCGGCGACCAGCGCGGAAATGAAAAATCGAAGTTGGGTTGCTCAGAATTCAGCGGGGATTCCAGCAAAGTTCGCGGATTGCCTCCGTCTCGATCGGAGCTCAACAGCCTGACAGTACCATGTTCTAATCTGAAAAATGCCAGTTTGCTGCCATCATGACTGACGTCCGCCCCGCTCATGCTGCTGGTGAGTTGGTGGGGAAATCCGCCTAGTGCCGAGATTTCCCACAACATGCCCTGAGTCTGTTCGGCCACCGGCGTCGAGTAATAAATGATGGAAGCTGAATCGTGCGACCAGCGCGGGTAGAGATGCTCGATCGAATCATGCGTGAGTTGCAACGGAGTGCCGCCGCTCAACAATCGCACCCATAACTGGTGTTTGCCGCCAGCGTCCGAAATAAACGCCACCGACTTGCCATCCGGAGAAATCGCCGGGAATTCCTCGAGGCCAACGAAATCGGTCAGCCGTTCCGAGCGAACGACTCTGGGCGCGGCGACAGCTCTTGATCTCGAGCGGGCAAACCAGAAAGCGGAGCCTGCGACTAGCAGGGCGAGAACGCTCCCAATCAGTAATTTCGCCGTGAGGTCACCATGGGTGCGCTCAGTTTTTGTGAGATTTGCCGCGGGAGACACTCCTGAGAGCGTTGAAACGGATTGCAGCGCGAAACCGAGGTCTTTGATGGATTGAAAACGGTCCGCCCCATCTTTTTCAAGACAGTGACGAACAATCTGTTCCAGCGCAGGCGAGACCTGGGGATTCACCGCTGACAACTCAGTGGGATCCTCTTTGAGAATCGCGCTGGCGATGTCAGCTGCCGAACTTCCACTAAATGCCCGCTGGCCCGAAAGCATCTCGTAAAGGATTGCGCCGAAACTGAAAATATCGGAACGGGAATCGGCTGTCATTCCGCGTACTTGTTCTGGGGACATGTATCCCGTGGTGCCCAGCACTGTTCCGGCATCAGTCCCCGCAGTGAGAGTAGGCGCTTGATAGGAGTCACCGTGACCGCCCATCTCCACTACCTTCGCCAAACCAAAGTCGAGAATTTTGAGGCGGCCATCTTTGCATAGAAAAAGATTCTCGGGCTTCAGGTCGCGGTGGACGATCCCTCTTTGGTGCGCCGCGGAGAGTCCATTCGCGATCTGAACCCCGAGATCAATCGTCTTTTTCTGTGGCAGCGGACGCTGCGAGATCAAAAGTTCTCTTAGAGTCTGCCCTTCCAAAAGCTCCGTGACCAGATAAGGAGATTCCTGGTGAGAACCAATATCGAAAACCGTCAATATATTGGGATGGTTGAGAGCGCTTGCTGAGCGCGCTTCAATGGTGAACCGTCGAAGACGATCAGCATCTGACGAGAATCCTGCCGGAAGAATTTTTATGGCAACGCTGCGCGCCAGCCGGGAATCCGACGCTTGGTACACCTCTCCCATGCCGCCGGCGCCAACTGGAGCAACGATTTCATAAGGACCGAGTTTGGTTCCGGGAGACAGCTTCATGCTCCGCCAGATTATAAGCTGCCCAAACCCTTGGTCGAGGTCACGTGCAGGCCCAGAAGCCAACTTATTGCATTCATTGATACAACAATTTGAAAGGGCAACGAGACAAACAGTGATTCCCCGTGTTTACAACTGCGTGCGCGGATTGTCACCGATACGATTTACAGGGGCCGCATACAGGATTTTTGGCATTCTGAGAAGAGCATCACATTCACCGATCGGCAGCATCTGAATGCTGTGAAGTCAGTGGGCAAAAGTCGTCACTAGGAAGTCGTATGGAAGGAGACACATGAAAAAATCAATTTTTATGCGAGGAGTATCAACTGCGGCGCTGGTGCTCGCAGCCGCCCTAATCTTCAGCAGCCTTGCAGTTGCGCAGTATGGCGATGATGATGATCGTTACTCCCAGCGCGGCGACAGTCAGCAAGCCCATCAGTACGGGTACCAGAGTGGATATCGCGATGGTTATCGCAAGGGTCAGCATGAAGGCCGCGAAAACGATCCCGGCGACGTAAGTACCGCGGACTTGCAGGAAGCCACGCACGGCTATCAAAGATGGATGGGGCCAGTCCGATATTTTCAGGATGGTTATCGCGATGGCTACCGTGTTGGATTTCGCTCCGGTTATCAGGCGGTAAATAACGGGTGGGGAAATCGTAACGATGATGACGAGCGTGGAGGCTATTATCCTGATGGCCGCTACGAGCAGGAGTCGCAATACGGCCAGCGGTACGGCAGCTCGGCGTATGAAATTGGATACCGCGATGGAGCGTCAGTGGCACGCGAAGATGTGCAAAGTGGTAAGCCCTACAACGACCGGCCGCGCGGACGCTACGATGATATGGACCACGGTTATCGCTCGGAGTACGGCAGCAAAAACGCGTACAAAGCACAATACGCGAATGGCTACCGTGCCGGCTACCAGTCGTCAGCGGGCAGATACTAGCCGAGTTGACAAAACGAGGGCGTTGGCGCGAGTCGTCAGCGCCCTTAACTTTTGGAGTTGGATTTATCTCGAATACGCGCGATCAGATAAATCACAATCGCAACATTGAGTATCAGCGCTACAAACTTGAGTGGACTGCTGTGGCGGTGGATTTCATAAAGCTCGAGTGGAATCAGCGAGCCGGTCACAATCACCGTAAGCCATTCTGCCCAGAGTTTCAGAAACCACAGTCCAACTCCCTCCGTGAAAAAGATCGCGCTATAAATCAAACTGGCTACGCTCGCCACCTTCAGGTGTGTCGGGGTAAGTCCAGAAGCTCGCTGAATCAAGCCTCCAATGAATTGGTTGTCAGGATCAAGTCCAAACATCTGTACCCAACGTTCCAGCGCGTCACCCACGTGCTGGTGCATTATCTTCACGGCCCCTACCGCTACGAATACAAAGAGCACCCCTTTGATGAATTTGAATACCGCAATGAGTCGCAAGACGGCAGAGTGGCCGAGATTTTTCATGGAAAATAGGTTCTCAGTTCGATGGTAACAGTGCCGGGGAAAAATCTCGGTGGCGACGCACCCAAGGGGGACACATGAATCAAAGCAGTTTATCCCAGGTAAAAGCTAATCGTCCGGCAGAGCTTGATCACGTGTCAGATCTCTATCTTCTGCCATATCGTGCAGTTCGCGTAGAGTGTTGAGTGCTTCCAGAAGCTCCCGGTGCTCAGATCCCTCGCCGCGGAGGAGCTAAATTTCCTTCTTTACGGCGGCTTGAGCAATAAGAATGCACTGGGGAATTCTCTCGACATCCAACTCTAGAACAGCAGCTTGAACGAGCGCCCGCCACGGCTCACCAGCGGTCGGAGGAATAACATAATTCATGAGGTTTTCAATTAACGAAATTGTTATAACCCTGGCGTTATTGGTTGTCGAACACAAACTGAGTGTTCGATGACGGACAGTTGGTGAGGGTCTTTGATCAGAGCCAGAAATTCCTATCCGCCTTTGTAAGTTCAGCGATAAATGAAATTCCCTCGGGACGAGGCTGGACTTGGTTACGACCCGCTTCTTTGGCCTGATAAAGGGCGGCATCAGCGGCGCTCAATAATGCCTCTGGATCGCAAAGCTCTCCACTGGCAACGATTCCCAGGCTAAGCGTGATCGCGAGCCGGTTGCTGGCCAGGGAAATCGTGGAACTTGCAACCGAGTTACGAATGCGTTCCGCCAGTTCCCAGGTCTTTTCCATGCCGCAGCCCGGGGCCACAATCAGAAATTCTTCTCCACCATAGCGCCCCACGGAATCATAGGGACGGACCACAGCGGCAACTTCACTTGCGACGATTCTTAGGGCGATATCTCCGGCCGCGTGTCCGCCCGTGTCATTGACCGTTTTAAAATGATCTACGTCGGCCATGATCACGCCGACGGTAGTTCCGTCTCGCACGGCGCGTAGCAATTCTGTTTCGAGAATCCGCAAAATAGCGGTACGGTTCCACAGTCCTGTTAACCCGTCGTGCGAAGCTTCGCGTCGCAGGGCCTCTTTGGCTTCGAGCAAGCGATGGTGCGTAACCAAAAGTCTGGCGCTGGAGCAAACAAATGAAATCAGAACCACAACCACGGCAAGCGTGATCCTCTCCTGCGCAATTTGCGCGAACATGATCAGAATCAGCAGGGGATAAAGCAGCGGAAAAAGCTGCGCTACGACGAGGCTTCCCACCCGCGCCGCCGTTTCATCCTCCGGCTTCGGAAATTCAGCTTTGTCCCACGTAGCAGCCGTCACCAGTGGCAGCAGCAGCAAAAGGCTCCAGAAAATATCAAACCAGGCCCCCGTCTTCATATGGCTGCCGGGACCGTAATAGTAGGCGGCGTCCATTAGCTCACAGGCAACCAGGAAGAATCCGATCTTTCCCAGTAGGCTTCTAACGACGTCCGAGGAGCTGAAAAATGAGCGCAGCAGGAAAGCACCGGCAAGCAGACCGTAACCGATGAAGTAGGGCTCCCAGACCGAATGGGCTAGTTCGGCGCCGCCCTCCGATTGCGATGGAATGTAGAAAAAATAGAGATATGCAGCAAGGCAGAACAGGATGGCCTGTACAAAATCCAGAATAAGCAGGGTGTCGAACTTTTTAGGCTCGTAGTCGGGATCGAGAAACAAAGCCATGGCCAGAGGTACGAACCAGAAGCTGAACAGCAGGTTGACCGTCCACATCACCACCATGGAAGTTGCGAACAGATCTTGATAAGTGCTGAGCGCTTGAGCAACCAGCCATAAGCAAAACGCAATTTCCGCCAATTGCCAGAAGTGCCGGCCTAGATTTCCGGATCGCCCGCTCGCCTGAGAACACGCCACCAGTACCAAAATTCCGAGTGTTAACTGAGTCAGATCGGAAAGAAAAGGCCCCGGACCGCCGGTTCCGAAGACGCCAAGCACCAGGGCGTGGACCAATAGTAGTCCGAACCCCCCGAACATTATGTTTCGAGACGAGTACAAGGCGAAATCCTCCGAAAACAGTATGGGAGATATTCTGGGAAGCCGCTAGATTACTGTGGAGTCTAATATGCGCGCACTTGGTACGCAAAAATCCTGCTGGACACGTTCGGTGACAAGCACACCTTGGTAACCGCGTCGCATAACCTTCGCTGAATTTGAAAGCGCTCGCGAGATCGTGCTTAAAATTCGGGGCGGCCATGACACGCCAGCGAGACTACTGACACACCCACACATCAACGATCTTCCGCGAATTGAATTAGCAGGTACAATACTGGATTCTTTGGAGTCCGAGCCGGAGCGCAACGAATTGGTCGAAATTTCGGTGGGGTTTTTGGATAACGAAAAAGCGAAGCTCTGCGACGATTCGTCTTCTCGGAATAACGTGAAAGGGAGTTGCTCTTGATCATTGGCATCCCGAAAGAAATTTATCCTGGCGAGAGACGCGTGGCGCTGGTTCCCGCCGCCATCGCCAGTCTGACGAAAGCAGGCCTTACGGTCGCGATTGAGGCTGGAGCGGGTGAACTTGCGGGGTATCCCGACACTCAATATGTTGACAAGGGAGCCAAAGTGCTTTCCTCGCGCTCGGAAGTGTTCTCGCAGGCCGACATCATCGCTCAAGTGCTCTGCCACGGAGCCAATGACCGCAATGGCGCATCCGATCTTTCGTTGTTACGCTCCGGACAAGCGCTCGTCGGCTTTTTGCGGCCACTCGGATCGCGTGAAAGCGTGCAGCAAGTCGCCAGTACCGGTGTCACATCTTTTTCCGTGGAACTAATGCCACGCACCACACGCGCGCAAAGCATGGACGCGCTGTCCTCCATGGCAACGATCTCCGGCTATAAGGCGGTACTGGTGGCGGCTGATACGTCTCCGCGATTGTTTGCGATGATGACCACCGCGGCCGGGACTATCACGCCAGCGCGAGTTTTAATCATTGGCGTCGGGGTGGCGGGACTTCAAGCGATTGCCACCGCGCGCAGATTGGGCGCGGTAGTTTCCGCATACGACGTTCGCCCCGTCGTGAAAGAGCAGGTGCAGAGCCTGGGAGCCAGGTTTGTGGAGCTAGCCATCACCGCGTCCGATGCGCAGGATGCCCGCGGTTACGCCAAGGCGCAGGATGAAACTTTTTACAAACAGCAGCGCGAATTGCTGGGCCGGGTTGTGGCGGAAAGTGACGTGGTAATTACTACTGCTGTGATTCCCGGAAAGAAGGCGCCCATACTCGTCACCGCCGAGATGGTGAGGGCTATGGCTCCGGGCTCCGTGATCTTCGATTTGGCGGCGGAGCGGGGAGGCAATTGCGAGCTTACGCGCGCGGGGGAAACTGTGGTTGAGAATGGTGTATCCATTCTCGGACGCGTCAATGTTGCCAGCGGAATTCCATACCACGCTAGCCAGATGTATGCTCGAAACATCAGCACGTTCCTTCTGCATCTGGTAAAGGATGGAAAGCTGCAACTCAATACTGAGGACGACATCACGCGCGAAACCCTAGTGACTCAAGATGGAAAAGTCGTAAACAAACGGGTGCTCGAGTCTTTTTGAATTCCGGCAACTGTGTAGAGAAGTTTTCGCGGTTCAAAAGTGGGAGGCAAAGAAAAATGGGTTCGGAACTGATTGACGGTCTTTTTATTTTCATGCTTGCGGGCTTCATCGGATTCGAAGTAATCAAACGCGTTTCACCACTGCTGCACACTCCGCTAATGTCACTCACTAACGCACTTGATGCGATCGCCGTGGTCGGCGCTATCGTGCTCGCCGGAGAACACAAAGGTACGCTCTCCACAGCGCTCGGAACCCTGGCTATAGTCGCTGCAACTAGCAACGCGGTCGGAGGTTTTTTGATCACCGACCGCATGCTCAAAATGTTTAAATCCAGCCGTCCGGCGAAACCATGAACGATCTGCCCGTAACCCAGCCCGTCATCGAAGTTATTTACCTCATCGCCAGCGCGCTATTCATTCTTTCCCTGCGATGGCTGAGTTCACCTGCGACCGCAAGACGCGGCGTCTGGGCCGGCGAGGTGGGGATGGTGCTCGCGGTTGCAGGCACCCTATTGCATCACGGCATCGTTGATTACAAATGGGTGGTGATCGCTCTCGTTCTAGGAACAGGCATTGGTATCCCGCTCGGCATGGTGCAGATGACCGCCGTCCCGCAGCGAACGGCCCTAAGCCACGCCTTCGGGGCATTGTGTGTGACGCTCGTGGGCACTGCGGAATTTTATCTGCGCTCTCCGAATGTCTCCCCCTTCATGATGAGTGTGCTTTCCATGGAAGTAATTCTCGGCTCTCTGACTTTCACGGGCAGTTTAATGGCCGCCGGAAAACTGCAGGAAATTTTGCCGCAGCGGCCGATCACTTACAAGGGACAAAACTTCGTCAACCTGTCACTGCTCGCCATCTCCATTGGACTCGCTGTTTACCTCGTCCTGCATCCCGAAGCGAGAAACGTATTCCCTTTTATGATCGCCATCCCGCTGATTTTCGGTGTGTTCATGGTGATCCCAATCGGGGGCGCCGATATGCCGACCGTCATCTCGCTGCTGAATTCTTACGCGGGACTTTCCGCCGCAGCCATGGGATTTGTACTCAACAGCAAGCTCCTGATTATCGCGGGAGCGCTTGATGGTTCCTCTGGATTCATCCTCTCGGTAATCATGTCGAAGGCGATGAACCGTTCGTTCACGAATGTCATCTTCGGGGCATTTGGACAAGTGCAAGCCTCTGCAGCTGCTGAACAGGAAACTCGGCCGGTGCGCAGCGCGGTGCCCGAGGAAGCTGCCGCAATTTTAGGGGTCGCCAACAGTGTTGTCATAGTTCCGGGATATGGGATGGCAGTAGCTCAAGCGCAACACAAAGTGCGAGAACTTTACGACTCGCTTACCAAGCGCGGAGTTGACGTGAAGTTCGCGATTCATCCTGTCGCGGGACGGATGCCGGGACACATGAACGTGCTCCTCGCGGAAGCCGATATTCCTTACGATCGCCTTATCGAGATGGACGACATCAACGGTGACTTCGCTCAGACCGACGTTGCATTGGTCATCGGCGCGAATGATGTCACCAATCCTGCCGCGCGCACCGATACGTCCAGCCCGATTTACGGTATGCCGGTTCTTGACGTGGATAAAGCTCACACGGTGATGGTGATCAAGCGAGGAATGAGTCCGGGCTTCGCGGGCATTGATAACCCGCTTTACTATCTTGATCGCACGCTCATGCTCTTCGGAGACGCCAAGGCCTTTGTAAGTAGCCTGGTGAGAGATCTGACCGGTGGCGGCGGGCACTAATTTTCACGCCCGCCGCCGCATTGCCCAATCATCAATTACGGAAGATGGTCCAAATAGCACTGCCCGCCCGTGTTCTGTCCTGGCGGCGAAGGCGGGGTCTTCCAGGGCACAGTTGTGAAATCAAAGAACTCCAGACTCATGTCAGGCTGTGCCGCATCGCGCGCAGTTAGCGGGGTCAGACTAAAACGAGTTTCGATCAGCTTCAAAATAGCTGTGTTATCCGCAGGGAGATGCGATACGAAATTCTTCTTGGTGAAGGGAGAAATCACAATCATCGGAATTCGGAAGCCAGTTACGGTGAAGTCGCACAGCGGACCTGTGGTTATTGTGCATACGTCGCCGCTGAACAGGTCTACCGGGGGCTTGCCATCTGGACTGACGGTCGGAACCGGGGGAACGTGATCATAAAATCCGCCGGGCTCGTCGAAGGTGAAGATGAACGCGGAATCTTTCCAGCTGGGTCCAGTCATCACTGCGTTAATGAGTGTCGAGACATACGCAGCGCCTGCCTGCACGCTGCAACACGGAGGAGCAGTTGGGGTGGGATCGCTGTCAGCAGGATGCTCGTCCAAACCAGTTTGCGACGCCGGCTCAATCTGGGCTACCTGCGGCAATGTACCATTCTGCGCATCAATAATGAACTGATCGGTAGAAACCAGATTCTGCGGAAACTGGTTCAGAACAGTTTGTCCAAAAGTAAAGCTTTGAATGTAACTCTGATTATAAAGACACTGCGTGGTGGCACACTGGCTGCCATCGGGATTCGTTTTCGGATGAACGTAGATTTTCCACGTTATGCCGGCCGCCTGAAGTCTCTCGAAGATGGTGGGGGAACTGATAGGGGCGCTATCCGCGGGTGGATTGACGCCCTCCGGATAAACGTAGCCCGCCGAAGTCCCGCCAATTAGATACTCGCGATTTGGCGGTGTGCGGCTCATCACGGGCGCGAACCAACGGTCTGAGGTGGCAAAACTCGACGCCAGGAAGTAGTAATAATTCAGGTCCCCGCCGTCGTAATATCCCATCGCCCTGATGCCGTTGGTGTCGAAAAACGGCGGGACAATCTGGCGGGCGTCATCTGCTGCAGTCTTTACAAATCCGTTCATAGCACCCGGCGCTCCAGAAGCCTGCGACAGCGAGCCGGAAGGATCGTTATAGTTCCAATCTACGTGGGATTCATTCCATGAGGGACTGGGATTCTCTACGCACATTGTTTGGAAATGATAAGAGGGAACTGGATTGGCAGGATCCGGCGTACAAACGCTGGAAGTGGGAAAAGGTTGCGTGGGATCGCATCCCGGGATACTCGGTGCAGCACCGCCAGGGTTGAATTGCGGCAGACCATCGAGGGCTTGATCGGGAAATCCATTCGTGGCCCAGTATCCGCGCAGCGCTCCGAAATAACTATCGAATGAGCGGTTTTCCTGAGCCATGAAAATAATGTGGTTCAAGCTCAGCAGACTGGTGCCAAAATTTGCGGTAACGGTCACGTCCCCTGCCAGAGTCACTGTGCAGGTACTCGTGCCGCTGCATCCCCCGCTCCAACCACTAAAAGTCACACCCGCATTGGGGGTCGCGGTGAGAGTCACCTGACTGTTATTCGGAAACGTGGCAGTGCAAGTAGAACCGCAATTGATTCCTGAAGGACTGCTGCTGACGGTACCAGCCCCTGTTCCGGCGGACGTCACCGTGAGTTGGAACGTGTCTCCTGGGCCTTTTTGAAGGCCCTGGCAGCCAACGAAAAACAAAATGCCAAGAAGGCCGCTCGTTAGAATAAGAACTTTTTTCATGCTCACACTTCTCCCAATATATGCTTAACCTAAGTCAGATGAAGGACCGGCCACCCTGGTTGGCCGCCCTCGTAGTGCAAGAAAACAAAAGAGATGGGTATTTGAGTGAAAGTAAAAATAACAGGAAATTATTGCATAAACCGGAGTCGGGCCCGATTAACGAGGGCGCGTAACGGCACCCTCTGAGGCTGATGATACCAGGGCAGCATACTTTGCGAACACTCCGGTGGGGTAGCGCGGCGAGGGCTGTATCCACTTAGACATCCTCGATTTTAGAACGTCGTCCGCTACCTCCATCTGCAATAGCCGCTTATTTACATCAATGGTTATTGTATCGCCTTCGCGCACTGCGCCGATAGGCCCTCCCAGCGCTGCTTCCGGAGAAACGTGCCCCAGCATCAGCCCGTGGGTCGCGCCGCTGAATCGTCCATCGGTTAACAACGCCACCGAATCGCCGAGTCCCTCCCCGACAATGGCGCCCGTCACGCTCAACATCTCGCGCATTCCGGGACCACCCTTTGGCCCTTCATTGCGGATCACAACCACATCTCCAGCTTTAATTCTCTTCGAGGTGACGGCGCTCATCGCGTCTTCCTCGGATTCAAACACGCGGGCTGGCCCGCGATGACTGAGGCGTTCGTGACCGCTGATTTTAGCGACGCATCCTTCGGGAGCGAGATTGCCGCGCAGAATCACGATGCCTCCCGTTTCTTTCAGGGGGCGGTCAAGGGGAGCAATTACCTCCTGTCCCGGAGTCTCTTTTGCTGCGTTGGCTTCTTCCGCAAATGTCTTGCCCGTTACGGTAAGTGTTGAACCGTCGGCGCACTTGGCATCGAGCAAGCGTTTTGCGATGACGGGAATTCCTCCGGCTTTGTATACATCCGCGGCAACAAAACGTCCCGAGGGTTTGAGGTCCGCAAGCAGAGGCGTGCGCTCGCTAACTTTCTGGAAGTCATCTATCTCAAGCGCCACTCCCGCCTCCCTTGAGATGGCGAGCAGATGCAGTACCGCATTAGTTGATCCGCCAGTCGAAGCAACACCAGCGATTGCGTTTTCAAACGCAGGGCGCGTCAAAATATCCTTGGGAAGAATTCCCTTCTTCAAAAGGTTTAGAACTACCTCCCCGCAGCGGAATGCGATTTCGTCTTTGTGAGCGTCCATTGCGGGAACGCTATTGAATCCCATGGGAGAAAGTCCGATGAGTTCCATCACCGTGGACATCGTGTTGGCGGTGTATTGTCCTCCGCATGCGCCTGCGCCCGGGCAAGCCACGTTTTCCAGATTCAGCAATTCGGCATCGCTCATTTTTCCCGCAGCGTTAGCGCCAACAGCTTCGAAGACATCCTGGATAGTTACGTCCTTACCTTTGTAAACACCGGCGGCAATCGTGCCCCCATAGAGAACTAGTCCGGGAATATCCATGCGGGCCAGAGCCATCGCTGCCGCAGGAATGGTCTTGTCGCAGCCGACGACGCAAATCACTGCGTCAAACATCTGTCCGCGGCAGACGAGTTCGATGGAGTCCGCGATCACCTCCCGGCTAACCAGGGACGCGCGCATTCCTTCCGTGCCCATGGTTTCGCCATCGCTGATGGCGATGGTATTGAACTCCATGGGAGTGCCGCCAGCAGCGCGAACTCCTTCCTTCACCTTGGCGGCAAGGCGGCGCAGGTGGAAATTGCACGGCATGGTTTCGATCCATGTATTCGCCACGCCGATCAGAGGACGGCTGAGATCGTTGTCGGTGAACCCAATAGCTTTGAACATGGCGCGGGACGGTGCCCGATCGCGCCCATCCGTAATACCGCGACTGCGATGTTTGAGGTCCATAGATTTTTATTAAGTGGATAACTCGAGAAAAGATATATCAAAATCCAGACTAGCAGTTACAGCAAGCGGGCGTTCGCGAGCAAGACGAATGTTAAAGACAGTCGAGAGCTCCACCGGACTTTCAGCTTGTCATTCACGCCATAGCGGCACTAGCCAGTGAGCTTCCTGAAGAGACCGCTGAAGTCGGCGGATGTGGCGTCGCGGCCCACGCTTCGTTCTTTTCGGCCAGGTCTTTCGAAGGCACGACCGACCGAACGTCGGTCACGTCCACGATCGCATACCAATCGCGGCTCAACTGACCAATCTGTTTCGCGTTTACTTCGAGCAACAGCGTAACTGTGTGAGCGTCCGACAACGGGCTTGCCTGTACGTAGGGCATGTCAATTCCGCGTCGCGATGCCGCGTTCAGGATGCGCATCAGCGTGCCTTGTGTATTGCGATAACGAATGTGGAATGCGTGCATGATTTATTGCTCCCTGTTCTGGCCTTATTCTTCTTCCAGCAACATCTCCGACAGCGCGGCTCCCGCCGGCACCATGGGATATACATTTGCATCCGGATGACAATCGAAAACCAGCAACTCGGGCTCAGGCGACTTCAGGAAATCGTCGAGTGCTTTGCCAGCCTCCGACGACAACGGAAAATCCGTCATAGCCTCTTCTCCCAGCCGCTGAGCGTTGATCCGGTAAGCCTTTGCAATTTCTACGAAGTCCGGGTTATCGCTGAGATCGGTTTCGGCATAATTACGCTGGTAAAAAAGCTGCTGCCATTGCCGAACCATTCCCAGATATTTGTTATCCACGATGATCATTTTGATCGGCAGGTTCAGTCGCCGGACGGTAGCCAGTTCCTGAATGTTCATCTGAATTCCGCCATCCCCGGATACGCACAGAACAGTCGTGTCAGGTTTCGCAAGCTGCACGCCCACGGCAGCAGGCAGAGCAAACCCCATCGCGCCCAAGCCGCCGGAAGTGATAAATCCTCGGGGAGAAGATGAACGATATCGCTGCGCGGCCCACATCTGATGTTGGCCAACGTCGGCAACTACTACGCTATTTTCCGGAAGCCGCTTGAACAGTTCATCAAGGAGTCGGATCGTCGGTTGCGCCAGTCCGCGTGAATCGAGTTCGGCGCGCTCTGGACCGCCGGCAAGCGTGCGCCAGTCGTTCCAGTCGGGAAGAGAGGCGTGGCGAAGTTCGTCATGGAAAGCAGGAACCGTCTCGGCTATATCGCCAATAACGGCCAATTCGCAGGGACGAACGCGATCGAGCTGCGCGGGATCCACTTCGAAGTGGACAATGCAAGCGTGGGGGGCAAAACGCGAAGGCTCGCCCGTGACGCGGTCATCCAAACGTGCGCCAAAAATCAGCAGCAGATCAGTTTCGTGCAAGGCGGTATTCGCTGCGCGAGTGCCATGCATCCCCACCATGCCAAGGTAGTAAGGAGCCTCGGGCGGAACTGCGCCCAGCCCGTGAACGGTTGCGAACGTGGGGATATTCAAAGTGTCCAGCAGCTGCCGCAGGTCGGTGATGGCGCCGGAAATCTTCGCGCCTGCACCTACCAATGCCACCGGACGCTTGGCCTTCTGAAGCAGCGAGATCAGAGTCTTGGAGCTATCTGAGCTAGGCTTCGCCTGCTGCACGGGCGGATGGAATTTCACGGGCCCCGCAAACTCCATTTTCGCCTTCAGCAGATCGGTGGGAATATCCAGCACCACCGGCCCCGGACGTCCGCTGCGGGCCCAGTGAAATCCCTCGGCAATCACTGCGGGAATCTCTTCAATGGTTCGCACCAGACGGCTCCACTTGGTCAGCGAAAGCGTAAGTCCGAAAACATCGGTCTCCTGGAAAGCATCGCTGCCGATCAAGTGACTGCGCACTTGCCCGGTGATGCAAACTAGCGGGACGGAATCCATCTTGGCATCGGCGATGCCGGTAACGAGATTGGTTGCGCCCGGACCACTGGTGGCAATGGCAACTCCAACCTGCCCGGTTGCGCGCGCCTGACCTTCAGCCGCGAAAACTGCCCCCTGCTCATGACGCGTCAGGATGTGCTTAATACCGCTGCCAACCAAAGCATCGTACAAAGGCATAATTGCGCCGCCGGGGTAGCCGAATACCAACTCGACGCCCTCGGCGCGCAAACAACGCAAAACGATTTCTGCCCCTTTAAGCATTTACAACCTGCTCCTTGGACTTCTCTGCGGCTGCGGATTTTTTACCATCCTTCTGCAGCCACGACATCATTCCGCGCAACTTCAAGCCGACTTCCTCAATCGGATGCCGCCTTTCGCTTTCACGCAGAGCGGCGAAATTCTTTCCGCCTTTTTTGTTTTCTTCAATCCACTCGCGTGCGAAGGTTCCATCCTGAATGTCCGCCAGAATTTTTTTCATGGATGCCCGCGAATCATCTCCAACCACGCGATTGCCGCGCGTCAGATCACCGTACTCAGCCGTGTTGGAGATCGAATCGCGCATGCGCGCAAGCCCGCCTTCGTAAATCAAATCCACGATCAGTTTTACTTCGTGCAGGCATTCGAAATATGCGATTTCGGGTTGATATCCGGCTTCGACCAAAGTTTCGTAGCCTTTTTTAATCAGCGACGTCAGGCCTCCGCACAGCACAGCCTGCTCGCCGAAGAGGTCGCTCTCGGTTTCTTCCTTAAAAGTAGTTTGCAGAACTCCGGCGCGAGTTGAGCCGATGCCGTCCGCATAGGCAAGCGCGTATTCATGTGCGCGTCCGCTGGCATCCTGATGAACTGCGAGCAACGACGGCACGCCGCGTCCTTCGGTATAGATTCGGCGCACCAGATGTCCCGGGCTTTTCGGCGCGATCATTACTACGTCAACATCTTTGGGCGGGACGATAGTCTTGAAATGAATGCTGAAGCCGTGCGAAACGCCAAGAATTTTCCCGGGACGCAGCGCAGGCTTGATCGCAGACTCGTAGAAATCTCCCTGAGTTTCATCCGGCGTAAGAATCTGGATCCAATCCGCACGCTTGGCGGCCTCGGCCGGAGCAACTACTTCCATTCCATCTGCCTCCGCGACTTGCGCGGTCTTCCGGGTTGGATCGAGTCCGACAATTACTTTATGTCCGCTATCTTGCAAATTCTGAGCTTGTGCGTGTCCCTGGCTGCCATAGCCGAAGATAGCGATGATCTTGCCCTTGAGAGCGGAAGGGTTGGCGTCATGTTGATAAAAAACTGTGGCCACGGTTTCTCCTATAAAGCTTTGGGGGCTAAACCTGCAAACCGACCGGTCGGTCGGCTGGAAATATGCTACCCAGCCTCCTCCGCTCTGTCAAGGCAGAATTCACCTTTGATTGGCATTCCGGGTTCAGCCTGTATATGCTGTCCGCCGGATGACTCGCGACTCCGCCAGCGACCCCAGACAGCAAATCCTGCGCATTGCTGCCCGTCTGTTCCAGCAGCAGGGTTATGACGGGACTTCGATGAATGATATTGCTGCTGCTCTAAACCTAAGCAAAGGCGGACTTTACCACCATTTTCAAAGTAAGGACGAAATCCTCTTCAACCTGATGGACCATGCGATGGACATTACCCAGGAGCGGGTGATCAACCCGGTCATTAAAATTGCTGATCCCGAAGAGCGCCTGCGCATGCTGATAAAACTGCACATCGGAGTGGTGCTAAGCGAGCGCGACCGCGAAATAACCGTAATGCTGCACGAAAATCACCCTCTTCCCCCATCCTTGCGCAAGCGGATTAATGGTAGAAAAAAAGATTACGTCCACTTCATGGAGAAGCTGATTGCCGAGGTGCAGCGGAAACGTCAGTCAAACGGATCAGTGAATCCGCGCGCTGCTGCCTTTGCTTTGTTGGGAATGATTAATTGGATCTACCAATGGTATCAACCAGAGGGAACGCTGCACGAGAAAGAGCTGGCTTCTCAGTACGCCGAGATTCTGTTTGCCGGAGCGTTCGAATGAAGACGTTTTTTCAGATGCCCGAACTTCAGCACCAGCTAGAAATCGCAGGCAAACGGTATCGGGAGTTTCTTCGCGTACCAGCAATGAGCGCCGGAATCTATGTTTTGCCCGTGGGCGCAGAGGACACCCAATTTCCTCACAACGAGGACGAGATTTATTATGTCGTCAGGGGACGCGCCCGCATGCAGGTCGGCTCAAAGGAAAACTTGATCGAAGACGAGGAAGTCGCGCCCGGCAGTGTTATTTTCGTGGGCGCAAAAACTGTGCACCGGTTTTACGACATCGTCGAAGAGTTAGTGGTCCTGGTTTGTTTTGCGCCGGCTGAGAGCTAAACAAATGCACCAATTGAAAGAGCGTTTTGGTAACAGTCCGAAACACAACTTCGATCACTCTCACAGCATCTGATTCGAGCCAGGCAGTTTCACAGTCGCACTGTCCGCCCACATCAAGGATGTTCATGCTGACGAATCCGCGGCAACCGTTGCGTAGAATGGATTCTCCCATCCCCCGAAAAGAAGATACCGACGACCGCCAGTTAATGATGCGGGTAGCTGAAGGCGATGAAAAATCGCTGATGACCATTTACGACCGCTACTCTACGCTGGCCTATGGCTTAGCATTTCATGTTTTGAGAGATGCTTCCGCTGCCGAAGACATCCTGCAGGAGGTTTTTTTGCGGCTGTGGCGTACCCCCAAGGCTTTCGATGCGAACCGCGGGAGACTTTCTGCGTGGATCACGATCAACGCGCGCCATCGAGCCGTGGATTACTGGCGCAAACATCGCCGCGAGTCGCAGCTGCCGGAAGAGTCGAAGTCCCCAGAAGCAGCCGTCAGCCAGCCGGAATACATGCCGGATATTGACAAAGTACGCGCAATTTTAAGCGCTCTCCCGGCCTCTCAGCGCGATGTGCTGGAACTCAGCTATTTTGCAGGCCTTTCTCATTCGGAGATTGTCACCCGTAGTGGTCTGCCTTTGGGAACTGTAAAATCGAGGATCCGCAAAGCGTTACAAAGCATTCGAGAGATTTTGCTGCCTGAAGGGGTCAACCGAAAGAAAGACAACCGGCAGTCGTGATCCAATCTCGCCTGCCGAGCGTACTTTAAGTTAGTTATAGAAAAATGACAGAATCGGTACATCCCGAAGAAAAGCTCTGCCCATGGGCAGATTCCGTGGCCATCTATGTCCTCGGAAACCTTGACGGCGAGGACTTAACAGCGCTTGAGAGACATCTTGCTGGCGGCTGTTCGAGTTGCGCCAGCGAGCTGGCCCGCACAGCTGAGAGCATCGCAAAGCTGGCGAATGCGGTCACCATGCCCGCAGGATCCCGAGAGCGTTTTTTGAGCCGGCTCGATCAAGAGAGAGTCCTTAAGGGGACGTCCGCCACGGCTCAGGCAGCGCCGGCGGGGGAAAACTCTGCGATCATCTACAGAACAGCAGGTGTGCTCATTTCTCGTAGTGAAGCTATTCCGTGGCAGCCGATAGCGGCCTCCGGAATATGGACTAAGCTTCTGTTCGCGGATCCCGAGCAACACTGTGTAACGTCGCTGGTGCGTTTGGATCCTGGCATTTATTATCCGCCGCACCGGCATCGCGGCCCGGAGGAAATCTTTCTTCTTACCGGCGAAATCACTGTGCAAGGAAAGCTCATGAAGGCTGGAGACTATTGTCGGGCCGAGCCTGGAAGCATTCACGGCGAGAGCTTCTCTAAAGCCGGATGCACATTTATCCTCAGAGCTAGCACGCAGGATGAAGTACTAACGTAGTCGCACTACTCTGCAGGTCATTCCTTTTCCTGCTGGGAGCTTTGAAATATCTTTCCTATGATCTTGCGTTGGAGGTCATCTGCTTTTTTTGTCCCAAGAATCCGCCGCACGACGAGATAGCAAATCGCAGCAGAGATCGCAACGATCCAAAAGGAGGACCAAAAAGCTTCACTAGATGGAAAATATTTCCAAAAATCAATCTCGTACTTCGACGAAACAAAGGCAGCAACAATAAGCAAGCCTACCAACAAGAGCGCGGCTCCCAGCAGATTTGCAGTATCTCCTGCCAACCGAATCTGAGAACTCCCAACCTCAGAACGCCCAATCAGGACACTGATGTAGTGATCGCCTCTTTCGAGAAGTTGGATCGTGTCCCGCCAAGTCTGATACTCATCCGGACTTTTTCTTTGGGCACGCTGTGCAGCCTTGCCGGCGAGATCCGCGATTTTCTTTTCGTATTCCTCCATTCCATAACTGAGGTCGAATTGTTCATTGACTTGCATTATGTCGGGCAAGGTCCATCCAGTTTCCGAAAAATAAAGCATTTTCCGCTCAACTTCCGAGAGCGGAATACCTGCGGATCGCGCCTCTTCAACTATGCGAGAGATTAGGAACTCTTTGGCGCCGTGCTCGCTGGCCGACGGATTCATGTTGCGACCTCAGCCTGCGGCAGTTTCTTTGGGTGGAATCCAATAGATTTCTTCTTTCAGGCCGTCTTTTCCGAACCCGATGCGCGCCAGAATTCCCTTACCGTTTGCGATCATCGTGGGATGTCCGCATAAATAGCCGACTGAATCCGCGCCAGTAAGCCCCCAGAGATCGGTGTATTTCCGCAGAACATCGTCCACACGCCCGGTTTCGCCCGACCAGTCTTTGTCCTCCCACGGACGGCTGACGGTCGGCGCGTAAGTGAGCCATGGAACCTCCTGCGAGAACTTCTGCAACTCTTCGTGATAGCCAAGCTCCCAAGAGCGGCTGGCTCCGTGCAAGAGGAACAACTGCTGTTCTCCCGCGAACTTCCCTTCTTTCCAATCCTTGTACAAGGTGCGGATATAGCTGATGTAAGGAGCGACGCCCGTCACGGTGGAAACGAGCAAGTGCTTGTTGCGTCCACCTTTGTTTTCCAGGGTGAAGCGGCCCTTGGGAATCTTGCGCATCAGCAACTCGTCGCCAACTTGCAGCTTGTAGAGTTTAGGAGTCAGCTCTCCTTCGGGAACAAGTTCGAAGAAAAATTCGAGTTCTTTTTCATAAGGAGAAGAGACGATTGAATAGGCACGCTCTGACCGCTTAACAGGACCGTTCACTCCCAGCGTGGCATATTGTCCGGGAACGAATGTGAAGTCGCCTTGCGGTTCGACGCGGATGACCCAAAGATCGCCAGCAAGATCTAATCGTTTCGTGATCCTCGCGTGGTAGAACTTATCTTCGGAACCCGCCGGCTTAGGAGTTATGGGTTGAGAGCTCATAAGGTCGGCAGTTCCTGCGGTTCCAGCAGTAATTCCGCCTTGTCTTTCTTGTTGTCAGTTCTGTCCGGAGTCTTTTCGTCTTTCTTCTCAGGATTCTTGTTCTGATCTGGAGTCGTCATCGGAAGCTGCCACGCTTTCAGATCGGCGATTTCCTTGGAAGTCTTCTCCCAGGCTGCCTGGGCCTTCTTTATTTCTTTCTTCTTGGCCTTCTTGGCAATCATCGGACCGTTCACATTCGCGTAAAACGCCAGGATATTCTGCTGCAACTCAGGAGTCATCTCACTGAAATGGCGCTTATCGAGATCGTCGAGCAGACGAGCATAAGCATCATCCGCCAAGGGGTATTCCCCAGGCTTGGTCTCGCGGGCGGTATCGAAATCTAAGTCTCGTAGCTGAAGCTTTCCATTTTTGGTTTCACGCAAAAGCGCAGCGTAATTATCCAGCGTGTTGTTGATGCTCTTGATGTACATGTCTTCGGTCTGCGTGGTAGGAATTTGAAATGAGATTGCCTTAAAAGGACCGACCTTAGGGACAATTTTCAAGAAAAATGCCAGAATGCGAGTTCCGAAGCCAGGCTTGCGATATCCCTTGCCCCATTCCTTTTGATAATCCGCGCGCGAAAGGTGATAGAGAAATTTCTTCTCGTTGATGTTGGGGGTGTCTCTGATGATCGCTTTATTGCGCGAGAGCAGGGCGACTCGAGTCATTTCCGGAATAACTCTGCTCACCGCCCGGCGGAAGCTTCCGATGGCGAGGTCTTCACTACCGGAAACATCGGACATTTTAAGGCCGTAAGTCTGCATAAAAGCCCGCTCCATTACCGGCTTGGAGACTTCGAATCCGATAAAGTCGTGATAGCGGTCTGACGTGTACCGGTTCTTTGCCACCTGCACCATGTCAAATCCAAATTCGGTTCTGATGTGGGCTTTCGGATCATCCGCATAAGTCACTTCGTTGCCGAATTTAGCATGTAGCTTGGGGAAAAGAATTGCCACCGATTGGTTGATGGCCGGATGTCCATTGACGTCTGCGGCGTAATGCGCCAAGGCGCCTAAGGCAAACGCGTATTCATTAACGTCGTTCGATTGCTCGAGCAACGCTTCCACAAAATCTCCGGTGCGAACATAGTGCACCAGGTCACTGAAGTACTTACTGCCGAAAGGATAGTACCCCATGTCCTGAAGGAGGCTGCCGCCGTAGGCGAACGCGTGGGCTTTCTTTAAATCCGCTTCGGTCGTCCCCGGATAGCGCTTCATCAGCAAGGGCTGAATCTGGTCCTTCCACAGGAGGTCAACGATTTCTTCATGAGTGAGCACTGAATATCCGACGCACGCCTGCACCAGGCAAAACAGCAGGACTGTCGAGCAGAACATTCGCAGCATTGCAAGTGTGTTTGAAAGTCTTTTAGACATCAATCGTGTCTTCTCCTTGCCAAAATGTCTCGTCTTCAGCACTCCACGGCAACCGCACTTGACAGCGGAAAACTATCGGATTGTGCGAGTGAGGTTATCCATGCAAATCCACGTACTACGATATAAGCATCCATACTTGCGGCGCGGCGGAACCTAGGTAACTTTATCCTATTTTGCGCTGACATTAGACTTCGGAAATGGAAGTTGCGGGACAGAATGCCAATCTAAAACCTACGCCGGACTATGGCAGTCTTGGCACGGATGCGGACCTCCATACCGACCGGCCGATAACAGCCCAAAGCGGTAGCCGGAAATGGGTCGCCCTGGCGGCAGGCGCTTTCCTGGGGATGCAATTGATGCTGCATCAGCGAGGACTGCTGGAGATTGTCCAATTTCTTTCCAAGAACGCTCAAAACGCGCAACATTCTTCCGTCATCCGTTCGGGCCGAAAGACCTCGCCAAGGGTAGTAACGAACCGGGCGCTGCAAAGCCAGGCGGAGCTTCTGCTGCAGCGCGCAGTGGGCCACTCTCCGGGAGCGAAGGAAGAAGTCGCGGCCCGAGTGGATGCGTGGCGGGGAAATCTCACGCTTACGCCGCAACTCAATTCGCTGATCACGTCTGCCTTAAACTCCGATGATTTTGCGGTCCGCGCAGAAGGGATTGAAGTTGATCTTGCTGCCATGGGACTTGCAAAGACTCCGGAAAGCGCGGAGCAGTTAATTCTGCAGGCGAGTACGGGTCCGAAATCTCAGCGGATCTGGGCCTTGTGGACGATGGGCTTGTTGGGCAATCGGGACGTAGAGGCCGAGCGGATCGGCCAGTTCCTGACGCAACAGCTCGGCAATGACGACCCGGAGATCCGTCAATGGGCGGTCGAAGGCATTTCGTATCTCGGCACTGATGGTTCGATCGATCCATTGATGAAGACCTTCCACGACGACCCATCGCCCATGGTTCGCGAGCGCGCTGCGTGCGGCCTCGCCCAATCCGGAATGTTAAGCAAGCGCCAACGACAAACCATCATTCCGCGATTGCTTCTTTATGCAAGCGACCCTTCCCTGGACGCCTCCACCCACGGCTGGGTTTTTCAGGCTTTGCGAGACATCACGGCGCAATCTCTTCCCAACGACGCTGCCGCTTGGCAGAGCTGGTATGACGCGAGTTCGGACAAAGTAATCCTGGGTTCCGCCAAGTAGCATCGTCCTGTCAGTTTGCTCCGAGGGCTGTTAAGTCAATCCAGCTCCGACAAACTACAAATGCCCGCATTTTGCGTCTAAATAGTTGGTAGCATTCAAAGGTGAACTATCCCGGTCAAGGCAGTCCCGTTCTGGGAAAAGACAGCGCTTCCGAAAGCACGGAGCACTCTGCCTTGGAAGCGGGAATAGTGCAGATGTGGGAAAAGAGCAAAGCTGGTGACTTCGGAATTCCCATCGAAGACTTCGCCAGGATTCTTACCGAGATCGCGAGCAAGTCTCCCCCCGAAAACAAGCAGTATCCGCGAGCCTTCTACGAAAGCCTGCGTCTGGAAGAACTCGCATTGGCGCGCGGCTGTGCCGCCGGCAATGACCATGCCTGGGAAGTTTTTATGGCCCGCTATCGCGAGAAGCTATATGACATTGCAGGATTCATTGCGAAGGAAAGCGCCGCCGCGCGCGAGTTAGCAGACTCACTTTATACCGATCTCTATGGAACGAAGACTCGCGATGGCGAGCGAATCTCGAAGCTGAGTTCCTACACCGGACGCGGATCGCTCGAAGGCTGGCTGCGGACCGTCATGGCGCAAGAGTACGTCAATCGTTATCGCCGCCAGCGCCGGCTGGTTAGTCTGGACGAAGAGAGAGAAGAAGGAGCACAGTTTGCGGCCCCGCAGACTGAAACCGTCACCGCTGCCGACGTACGGGTGGAGGCGGCCGTTGACGAGGCGCTGGGCTTACTGCCTCCCAGCGACCGTTTTGTGCTGGCAGCCTACTATCTCGACCAGCGAACCTTAGCCCAGATCGCGCAAATGCTTTCGGTCCATGAATCTACTATCAGCCGCAAACTCGACAAACTGGCGAAATCCTTGAGAAAACAGATATTCTCCTCCCTGCTGGCGCGAGGTATGAGCCGTCGTCAGGCTGAAGAAAGTCTGGACGTGGACGTCCGTGACCTTCGCGTGAATATACGTGCAAGCCTGACGCAAGAATCTGAGGCTGGAGCGTTCTCAAATGAGAAGGAAAAGGACATACCCTCCGCCAAGTCATGAATGACTTACCCAAAATCGTGCGGGAACGCTTGCGGAGCGCGGAGGGCGGAACCCATCCCGAGCCCAACTTGCTGAATGCGTTTGCAGAGCACGCTCTTTCAGAAACTGAACGAGTGCATGTGTTGGCGCATCTATCGCGATGTGGCGAATGCCGTGAGGCCGTGTTTTTGGCGCAGCCAGAATTTCAGGAAGCCCATGTCACTCACGCCCACTCGCAATGGCTGGGTTGGCGTAGCATGCGCTGGGCGGCTGCTGCAGCTTGCGTCGTTGTGGTAGCAGCGGCGGTGAGTCTACGCCATCAACGTCCTGAAGCGGTAGGACCGGCTGGACTTAGCACGGATTCAGTACCCCAGTCTCCAAGGCCGGCTTCGTCGGCGGCGGGTTCAGAGCCAAATCAGAATTCCGCGGAAAAGGCGTCTGGCGTCTTGCAAAGGAAAGAAGCCATGGCAAGAGCGCCCCGCGAAGGTGCTGGTAAAGTCTCCAAGCTGGACGATAGCCGCGATTCAATAGAGCGGCTTTCAGCGTCGCCGCCGCCATCCAGACCGCAAGTCGCGGAGCAGCGGGCAGATGAGAAAAAGGCGTTAGAAAAAGACGAATATGGAGACTCCGCGCCGACGGCAAAGACAAAGGCGACCGGTGCATGGAACTCGGCTCAGCCGACGACCGAGACCGCGCCTTTAATGAACAAGGCTGTAAATCAGGCGATGATCGCGTCGCCCGCAGCGTTGGCTCCGCAGTGGAGATTGAGTGGGAACGGATCGCCGCAGCGGTTCGTGCAGGCTTCCGGCGCATGGGAAACGGTACTAGTTTCACCGGGTGGGGCATTTCTAGCTATTTTCTCCCTCGGCAATGAGGTGTGGGTGGGCGGGGCGAATGCCGCTCTTTACCACTCTTCCGATGCGGGACTGCACTGGTCGGCCATAAAGCCGATGACGAATGGCGAGTTTCTCAAGGGTGACGTAACAGCCATCGAATTCGTGGATCCGCAACACGGAAAATTGACTACGGCGAACGAGGAGGTCTGGACCACGGAGGATGCCGGCCAAAGCTGGCAGCGGGATTAATTCGTTACGGTAGCTGTCAGCTCTCAGTTTTCGGCTTTCAGCTTTCGAAGATCTCAAGCCATGAAGGCGCGCTGTAAGCAGGGAACTGCCAGCGCCCCCGCGGTACCCATCCGATGATTACCCACCGCAAAACACGATTACCAAAGTGACATTTACAGGAAGTGGGGTGGGGCCTACTATCCAGTTGTGGTTTGGCAGTTCTGGGGGAGGGCTGCCGAGGCGCTCTGAACTTAATCGTTCAGGGCGTTTTTTATTTGTCTTAGGAGCCCATCTGGTTGTCTCCCCTCCCTGCGACTTCTAGAGCTCTGTTGCATCCAATACAAGTGCTACGATATAAGATTGTGCGCCTAACGGCGACGTTAATAGAAGCAGCGAATTCTAGCGAAAGTTCCCGGGAGGAATCATGGCAGGCAACGGCATTCTGGAAGTAAATGACGCGAATTTCGATCAGGACGTTTTGAAGTCCGACACACCGGTGCTATTGGATTTTTGGGCGGCGTGGTGTGGCCCTTGCCGCGCTATTGCACCCATCGTCGAAGAGTTGGCCGCCCATTATCAGGGCAAAGTGAAGATCGGCAAGATGGACGTGGACCGCAACAGCGCCACTCCCATGCGCTATGGCGTACGCGGAATCCCGACGCTTCTGGTGTTCAAGGGTGGCGAAGTGAAAGAGCAGATTGTAGGCTACGTCCCCAAAGAGACGATTCAAAAAGCCATTGATAAACACATGGGATAAGGTCTTTTTGCAGTGCGATAGCTCACGAAGCGCCCGGGCATGTTCCGGGCGTTTTTCTTTGTTCAATACTTTCGCAGAACTCCAATGACCCTGCCCTGAATTTCCACCGAGGCGGCGGGAACGATGATCGGTTTCATGGCGGCGTTCGACGGTTGCAGACGGATGTTGTCCCCCTCGCGGAAAAAGCGCTTCAACGTCGCGTCCGTTGTATCAACCAAAGCAACCACAATGTCTCCGTTGTGCGCAGTCTTGGAGCGCTCTACCAGAACATAGTCGCCGCTTAGGATGTGCTCGTCCTGCATGGAATCGCCGCGGACTTCGAGCACGAATACCTCTTTCGATCGTACGAAATCGGCGAGGGAAATCGTTTCTGGATTTTGTACCGCCTCGATCGGCTGTCCTGCTGCAATCCTTCCTAGCAGCGGTAGCACCATCGTGGTATTCACCGCCATGGCCTGTTTCAGGCGGCCCTTCGGAGGTAACAGGTCAATGGAGCGGCTGCGATTGTAGTCGCGGGTAAGGAGTCCCTTTTTCTCGAGATTGGTGACGTGTTTGTGGACGGTTGCCAGCGAACTCAATCCCATGCCCTCGCCGATCTCTTCAAAGGACGGCGAATAAGAATGTTTTTGGACGAAGTCCGATATGAAATCGTACACTTGCCGCTGTCTTCTAGTGATCGCCATGGCGCTCATTGTAAGCGAATGAAAGGCGAAGTCAATAGGGAATGAATGTATCAAGTTCGCGGGAATTGCATCAGATAACAAGCTAATTAAATTCGAATGATTACGAGGCAACGAGATGGCGGACAAAGTCACTAAGACCGACGAGGAATGGAAGAAAAAACTAACTCCCGAACAATTTCAGGTGGCGCGCAAAGCCGGCACCGAGCCCGCCTTCACGGGCAAATACTGGAATTCGAAGGAAAAGGGCACCTACGCATGCGCATGCTGCGGACAGCCGCTGTTCACGTCAGACACGAAGTTCGATTCCGGCACGGGATGGCCTAGTTTCTGGAAGCCTGTCGCTGAAGGTGCTGTGGAGGAAGAGAGTGACCGCAGTTATGGGATGGTCCGCACCGAGGCACGATGCTCGCGCTGTGACGCGCATCTGGGACACGTATTCAATGACGGTCCGGGGCCTACCGGACTGCGCTATTGCATGAATTCCGCATCGCTGGATTTGAAGCCAGGTGAGAAGGGTGAAGCGGAGATTAAGGACGGTGCCTCCAAGAAGAGCGCTTGACCAAAACCCCAATACAAAAGCACGTCTCTCATTGAGGCGTGCTTTTTTGTTCTTATTCCCTGAAGACTTTTATTAGTGGCCCGCGGTTGCCGCAGCCGCCTTCGGCTGTTCAAACGCAGGCTTCGCGGAGTCATTGCCCTTCCCTTGTTTCTGCTCGCTGGAGCGAATCTGCACGCTGCCTTTTAACATGGCTCCGTCTTCCACGCTTATGCGCTGGGTGATTACGTCTCCGGTCAACGAGCCTTCGCTGCGGATGTCCAGGCGATCACTGCACTGAATATTTCCTTTGACGGTTCCCATGATCACGACTTCGCGGGCGTTGATGTTAGCGGTAACGCTGCCATTGCGGCCGATGGTGATGCGGCTCTCCTCGAAATTAATTGAGCCTTCGATTTTGCCGTCAATGTAAAGCGACTCACTGCCGCTGATCTCGCCTTTGATAACCAGCGAGCGTCCGATTGTGGCTTGCTCGACGGGTGAACCTACGGTTTTGAGCGGTGCAAAAGCAGTCGAGTTGGAGTTAGAAGATTTTTGAGAATTGGATTCGGGTGCCTGCAGCATTTGGATATATTCCTTTTCGCTTGCGACTGCGATTTCGCGCCGCACGCCCTGGGTATGAACCGCATGGCCAATGGCCTACTGCAATATCGCATGAGAAGGCGCTAATCGAGGAGGTTACGAAAGAGAGCGTCCCTCGGGCGGAGGTAAAAAGAATATCAACTGTGCTTAGCTCGAATTATCCACGATCAGACTCTTGAAAACTGTTCTCGCTCCTCAGCGCAATCTGGGAGTCCGCCGCATGTGCTATGGTTAAGTGGCTCGATAAATCAATATAGTTCTCATCCATTGAGCTACGGGCGTTTGTCATCAATCTTGACAACTCACCGCGTAACGCCTAGGCTTACTTTGTCTTTTTTCGGTTTCCAGCCGGATTATCCGAGTCTTCCTCCTTCCCTGCTGCACTGCAGAGAGAAGCTGGCTCCTTTCTTCCCGCTGCTACTGATCGGTAGCGCTTCCAGTATTTTCGAAGTGCAACGCGAGTCACTCTCGCACAGGCACTTAATCGAAGCCAGACCACAGAGGGTACGGCACTCGGATGCATCGCGATGCCTAGAACGCCCAGGTGATGCGCAAAGGAGCTTTTCGTGAAAGTGCACCTTATCAATCCCAGCACCGTGGCGTTTGGCACGGCCGTAATCACTCCCCGCTGGCAGTATGTGCTGGCGGCGGCGACCCCAAGAAGCTACGGCGATCCGGTGATCGTTGACGAGACGCTCTTTCAGATGGATCCGGAACAAATTCGTGAGGGTGATGTGGTTGGCATCGGTATCCACACGGCGAACGCTTTGCGGGGGTACGAGATCGGACAGATCGCGCGCAGTCGCGGCGCTTATGTGATTTTCGGTGGCATCCATGCCACGCTTTTCCCTGAGGAGGCGCACGAACTTGGCGGAGCGCATGCCGTGGTGCAGGGCGATGGTGACGTGGTGTGGTCGAAGGCGCTGGCAGACTGCAGTGTCGGAGCACCCCAACGGACTTATGCGGGAGGCCGAGTTGAAGCCAGTTCTTTTGCCGCCGCTCGCTGGGACCTGGTGCCGCGCAACCGCTATATGTGGGCTTCGGTGCAGACGGTGCGGGGCTGTCCGAAGCACTGTTCGTTCTGTTCTGTCTGGCGTACGGATGGCCAGAAGCCGCGGCAGCGCGCATCCGATGTAGTGATTGAAGAAATTGTGGAATTGCGGCGGCTGGGGTTCAGGTTTGTCGCGCTCGCGGACGACAATTTCTATCCCATAACTCTCACCGATATCAAGCTGGCAAAACAGCAGAACAATGTCGCCAAGCTGCAGGAATTACAAGCAGTCCGCGATGAAAGATTCGAGCTGATGGCCCGTCTGGCACAGCTTCCAGACGACATGGTTTTCTTTACTCAGATCACCATGGAGGCTGCTGAAGACACCGACTTCCTGGATGCCATGAAGAGGGCGCGCATCAAAGGTGCGCTCGTGGGCGTGGAATCGGTCACACCGGATGGATTGAAAGATGTTTATAAAGATTTCAACCTGGCGGGCGAGGACTTGATCGAAAGGCTACGAACCTTCCGTCGTCATGGCGTACATGTGCTGGGTTCTTTCATTTTCGGATTGCCCAGCGATCGTCCCGCAACCTTCGATGCGACTGCCGCTGCCGCGATCAGCGCGAATCTTACATTTGCACAGTTTGTAACCTTGAGTCCTTATCCCGGAACCGTAGATTTCAATCGCTGGGAAAAACAATTGGGAGACACCCCGCCTACGATTGCTGGGATTCCGCTTACCAAGCGTTGGTTAATACCGCAAGCGCTGCGTCCAAAGCTTTATTGGGACCACCCGGTAATGTCTGCGGAGGAAATCCGTTCGCGTACGCAAGCCGTATGGGACAAGTTTTACAGCTTTGGATCCATCTGGAAGCGATCCAGTTTCATTAAGTCAAGCCGCGGACGTCTCGCCTTCGTTCTCATCTCGAAAATCTATCGCCAGATGTATGCGGACACCGGCATCGCTACCGATAGCGCTCGTGTAACCTGGTCCGGCCGATGGGCACGCTGGCTGGCCAAGCCATGCAGGCTTTTATTCGCCGGAAGGCCAATGCCCGATCTGCAAGTTCCGCTTTCAGGGCATGAGCCTGCGGTGGCAGTGTAGGCTTTTAGCTTTTGGCCAAGCTCTTCAACACCTAACGTCATCCCGAGCGAAGCGAGAGCTCTGCATCCCCTTTTTACTTGGACCGCAAAACCCGCGCAGCGATCTAAGGCTGCAGCGTCTGTCCAATTTCTTCCCACTCGGCAAGACGCGCCTGAAGATTCTTCTTATGAGCCCCTAGTTCCCAAGTGAGCCGGGCGGTTTCATCGTTGCTAACGAAGTTCTGCAAGGCGCTCTCGCACCCCGCGATGGCGGTTTCCAGGCTGGCAATTTCCTGTTCGATCTCACGCACCCGATCTTCAAGCTGTTTGCGCTTAATGGGATTCAGACGTTTCGCTGTCGACTCTGACTCAGATGAAGAAGCAGCGGCACGATTGTGATTTCCGTTGCCCGGCAGACTTTTGGAAGACTTTGCAATCGTTTCCTGCAAAGTTGCCGCGCCACCCTGTTTGCGCCACAGATAGTCTTCGTAATTGCCGGGATAGATTTCCACCCGGCCATCCCCGACTTCGAAAATTCGGGTTGCCAGCCTATCAATGAAGTACCGGTCATGCGAGACGAAAACGACCGTGCCGTTGTAGTCCATTAATGATTTGAGCAGGACGTCTTTGGCGCGCATGTCGAGATGGTTTGTAGGCTCGTCGAGCAAGAGAAAATTTCCCGGCTGCAAGAGCATTTTCAGCAACGCGTAACGATTGCGTTCTCCTCCTGACAAAACTCCAATGCGCTTGAAAACATCGTCGGCAGAAAAAAGAAAACAACCTAACAGGCTGCGGAGTTCCGTCTGGCTAGAATTTCGCGAGAGTTCCCCAAGATCATCGAGAATGCGTGCGTCCGGATCGAGCTCTTTGTATTGATCCTGCGCGAAGTAATCTACGATCACGTTGTGGCCGAGCCTGTATTCACCGTTAGATAGCGGTTCGTTCTGCGAAAGCAACTTGATGAGCGTGGACTTACCCGCGCCATTCACTCCCACTAAGGCGATGCGGTCTCCACGCTCGATCATGAAGCTGACGTCCGCGAAAACTTTCTTTTGCCCGTAAGATTTCGCGACATCTTGGAACTCAGCAACCATTCTTCCGCTCGGCTTGGGCTGCGGGAATTTGAAGTGGATGGTCTTCTCTTCCTCCGGCAGCTCGATGCGCTCGATCTTTTCCAGCTCTTTTATGCGGCTCTGCACCTGCTTGGCTTTCGTCGCCTGATAGCGGAAGCGACTGATGAATACTTCCAACTGCTCAATGCGGTCACGCTGATTTTTGTAGGCCGCCTCGAGTTGCTCAAGCCGTTGAGTTTTCTGGCCAAGATATTTTTCGTAGTTTCCACTGTAGAAATGAATACGCTTGTTCCATATCTCGGCAATTCTGTTCACCGTGATGTCGAGAAAATAGCGGTCGTGAGAAATCAGGACAAACGCGTTGGGATAATGCGTCAGATATTCTTCCAGCCAGTTACGAGCTTCCAGATCCAGATGGTTCGTCGGCTCGTCGAGCAGCAGAAGGTTGGGCTGTTGCAACAGCAGTTTTGCCAAAGCCAGTCGCATCTGCCATCCACCTGAAAATTCTTCAGTGGGACGGTCCCAGTCTTCTTTGCGGAATCCCAAACCCGCGAGAACGCTGCCGACTTTGCTCTCAATCGAATATCCATCGCGGGTGAGGAACTCGTGCTCGATGCGGTGATAGCGCTCAGCGACCTGCGAATATTCCGCGGAGGAATGATCAAGCTCTGACATGCTGCCGGTCAGGTCTTCCATCTCTTGTTCCATCGCGCGCAAATCGGCAAAGACTGAAATGCACTCGGCGAAGACGGTTTGTCCGGAGAGAGAAAGCCCATCTTGCGGAAGGTATCCGGCGCTGATGCCCTTAGCAGTGCTGATCGAACCGTAGTCGAGGCCTTCCATGCCTGCGAAGACCTTCATCAGCGTGGATTTTCCGGTACCGTTGGCGCCGACCAGGCCGATGCGATCTCGCGGAGTAATCATCCAATCGGCCCCTTCGAACAGGAGCTTGTGGCCAAAACGTTTTCCGGCGGAAGATAGTTGAATCATGAGGCGTATTCAATCGTCTCATGAGAAGGCGCGTTCGCAAAAACGAGAGAAATACCCGCTAGATGTCATCCCTCCAAATCTGTCATCCTGACCGAGGCAGTTAAATGCGTAGCAATTTAAGTGGCGAATGGGGGCCCGCTTTTTACGGCTCCCAGGAATGTCGGACAAAACGCCAAGCAGCTCCCTCGACTCCGCGAAGCGAAGCGCTTTGCTTTGCTCCGCTCGAGATGACCGCTTGAGTGAAGGTGGTGATGGAGAGACCTTGCTCGAGATATAAATGCGCTCAGAATGACAGCAAATATTACTGTGCGGTCGTCGCGTGGGCCGCGCCAATTTCTTCCATAGCGCGATCAATGACGGATTGCAACTCGCGCTCATACTTTACTTCGCGACCTTTGGCTAGGACTTTGCGGGCATTTTCAGGAGTGAACCAGCTGGGATTTCGCTCGTCTTCATGGGGAGACTCCGTGCGTTCCACTTCCAGGAGAAAGGCTTTGACCACGAACTCCCGCACTCCCGGCGGCTTCCAGAAAACACCTTTGGAATAAAGATAGACGTGAAAGTGGCGCGGCTCAATCATCCCGGTGGCACCGGCTTCTTCCAAAGCCTCGCGCGCGGCTGCCTGCGAGTGAGAGAGGGATTGCGCAGGCGCTCCCTTGGGAAAAGTCCATTTACCGCCGCCATTCGTATTCACCAGCAAGAATTCGACGGAGTCATTCACGCGCCGGTAGCAGACAGCGGCCACCCTGAGGGGCAGAGCGAAACTCAGATAGCGGGATGCTCCCATGCTAGCGTCTCCGTGGCGCGTATAACCAATTCGATAATAATCCTGAAATGTTGCAGGAAAGTTAAATTGCCACAAAAAGGGGCAGTGCGCAGTTTACTCGGGGAATACGGGGGATAGCGGTAGAGAGATTAACGGTTACCTAATGACCTCGACTTCTCGCTCCTCAAAGCTGGTAAAGGCTTTTGCTGATTTAGTTTCCAGCATGCGCATGGTGCCCATGATCGTGCATAGCACGTTTTCGTTTCCGATCGCTGTATTGACCATAAGGTGGTAGAGCGAGCGTGTGGGCCAGTCGGCCCCGAAGTAGTGCTTGACGAAGGTGATTCGATCTCGATCGACGGTGTCCACCATCTCTTCTATATTGACGTTTTTCGGGATTCGTCCACTCTCGTATAAGCGTTTGATTTTTTCCGATCGCGGTGCGTAGAGAAATACGTGGAACGTGTTCGGATGCTGGCGCAAAAAGTAAGGTGCGCCGCGTCCTACAATCACGCAATTGCCTTCGCGCACGGCCTCTTCCATCACTCGTTGTCCTACTTCGACCATGCGGTCGGCGTCGAAGGGAGCGCTGGCGGCATCAATGTTCCGCTCATAGCTGCCGCGCAGAAATATTTTGGCGAGACGGCGGAAAGTACCGTCCACCCGCTCTTCGCAGCGTTCGACCGCGGAACAGTCTACCTTCGCGAGCTTCGCAATCTCTTCCGTGAGGGAATGGTCCCAAAGCTTCCAACCGAGGCGTTTGGCGAGTTCACAGGCAATTTCTCCGCCACCGCTGCCGTATTCCCGTTCAACCGTAATGACTCGATACATAAGGCCCTCAGTGGACTGGAATTTCGCCTCCCCGGCGCGGCTTCTTCATCAGGAACACGACTGGCACCATGGCAAGAATTGCGATGGCAAGAAGCCAGAAGTCATCAATATAAGCCAGCATGGCCGCTTGGCGAAAGACCATACTTTCGATGGTGGCATAGGCCTTGTGCATTCCGGCAGCGGTATTCCCGCCTCCCAGCCTGCTTGCGGCGCCCAGCAGGGCGTTCCGCATGTTTGGATTAGATGCCGAAAGGTGACTTGAGAGGTGGGTCTGGTGAAACTGGGCGCGGCGGTCAAGCATGGTAGTGACGACAGAAATTCCGACGCTGCCGCCGATGTTGCGGGCAAGGTTCATTAGTCCAGAAGCAGCATTGTTCTTCTCGCGCGGCAAGTAGGCGTAGGCGGCGGTATTGATAGGGACGAAAAGGAAGGCCATCCCCACCGCCTGGATGGTCCTTGCAATCACAACGGTGCGAAAGTCCACTCCGAGGGTAAATCGGGTCATGTTGTACAAGGAAAACGACAGCACCACCAGCCCGAATACCATCAATTTGCGGGGGTCAACGCGTGAGAGTAGAAAACCCACCACTGGCATCAGCACCATGATGGCAAAGCCGCCGGGGGAAAGCCCCATTCCGGCCTGCTGGGCGGTGTATCCCAGCAGCGTCTGCATGAAGAGCGGCAAGAGCAACGTGCTGCCCAGCAGAGCAAAGCCCAACATGAACATCATTAAATTCGCCGATGCGAACGTCCTTTCTTTGTACAAGTGCAAATCAATGACCGGATCTTCGTGCGTCCATTCCCAGAAAGCCACGAAGACGAGAGCGGCAACGGAAATTACGGTAAGTGCCAGAATGAAGTGCGATTCGAACCAGTCGTCGCGCTGACCTTTATCCAAAACAACCTGCAACGTACCCAGCCCTAAAGCTACGAAGCTCAAGCCAACATAATCAATACGGGTTTCGGAGAGCTTTTTGCGCTTGAAGTAGGGAGGGTCCTGAATTAGCCGGGACGTAAGGATGAGCGACACAATGCCGACGGGAATGTTCAGGAGGAAAATCCAGCGCCAGGTGAAATTGTCGGTGATCCAACCGCCCAGAGTTGGGCCGATTGCCGGTGCCATGACCACGGCAATTCCATAAACGGCGAACGCCATCCCCCGTTTGGCGGGCTCGAAAGTATCCGCCAGAATTGCTTGCTCGCTGGGCTGCAGGCCTCCGCCACCGATCCCCTGCAAGACGCGGAAAAAAATCAGCATTCCGAGGTTGGGAGCCAATCCGCAAAGGAGCGAGCTCACAGTGAATATGGCAACGCAGCTCATGTAGAAGCGTTTGCGCCCGATAATGGACGACAGCCATCCGCTCAAAGGCAACACGATGGCGTTCGATACGAGGTAGGAGGTGAGGACCCAGGTGCTTTCATCGGTACCGGCGGAGAGACTGCCGGCGATGTGAGGGAGTGAGACGTTGGCGATGCTGGTGTCCAGCACCTCCATAAACGTTGCCAGCGTTACCGCTACGGCGATGATCCAGGGATTGACTGCGGGCCGCCACTCGACGGTATCGCCCATGGTCGTTACCGCCGAACTCATCTTATCCAGACCTTGGGTTCGACCGACATGCCGGGACGCAGCACGTGCTCCTTGGTTTCTCCCGGATCAAACGTGATTTTTACCGGGAGCCGTTGCACAACTTTCACGAAATTTCCCGTGGCATTTTCCGGGGGCAGTAAGCTGGTGATCGCTCCGCTGGCGCCAGCCAGACTCTGCACGTGGCCTTTGTAGTCCTTGCCGTTGACGTCAACGTGGATGTTGACGGGTTGACCTGCCCGCATGTGTCTTAACTGCGTTTCTTTGAAGTTCGCTGTAACCCAGATGTCGTCGAGGTTGATGATCTTCATCATCTCCTGTCCGATCTGGACATTCTGGCCCACCTCAACGGTTCGGTTGGTCACGATGCCGCTTACTGGAGCCACGATTTGCGTGTATTGCAGGTTAAGCTTCGCCTGATCCAGCGCGGCTTTTTTAAATTGTGCCTGCGCGTCGGCAGACTGCGCCCGCGAGCGAATCGCCTCCACCTGTTGAGGAGCGGTTTGGGATGAACGCAGATTCGATTCCGCCTGCGCAAGCTTCGCCTGCGCCTGGCTGATCTGTTGTTGCGCGGCAGAGGCCATGGCCCTGGAAGCGTCGAGGGTAGCGGCACTGGCCTGCGCAGCAGCGACGGCCTGGTCGTACTGCTGCTGCGAAATTTCCTGCTTATCTACAAGTTGCTTGTAGCGAACTAAATCACTCTGCGCTTTCGTATTGTTAGCCTGGGCCTGCGCGATTTGTGCGAGGGCTGCCTGGTGTTGCTGGCGGGCGGAGCTGATCCCAGCTTCCGCATTTTTGACATCCGCCTGCGAAGTGGACAGTTGGCTGGCGGTGCCCACGGAAGTAATGGGGATGTTCACTTTCGCGGCGTCGGCCGCTGCCAGTGCGTTTTCATAATCCGCCTTGGCGCTCTCGTAGGCTACCTGATAGTCGCTTGCATCAATGTGGACGAGTGGAGTTCCGGCATCAACATACTGGTTGTCAGCCACGAGCAGTTTATCCACGTGTCCAGAGACGCGGGCGCTGACGGAGTTCAGGTGGCCATCAATCTGGGCGTCGTCAGTATCTTCGTAGCTGCTGAAATAACGCCAGAGAATGATTCCGACTACTACCAGGACGATTACGCCGATGATCAGCGCGAGACGAAATCGCGGATTACGTAAGTTAAGCCGCGGCTGCCGGAGATCTCTATCCGATGCCGGGAGCGGCGCATGCTCTGATTCAGGGCGGGATTCGGTCCGCGGAGCAGCCTGCTGCCCGCTCACCACCGGTTCTGCGGTTTCTGTGTTTTGTGCCATGGTTACTTGCTCTGTAAGTATTGCCGCACGCCCTCTTCAGCGAATCCGATGGCTCGCGCAAACGCAACCTTCGCCACGTTGTGAGCGTAAAGGCTCGAAATATAATTTTCGCTGGCTGCCGCCAGAGACTCCTGGGCTTGCACTACTTCCAAATTATCAGTTACGCCGGCGGAGAAACGATCGCGGGCCTGGGTCAGAGCTTGAGTCGAAAGGTCAATGGAACTTCTCGCCACCTCGACCTGCTCGGCAGCGGCAGCGAGGTCTAGCAAAGCGCTGCGCACTTCATAGTCAATTTGCCCACGCAAATTTTCCAATTGCTGGTGGCCTTGCCGCAACGCAGCTTCCGCCTGCAAAACTTCTCCGTGAGTTTTCCCGCCCGCGAAGATCGGAATTGACAGTGTAGCTCCTAGTTGAAAAACGCCGTGAGAACTGCCCGGCCGAATGCCCGCATCGCCATAATTTCCAGCCAGGTCGAGAGTTGGAAAATGCTCCGCAGTGGCGGCGCGACGCAAGTATTGCGCGCTTCGGACACGCTGAGCAGCCGCCTGATAATCCGAGCGCAGTGAGTAGGCACGCTGCAATGCTTGCTCCAGGCTCATGGCAGCCAGCGGTTCATAAGGGGCCTTGTCGCTCAAGGCGAATTCCTGTCCGACAGGAAGGCCGATCACCCGTGCAAGCACGAGTTTCTGTTTGGCATAATTATTGCGAGCCACAATGAATTGCTGTTGCTGGCTTTGCAATTCAACGCGGGCACGGAGCGCATCAATCGCAGGAATGACTCCAGCTTTCTGCTGGTCGGTTGATTTATCGGAGAGCGCCTGGGCAGTCTCCACTTGCGCCTGCGTGGTCTCGACCCGCGCTTGCGCGGAAAGCGTTTCGAGGTAGGCATTTCCTACCGCGAGAACGACGGTGTCGCGCGCGTCCTTGTAGGTATACTTCGCCACTTTTTCGTTCGAAGAAGCTGCCCGGTTGCGGTCAATCGCGTTAAGGTCGAAGAGAGATTGCGTCAGAAAGATGTGGGTCTGGAAAACACCAATGGGGCCAATCACGTTGGGCACTCCGCCCAAAGCGCTCTTGAACCGAAAACCCTGCGCCGCGAGATCAATCTGCTCCACGGTCTCATTCACGCTGGCGCCGAGATTAGGAAGCAGTGCGCTCAACTCGCGCCACTTCTGCCCTCGCGCAGAGAGACTGTTGTCGCTTTCCAGCAGGATGCCCAGATTGTTCCGCAACCCACGATCAATAGCATCTTTAAACGAAAGAGAAATAACTCCTGCGGTCGCTTTGCCTTCGGGCACGCTTCCAGAGAACGAGCTTTGTCCCAAAATGCCAGAGGCAGTAGCGCTCCCAATGCTGCCAACTGTCCCCGCACCGTTAGCGGGGATACCGAGGGCGCTGGAATTATCTGAGGAGCGGCTCGCCTGCGTGCCCGCTCCTGCTTCCTGACCGAAAACCAGATTGAGAGGAAAAACCAGGATCGAGAACGCGAAAATCATGGCAGCAAGCACGAATTTCGGCGCGAGAGTTTGCAAGTTTAAATCGTCAATTAGTTGCCGCACCGTTCGCATGAGAGTTCTGAACAAGCTATTTCGATTCTTTTATCATCCACCTAGATGCAAATGATTCTGAACACAGCTACTTCGCCTTAAAAAGAGTGCATCCCCAAGTTAGGAAATCCCACGCGTCGCCCCTTGTATCATTCAGAGATAACGGCTGGTACCTCGACTTTGCTCGAGATGAAGAGTCTCCAGCATGATACAAAAGTTCGTTTGGCCCTCATAAGTTCGTACTTTCCCAGGCCGGAAGCTTACAAAATGAAGCTGGGCGGGGGCAGACTGAGTCTAATCGGTAAGTGAGTCATCCAGCCAGATTTGCTGCAGAAACCCGGCCCAAAGACCTGCGCCCCGTCAGCCACAAGCTTCGCGCCATAGCCCCATCCGTATGGGCGTTAATGCGACCCCGCAGCGGATTGCTGGCGCTGGGGCTGTTATTGATGGTCATCAACCGGGTTTCCGGCCTGGTTCTTCCGTACTCCCAGAAATATCTGATTGACGGCGTCATCATTAAACACCATACGCAACTCTTAAAGCCCCTGGTGCTGTGGGTGTTGCTGGCTACCGCCATCCAGGGAGTCACTTCTTTTTCGCTCACGCAGTTGTTGTCAAAGGCGGCGCAACGGCTTATCACCGAGCTCCGGCAAAAAGTTCAGGCCCATATCGGACGACTGCCGGTTTCCTTCCACGATGCTACCAAGAGCGGAGCGCTCGTTTCGCGAATTATGAGCGACGTGGAAGGGGTCCGCAATTTGCTTGGCACCGGCTTGGTTGACCTTGCCGGTGGTCTCCTCACTGCGTGCATCGCGCTTGTGGTGTTGTTCCGCATCAGCGCCCTCATGACAGCGCTGACGTTTGCATTCCTGCTGTGCTTTGCTTTCGCGCTGCGGACTGCTTTCACTACCATTCGTCCAATATTCCGCGAGCGCAGCAAGATCAACGCCGAGGTCATCGGACGACTTTCCGAATCCCTTGGCGGCGTCAGGGTGGTGAAGGGATATCACGCGGAAGAGCGCGAAGAGAAGGTGTTTTCTACCGGCGTGCTTCGCCTTCTGAACAACGTGATGCGAAGTTTGACCGCAAACTCGGTAATGAGCCTTTCTGCCAGCCTGTTGCTGGGAGTAGTGGGTGCAGTCATCATGTATGTTGGAGCGCGGCAGATTGCCAGTGGGTCCCTGACGATTGGCAGCTTTTTTACCTACACCGCATTCATGGCTTTCCTGGTGGCTCCCATCATGCAGATCGTGCAGATCGGAACTCAGCTTACCGAGGCATTCGCGGGACTGGAGCGGACGCAGGAAATTCTAAGCGAGCGTCCCGAAGACGAAGACCCCAAGCGGACGGTGACGTTGGATGAGATCGAAGGCAACGTGGAGTTTGACGACGTCAGCTTCACCTACGACGGAAAGCGCACTGTCCTGCATGATGTGTCCTTGCGCGCCGCGCCGGGCACGGTTACCGCGCTGGTAGGTTCTTCCGGTTCCGGCAAGTCCACCACCATCGGGCTGATCTCCGCTTTCTATGTTCCAACGCAGGGAAAAGTTCTTGTGGATGGAACCGACCTCAGTACGGTGCGGCTCGATTCCTACCGCACGCGCCTTGGAGTGGTATTGCAGGAATCGTTTTTGTTCGATGGAAGTATTCGCGACAATGTTTCTTTCTCTCGTCCGGACGCCAGTAAAGAAGCAATAATGCAGGCTTGCCGCGTTGCCCGAGTGGACGAATTCGCCGAGGACTTTGCGGATAAATACGACACCATAGTGGGCGAGCGCGGAGTGAAGCTTTCCGGCGGCCAACGGCAGCGGATTTCCATCGCGCGCGCGATTCTGGCTGACCCTCGAATTTTGATTCTCGACGAAGCTACGTCAAGCTTGGATTCGGAATCGGAGGCGCTGATTCAGCAAGGCCTCTCTTACCTCATGCGCGGACGCACCACATTTGTGATTGCCCACCGTTTGTCCACAATCCGACGAGCCGATCAAATTCTGGTCATGGAGCAAGGACAGATAATCGAGCATGGCACACACACTGAACTCTATGACCTCCGCGGACGTTACTACGACCTCTACACCCGTCAGCACGGAGTGGAGGCGAATCTCTTTCTCGCGCCTGGGGAAGGCGATAGCGTCGGTGATCTAGGAATTTCCCGGGATGATCGTGGCTCCAATGGAAAAAAGCCCGACGCTGATGTCGGACAAGACGCCGACTTTCCCGACATTGAAGATGCTATACAGCTGATCAAGGGAGAATCGCGGAGATGATGACCGCAAGTGCGGGCCTCGACTCCAGCCAGCAACGGGGCATAAGTGCACGGAATGTCTGTCGCCACTATCGCATGGGAGAAGCGGTGATTCGCGCCGTGGATGATATCTCCGTTGAAGTACCCCCCGGAGAGTTCGTCGCGCTACTCGGTACTTCGGGTTCCGGAAAGTCTTCGCTGCTGAATTTGATCGCCGGTATGGACCGACCGACTTCCGGCTCCGTCGTAGTTCTGGGAAACGATCTGGCCAAACTCTCGCGCGACGAGTCGGCTAAATATCGCCTGCGCACTGTTGGGATGGTTTTCCAGTCCTTCAATCTAATTCCGAGCATGACCTTAATCGAGAACGTGACACTTCCTTTGCGATTTGCCCAGATAGATCGCAGCCAGCGCGACAAGTTGGCGCGGCAGGCGTTGGGCCGTGTTGGACTTGGCAACAGATTGAATCATCGTTCTACGGAACTGTCTGGTGGGGAACAGCAACGTGCTTCATTGGCACGGGCGCTCATCAATCAGCCGCAAATTCTGTTGGCGGACGAACCCACGGGAAATCTTGATTCGAAGACCGGAACGGAAATCATGAATTTCATCCGCGAGTTCAATGAAACCCTGGGGATGACAGTCGTGATGGTCACTCACGAGCGTGGTCTTGCCGAGCGCTACGCGAGCCGCATGATTTTTCTTGCGGACGGAAAATTAGTCGCCGATCAGCAGAATGGCGGAATTGGTGCAAATGCTGGTTCCGAGAACACGTCCTCGGCTTAGGAGCGAATTTTGAAAGGCGAACTTTGAAATTTCAGGACTCAGCCGAACTGGCCTTCCGCAATTTGCGCGAGTCTTTACTGCGCAATTCGCTGACGACGGTCGGCATCTCAGTCGGCGTCGCGTCCCTGGTGGCCATGCTATCTCTGGGAATCGGCCTGCAGCAGCTCGCCGGACGGCGTCTGCAAAAATCAGGGTTATTCGATACCATCGTCGTCACCTCCCGGCGCGACCTCAGAAATTTCAATCGCGAGCAGGACGAGCATGGTCCCGCGCCCGCCGAAAGTCCCGCGCTCGATGAGCCTGCCCGTCAGAAGATCGAGAATATCCCCGCTGTGTTGGAGGTTTATCCGGATATCCGCTTCATTACGGACCTTCGCTTTGAAGAGAAATCCCACTTGGCCATGGTTGCGGGGCTTCCGTTTTCCGCCCGCAGCAATGACGCGTTTGACGGCATGCAGGGCCACTACTTCTCGTCCGAAGATGTGCCGGAGGTAATACTCCAGAAGGTTTTCGCAGAGGAATTGCTGGGAAAATTACCGAAGGCGGGCGCGGATGACATGAATGTCGCAGAGCTGGCGAAGCCCCTCCTGGGCAAAGAGTTGGTGATGCGTTACAGCGAGCGCAATGCAGCTGCCGGCGCGGCGTATTCCGTCAGCTCGCGCGACCAAACGGTGACAATTGTTGGCATTGCAGACCTTGATCCGGACAGTATGCGCGGTCAAGCGCGGGCGCGTGTGTTCTTGCCGCTCAAACTGGCCGAACGGCTGCGTGTCGTTCAACCCTCAGATTTTCGCGACACTACCCGCAATGCGGGCAGCTCTCCGGCATATAGCACGGTGAGTGCACGCGTGAAAAATCCTAACGATGTTCTTGCCGTGGAAGACGCCATTAAAAAGATGGGCTTCAACACTTTTTCCATAGTGGACGCCACTCGCAGCCTGCGCCAGTTTTTTGCCGTCCTCGATCTGTTTCTCGGGATCTTCGGCAGTCTTGCGCTCGCCGTCGCGTCCATTGGAATCATCAACACCCTGGTGATGGCAATCTTGGAGCGGCGTCGCGATATCGGAATCATGAAAGCTTTGGGCGCGAGCGATGCGGACGTGAAAGGGCTGTTCTTCGCTGAGGCGGGCGCGATGGGCATTCTCGGCGGCGTGGCAGGGGTTGCTCTGGGCTGGACCATCGGCCGCGTCATTAACCTGGGCACGAATGTTTATTTAAGGCGGCAACATTTTCCGCCCGAGCAGATCTGGTTCGTGCCGTGGTGGCTGATATTGGGGGCGATCGTCTTCGCCATTGTGGTGAGTCTGCTTTCCGGCCTCTATCCCGCGAGCCGCGCAGCACGGCTTGATCCGGTGCAGGCGCTCCGCTACGAGTAACTGTCATGCTGAGCTGGCCGGGTCGCGCAGCGACGAGGAGAAGCATCCCTAGACCCCCAAATTCTCGGTTCGCAATAGAGATTCTTCGGCCGCAAGGTTGACAGCGGGAGTTTAAGGCAACTGGAGTGAGATTTATCTTGAACATTACGTCCTTTCGTACTTTCGTTGTCGCATTGCTCTTCGCATTTGCCACCCCCGCTTTTGCGGCCGGCGGCCAGATCAATTGCGATGCGATGAAGAGCCAAATTCTGGGTGAGGATGTCCACTACTGCGTCTCGCTTCCTCCAAATTACGAAGAGGCGACGGCGGACCATAACTTCCACGGTTATCCGGTGCTTTATTTTCTGCACGGGCTTGGGGAGAACGAGCAAACTCTCTTCAAGACCGGGGGGTGGAACCTGGTCGAGGATCTCCGCCAGCAGAAAAAAATTGGCGACTTTCTGATCGTTACTCCCGAGGCGAAAGGGAGCTTCTACATCAACTCCGCGGACGGCAGGGTCCGTTACAGCGACTTCTTCCTGAATGAGTTCATGCCTTATATCGAACGGAAGTATCATGTCCGGCGAGAAAGGAATTCGCGCGGGGTCAGCGGGATCTCGATGGGAGGCTACGGCGCTCTGAGGATGGCATTCGCACATCCCGAATTATTTTCATCGGTCAGCTCGGAGAGTGCGGCGATCATGACCGACTCTCCGGAAGAACTCAATGAAGCGATGTCGTCTTCCGGCAATCAGATGAACCGGTTTTTGGCCAGGGTATTTGGAAATCCCATCAATGTGCGGCACTGGAAAGAAAATGATCCGCTGAGGCTCGCCAAACAAAACCCAGCGGCGATTCGCAAGATTGCGATCTATTTCAATTGCGGACAGGATGATGATTTTGGATTTGAAGCCGGCGCTCGGCGGCTGGACCGTGAATTAAATGCAAGTAAAGTGAAACACGAATTTCATTTGTATCCCGGCGACCACAGCGGCGCCTATTTCCTGGCTCACTTGGGGGAAGTTATCGAATTTCATTCGAAAGCATTCGCCATAACAAATTCAGGCACAAACTAAGCGACCGGAGCTTCAGTCTTCACCGTGGGCACGCCCGCACCTAGCAGCTTCAGCCGCGGTTCTTTTTCAATTGCGGTGAGCAGCTCGCTCATCACTTTTTCATCAAGCTCGTAAGCTTTCTCCACATCCACAGGGAATCGGATGCTCACTTCAATTCCAGATGGGGTCAGGTGCAATTGGACCCTTGGTCGCAACTCGCCCGCCGAGATTGAGGTGAGACTCATCTCCATGTGGCGGCGCTGCCGTTCCATGCTCTCGCGGTATTCGGCGAACGCGGTGTCCACGGCTTTGCTCACGCACTCGTGAACGAGGTGGTAGTCGCTGTCGGCGGAGAATGTTAGGTCAATGTCGTGCCATACAAAACTCGTACCGGGAATTTGCTTGAAAAGTCCAGACGTGGGTTGAAAGACAATCGAGTTCGAGAATGCGACGACGCGTCCAGTGGGCTGCGAATCGGCGCCCGCCGATCCGAGTTCCATCAAATGCATTCGGACCAGTCCAATATCCACAACTTCGCCAGTGACGCCGGAAATCTGTACGCGATCGCCAACTCTGATTCCAAACTTTCCGATCAAGAAGAAATATCCGACGATTGAGACAATGACATTTTGCAGGGCCACCGCTACTCCAGCCGTGAGCAATCCAGCGAAGGTAGCCACTGAACCCAGCTCGGTGGCGAAGGTCACTGCAACAATCACGACCGCTAAGATCCAAAGCACGATTCTGCGCAACAAAAGGAATTGGTATCGGCGGCGAACATCGTGCACGTAGCGGAAGATCGTCCTGCGCCACACCTCGCCCAAGCCCAACAGTACCGCGAGCACTACCAGAAGGACACCCAAGCGGGCCAACAAGCCGCGCAACTCGTCGCGATATTCACTCTTGGTTGCGTCCAGCCAATTCGTGGCGCTGCGCTTGTAGAGGTCTAGCAGAACCCCTTGCTTGCTCAACGGAAGAAGGACGGCTGCTGCCTGTTTAAATTGCTGAGTGACGGCGTCCAGATGCTGCTTTTGTTGAGCGAGGACGTTCACATCTTCGGAGTCTTCCTGATTGACCAGCGCGTCTCCAGCGCGAATGAAGCTTCTTAGTCTTGCCACCAAGGGAGTTCGTATGGTTTTCTGCTCTGCGATCAAATCGTCCGTGGCCGCAACTTCCTGTTTGAGTGAGCGCTTTTTCCGAGAGAGTCTGATGAGATCTGCGCTCAACCCCCAAATTCCTGAAGGTTGCTGATGTCCCACCAGGGGAGACGCTTTAGCGAAAGACTGCTGCGACGCGGCGTCGTTCTCGGGCGAGTTTGCAGAGGCGGCCAAAGCAGAAGGTACAGACCGAGCCAACTCTTCAATCTGAGCGCGCAATCCGCTGGCGCCGAAGCCATTGCTGCTGCTGCCGCTGATGAAATCCACCATGCTGTGCAGTGCATCTCGGCGAGCCTGCAGCATTACCAACTCGCTCTCGGTCTCCGCCACGGTGGATTGCAACGACCGCCGCTTGTTGGGAGGAGCCGCATCCAGTTTGCGACGGAACGATTGCACCTCGCCTTCGGAAAACTTAACTTGCTCGTCAGCCTGCTGTGCAGCCTGCACCAGGGATTGGTACTGAGAGAGCGCTGTTTGACTGTCAGGCTTGTTGGCTCCCTCATGCTTTGATCGCGCCTGCTCTTCCTGACGCGCAAACTCGAATGCCATTCGGACTATCTGGTTGGCAAGACGACGATCTTCTTCGGCGAAAGTCACGTCTCCCGGCTCGGTGGCAATTTCCTGCTCGCTTGTGGTCTGGCGGTACCAACCGATTGTTGCCGTTAGAAATTGAACTATTTCTTCCGGCTTCAGAGGAGACGTCGCAGAGGCTGCATCCTGACTGGTTGAGGGAGGCGCGGGCTTCGTAGCTTGCGCAGCGCTGGCAGAAGGCGGAGCAAAGCTGGCGTTCTGGGAAAAGCCACTGGCTAGCAAAAGCCCCACCGCAGCAACACAATTGATCAGATACTTGAAGAGCAGCACGGCGAAAGGCGCTTTGGAATCCCGTAGAGAATGTTTTGTGAAAAAACGCATGATAAAAATCAATCGAAGTTAGAAAAGAAATTTGCAGTCAAACCGCGGACTCCAGGTGGCTCTGGAACGGCTGCGGAAGTGTTGATTCGCGCGGCATGAATCTATTGGGGTGGGAGACGGGAATTGAACCCGCAACGTCCGGAGCCACAGTCCGGTGCTCTGCCGATTGAGCTACTCCCACCGTACCTCGCTGATTATAACAACTCAGGTAGGCGATGTCAGAGAAGCCGGGGAGGGCGATCAGGCGCGGCCGACGCCAACGTATTCGAAGCCCATAGCGCGCAGGCGTACGGAATCGAGCAAGTTCTTGCTATCTACTATGAGCGGACGCTTGAGCAGATGCTTCACGCGGTCGAAATCGAGGCTGCGAAATTCGGGCCACGCGGTTCCGATGACGAGAGCGTCCATGCCTTCAGCGGCAGCATAAGCCGTCTCACAGTAATGCACGGTACCGTTTAATTCGAAACGCGCATCCGGAATGGCGACTGGATCGTAAGCATTGACCTTCGCACCTTTGGCCACCAAACTTCTCGCCAGCCGCAAAGAAGAAGAGCCCGCAACGGAATTTGTGTTCGGTTTGAAAGCCAGGCCCAGAATTCCTACATTTTTATTCTGCACCGATTGCATGACGCCGGAAAGTTTCTCGACGAGATGCTCGGCGAGATTGTGATTTACATCGCGGGCCGCACTCAGAACTTTAAGAGAGACGCCATTATTCAG
Source organism: Acidobacteriota bacterium (assembly GCA_030775785.1). Classification (GTDB taxonomy): domain Bacteria; phylum Acidobacteriota; class Terriglobia; order Terriglobales; family Acidobacteriaceae; genus JALYIM01. The sequence goes on from JALYIM010000262.1 coordinate 46,142, forward strand.
AGCTAGTTGAACCAGCGAGTCCATGTCGGACTCTGCGAACAGCCCACCCATTCCAGCTCCAGGCTGCAAGCAGCGAGGAGCAATCTTTTTATCCAGTCCAAGGGCAAGCGCCAGGTTGACTGCATCCGCGTTTACCTTTTCACACAACGCGGCCAGCTCATTGATAAAAGAGATTTTGGTGGCAACAAATGCGGTCGCTGCCTCACGCAGCAGTTCCGCGGTCTCATGATTGGTGACGATGACCGGAACTCCGCGCATCACCAGCGGATGAAAAATATGTTTGATGGCCTGGACGGCGTCACTCGAAGTGGTGCCGAGAATGATGCGATCGGGCCAGTTAAAGTCTTCCACCGCGCAGCCGGGAGTGAAGAAGACCGGCTCAGAAACTAAAATCGCTTTCAGTCCCGCTTCATGCAGTCGCTTTTCGATTGCAGTCGCGGTTCCCACTGAGACCGGGGTAGTGATTGCGAGGATTGGAGGCTTAGGAGCAAGCCGCGCAATTTGCATCGCCAGATCGGACAATTGTTCCGGCGTATCCTCCGCGAGAAATACCAACCGCGCCTTGCGGGCAAAAGACTCGATGTCGGTGGAATAAGCCAGGCGTCCTGCGCGAACATTACGCTTGATAACTTCGTTCAGATTTTTTTCGTGGAAGGGAACCAGGCCCTGCGCCATCTCGACAACGCGCGAACTATCAGGATGGCAACAAGTTACGGGTGTTCCGAAATCAGCCAAACAGGCGGAGATTACCGTGCCTAAATAGCCTGCTCCGTAAACCCCAATCTGCATAGCTCCTCCGGCGGCGGCATCTTCTGTTTCGCCTCGAACGCAGCGACCAGAACGGCTTCCACCTAACTATTAATTACGCTGCGATTCCTTTATTGGCAACGCACGAGAGGGACATGTACCTCCGCGAAGGACGATGCATTTTCAGTGCCGGGATCTCTACTGTGTTTGGCAATACAAGGCAGATGAAAGCTTCAGGCGGTAAGTTAGCGGCGGACCAATCTGTTTCCCAAGGGAACGGCAGCAAGGTCAATCCAATGATTCGGCCCGTCCTCCCGCACAAACGTGAGTTCCTTGATATGAACAGTGCGGCTCCCCTCGAAGGCGGACCATAAACGACGAGCGGTCAAGTAAGCTTGCTGCGCCTGGGCTTCGTCCGACAACTTCACGATGGTCAAGTGCGGCATATAAGGCCATTGTTCTTCACACAACAACGCTTTGGTGTTGAGACGGTCGTGGAGTTCACGCATTTTGTAAGCCGCATGGGCGACGCGAACGAATACGGTCGGAGTAATTGGTATGAAGGTTTCAATTTCTCCCAAGCTCACTTCGAAGGGATCCACGCGCCCGCAAATCTCCTCCAGCGTCTCGAGAGCCGAAGATTCGCTGCCAACTAAAAATCGAGGGGGAAGCAAGGTCAGATGAGCGGCGAAGTGAGGAAGCTCTGGATGCAGTTCCCGCCGCAGTTGCTGCACAAATTGTGCGGCCGGATCGGTAACGTACGACACCAGGGCGAAGCGCGGGGACGGCATCATGAATAGGAAATTATACCCCTGTGCCGCGCAGAGACCCCGCGTGGGGTCAAGTAAGGGGAGAAAGCCGGTCGGCTATAATTCAATCTAACTTGTTTTAAAAGAGTCGGGGCGTAGCGCAGCCTGGTAGCGCACCTGCCTTGGGCGCAGGGGGTCGTAGGTTCAAATCCTATCGCCCCGACCAATAACAAGTTAAGTGGCGTTCTTCCAATCAGTGTTCGCTTGCTTGGGCAGGGATCCCTTGTGCCTCGGGTTCACGCCCGCCTCTGGGGTCAACGTTGGTTAAGGGATATTCTCACGCAGATTAACCTCTGTAATGAGGGCAGGATTCCCAGGTTATCGTCCAAAGAACGGACGCGAACCTGGGGCACTGGGCCGAAAAGAGACGGTACTCCGACTTTTCAGGGGGCGACGGATACAGTACTACTAGGAGAGCAAGGTAACGACTTTTTTCAGTCGACTCTTTCGGAAGTAGCGGATCTTATCCACCGAAAACTTTTGGCCGCCTCCTTGTTGGTTGTAAAAAGGGATTTCTCCGAACACATCTTTGAAGGTCGACAACAAATCACGCTCTAACATCTCCCACATTTTGACATTTTGTTTGCCTTGAAATGTCAATGGATGAACATCAATCTTGCGTATCCCTCTAACGATGCCGAATGTCTTCATTGCCTTTGAAGCTGCAGAACCAGCGGGACGTCGAGTGCCTCTTTTAGTTTCTCCGATATAAACAATCCGAGATGTGCCTTTCTCATACCGTATCGGCCTGTCGGCCCAGAGAATGTACACCATCTGTGGCTTCCAATAGCGGCTCCTAATAAGGGTCATCGCTGGATAGGCTGCGTCAAAACGTATACGAGTCGTTCGCGTTTTAGTGGTCGCGGTTACCATGCGCAAGAGTGTAGCAAAATTGGTAGCGCATACAAAAACTGGCGAATCGGAGGAAGCACAATATGGCGATAAAAGAACTAGAGACTCGCATCGAGGTCGCGCAGTCCCTCCAATCGTGTCTCCGACGTGGCTGGTTGGAATCGATCTCGACAACTTAGAGCGACTGGTTTCAAAGTCGACCCCGAGCTTCTTGGGTAAATAGTCAATCGAGGAGTGCCCGACTTTTCCTCCTAAACTCGACTCGACCGAAGGGCGGATGGCCCGGCCTTTCGCGCTCTTGCGAAGGCCCGGGTTATGCCAGCTCAACTTGAGCTCAAAACGAGCAGCGCAGCTTGCAGTGTTCATTCCCCAAGCCTGAGGTCGCTCGGGCGAACGTTATCCTTACCTTCTACCCTCGTGCTGATCAAAATACTTTTCTCAGTCTTCGACTTGGCGGATGGCCTGATTTACAAGTTCTAGCGCGCGCTCTCGATGTCCGCCCTTGTTCGGTGCCGCTCTCGCTAACTCAGCTTTCGCTTCGCGCAGATGTCCATAAGCGGCGCTCATGTGCGGCTCATGTCTCGCCGAATCTGCGTTTTGGGTGGGTGTCCAATCGAGTAAAGGCTGAATCCAAGCAATTTGCCAATGTGCCGGCGGCAGTGCCGAGTTTCGTACGCATACCATCTCCTCCTCATTTTTACACTGAGGCATTTCAGAGGATATTGCTATTTTCCGGGTTGCCTTTTGGGCGGGCAAAGACGACATTTTTTCTCCCTTCTCATGGAATGGCAGGCAGCCAACTTCTGAGAGATGAATGCAGCGAATCGTAAGAGACGCACCGTGAACGGGCTGTCGTTGGGAGGCCTGTAGCGCGGAGAAGACCGCACCGGTTAATGTTTAGCAGTAGTACAAGAGATTGTTCAGATAACCTTCTACCAGTAAATAAAATTCAACTTATCCAGCCATATGGAATAAGGTTCCTGGAGTTAATCGTAACTCCGTACCACGCGCTCGACGTCGGATTTTCCACGTGATTCAATACCGCTTGTTTTCCGTTCAGAGTGATTGATTGGTAGAGTAACTGGTTTTGTGCGGTGCGCTGTACTTGGATGACTACGTGGTTCCACGAATTGTTTACCGCGTTGCATGCCACCCCAGTCGGAATCCATGACTGGTTCTGATTGTCCCAGACGTCCCATTCGTTGCCGCCGGCGATTCGGCATTCGTGTCCCCAGATATACGATTTGCCGCCGACGAATTGATTGATGTCGAACTCTACCGCCTGCGACGCCGAAATGTTTGTCGCATAAAAATAAACGTCGTAAGTGAAATTGTGCAAAGCCGGAATCAGGCTGCGATTTTTATCGGGGAGATTCTGAGAAGAGAAGTCGCCGATGAGGTGGTTATTCCAGAGGATGTCGGCGAATGGCGTTTGGCCTCCGATATCCAGTTGCGTCGCGTTTCCGCTGATTGAGGGAGAGCTTACTTGCGGCGTCATTCGCCAGGTGGCTTCCGGTCCGTTAGGACTGCAACTCTTGCACATCGCGTATCCGGAAGGAAGCAACGCAGTTCCAGCCCAACCCGGCCCGACATGCAGATTAGAAAACGTCTTAGCACTGCCACTTTGGGAGGCACTCACCGCTGGTGGCGTGGCGCCACTCGCGGGTGAAATCGCCGAACCCCCGCAGCCGAACTGAGCGAAACAGGCTGACAGGAGCAGTGTCCACCCAATTGTCGTCGCGGAGCGTTTTTGTATTGCGGAAAGCATCTGGCTCAATATGGCACAGAGTTCCGCGAGAGCAGAGATTACGAAAGCACAGCTTGAACACCGCAACTGGCGCGACTTTCGGGGCAGAAACCGAATTGCTGTGAAAGCTACATGAAACCTACTTCGGCGATCCCTTCACTCGGCCTCGTGGATTGCAAGGGACATTGCAACCGGAAGAAATGCGCTTGGCTTCCTGAGAGGTAATCCATCCCCTCCTTTCACGGCAGAGAGTATCGTGTTCCGATCATCCCGATCAAGAAGTTGTGCCTCCCGAATTTCTGTGATCCCTTAAGCGTAAGAGTCTATCCAAGGCGGAGATGAGCTCTTTTAATTCCACGGGCTTATGCGCCATGTAGTCTACCCCGATATTCATACAAGCTTTGGAATTGCTTATACTTGCGTAACCAGTGCAGACGATCACTGTAGGCCTCGGGCTTTTCAGTACCGCAGCTCGCGCAACTTCGAGACCAATGTCTTCTTTCTCCATGTTGAGATCAGTGACCACTGCATCGAAGCTACGCTCACTTAGGATCTTCAGCGCCTGAGCACCACTATCCGCAGGTGTAACGTCATAGCCTTCACCCATGAAGATCATGCTCAGGGTGAGCAGCACCCCTTCTTCATCGTCAACCAGCAGAATGCTTTTCTTTTTGGACACTGTTTTGAGCAACTGTCAGTCTTTATTGCGAACACTGATTGAGATCTCAAATCGAACTTGTCTTGAACTTCGCCTTACTTTTCTGGTCATCGCAGTCGTTTAGGCGTTGGCTTCCCTTTTCGATGCTTCATGGGGCGCGTCAGTTTCGGAGGGGCCCAGTGTGAAGTAAAAAGTGGCCCCTGCGTCCACCACCCCGTCCGCCCACACTTCGCCCCCATGGCGTTCGATAATGCGATGCACGGTTGCGAGTCCTATCCCGGAGCCGGAAAAGTCCGACGAAGAGTGCAATCGCTGAAAAGGTTTAAACAGACGATTCGATGATCGGGGATCGAATCCGCTGCCATCGTCACGAACAAAATAAACAACTTTGCCATTGCGATGCTCGATTCCAAACTCGATCCGCGCATCCTCGCGGCGAGAGGTATATTTCCAGGCGTTCCCCAAAAGATTTTCCAGCACGATTTGGACGAGACGCGCATCTGCGTGCGCTTTGGCGGTCGTGGGCGCGACGAACTCTACTTTGCGATGGGCCTGAGTGCGACAGAGCTGTTCCATAATCGAGCGTGCGAAAACACTGAGATCGATCTCTTGCCTCTGTAGTGCGCTGGTCGTGACTCGAGACAAGTTCAAAAGATCATCAATCAACTCAGACATACGCCGCGCGGCGGTGCGGATACTCTGAAGCGACTCCTTGCCTCTGGAATCAAACTTAGTTCCGTAATTCTTTTCCAAAAGGTAGCTCGATCCACTTACTGCTTCGAGCGGCCCGCGGAGATCATGTGAGACGGAGTAGGAAAAGGCTTCCAACTCGCGGTTAGCTAACAATAGTTCTCGAGTCCTTTCAGCCACGCGATTTTCAAGTTCGTTGCGAGCGTTCTGTAGGGCGTTATCTCTTTGCTGAATCTGCGCCAGCATCTCGTTGAAGGCATTAATGAGAAGCGATACTTCATCGCGTTCTCTCGTGGGGGCGGCTCGAACTGAGTAGTTCCTCTCCTGCGAAACCATCTGTGCCGTTTTTGCCAGGTCCATGATCGGTCGAGCGACGGCCCGCCTGAATAGGCTGGAAACAAACAACGCCGCCGCCAGTGAAAGCAGAAGCACGAACAGGGAAATGGCGGCATATCGCTTTAGGCGCTTGTTAATTTCATCGAGATCAGCACGAATGTAGACCGTTCCTAACATTTTTCCCTGAAACATGATCGAGCGCACCAACACCAGATGAGTGTTCCTAAACCAATACGCCTCCGATGATCCCTCCGGCATGGCTGGAATATTCAGAATGTCGTCGTTCCGGTCGCGTGAGTATTGAGCCAGGGGTTTCTTCGCTATGTCAAAGATACCGGCGGATGCGATGTTAGGTGAACTTTTCAGAGCAACGAGAGTACTGTTCGCCGACTGCGGATCATTAAATATGAGAGCGGAAGCGCTGTTAGACGCAATAATTTGAGCTTGGGCTGAGAGAGTGCGAACCAGGCTTTGGCGGAACGTGAACTGATCGTATGCGAAGAACGCAGCACATGCCAGCAATAGCGCAGTGCCGCTCACCAACAGATTCATGGCAGTAAGCTTCTTCGCAATTGATTTATTATTTGTAGCCATCAGTTCCCCAAAGCTTTGCCGCCGATCACCTTAGTGGCGACCTTCAATAAATCTGAGCTCAACGCCAAACCTGCTTCCTCGGTAGTAGCGAGGTTAACCGCAAAGCGGACTCTTTCGTCTTGTGTAAGTAGTTCAATCATCCCTCCGCGCTCAGCGAAGTGAGGGATATCGCTGACGGTCAGGGCACTGAGACGACTCGCACCCGCGAGAATCGCTTTCAGCCGGCCGTCTTCGGAGGCGCTTATGAAAATAATCTGGCAGTCCGCTCCGTCCTGAATATTGGCCAGCCGTCGAGTCCTTACTTTCCTGCCGTTCAACATTTCCCCAGCCACCGTCGTATCGAGAGCTTGGCCAAACGGATTTTGTCCCAGCACACAAATGCTGAAAGGAAGGTCTGCGGATAAGGGGGGATTCGATTGCCAACGGACAAATTTGCCGAAGTTAAACAGGTAAGCGGCCTTCACCTGGTATTCATTGGGAGGTTGCGCTGTGGAATAGTTGGAAACGAAAACTAGCAAGAACACTAGTAGGCCAAAAGAAACTCGTGCGGTAAATTTCATCGCGCGTTGTCTTGACGAGAAAGCATCGGATTCTAATGGTCGAAGCATGGGAACGGTGTCCATGAGGCCGTCACTGCCTCCAGTTGACCTGCGCATATAGTGCGCGCCGCACTCCAAACGGCGCTTGCGCTGGGTCACCGGTTCCCCACTCATAGTGGTAGGGCCTCAGCACATTCTGGCCTACAACCGAAACGCTGAGGCGTGTGCTGTAAGTCCATCCGAATCGAACATCGAGCGAATGATAGGCATCAACATGCTGTGCCGGAAGCGCACTTGCAAAGCGATAGAACTGATCAAATTCAAAGTGTTTCGGAAAATTGAAAGTGGATTGAATTTCCGCCTGATGGCGAGGAGTAGAGCGCTCGTAAGTCGGCACCGACCCCGTGGAACTGATGTCAGCTGTGGGTGCATTGGCGTGCATGTCAATATTTACGTAGGAATAAGAACCGGAAAGCCGGAACCAATCCGTGATCTCCCAGCTTGGAGCGATCTCACCTCCGCTGGTTGCGCCTGCAATCGCGTTGGCGTAAGGAATGGTCAAAACGCCGTGAGGAGGCGGGGGACTATTTTCAATGTTCAAAGTTGGCGCGCCAAAGCTCTGAAGGTTCTGGTAGGTGTTATAAAAAGCTGAAAAATCAATATAGATCCGGGGATTAATAAGCCGGCGGTATCCCGCGTTGTAACCAATCAAGGATTCGGATTTGAAATGTGAATTCCCAGCGACCAGCAGAAATAGTGGCGGATTCACCGAAAGTTGTCCGGTCAGCCGAAACCCTTCTTCGATTCGCGACGGGGTGGTGACCGCGCGCGTGACGTCCGCCCACAAACTCTGGTGCGGAGTGGGCGTCCAGAGAACGCGGGCTGTCGGCTGAATATCGAAGCCGCTGAAATTGTTTTCTTGCATCTTCGCTCCGAGCGTGAAGGACAGGCGATTTTTAACCACCTGAATTTCATCCTGGAGGAAGCCCGTGTAAGTATGATCAGTCTCGACATGGGGAACAAGATCAATGCCCGGTTGTTCTTGCACAAATCTGTTGGGACTAAGTCTCAGCCCGCCTCCCCAGCTAACCTCATTGCGCGAGCCCACCTTCAAGTGATGTAGAAAATCAAAATCAATAGTGTTTCGGGTTTCTCCCAGCTGCTCTCCAAGGCGGATGGTGCGATCAAAGTAAGCTTCGAGGTAGAAGCCGGAACCATTTTTTAAATTCCGCTGCCAGCGAGCGACCACATTTCCACCAGAAAGAGAGTCGGTAACATCCGTCGTTCCGATCCGATGGGGAGAATCTCCCCCGTAGATGTCGCCTTCCAGCATGTAAGAATCGCGATCGGAATCCCAATCCACGCGAAAGCCGCCACGCTCTTGATGCCAGGCGTCGAAGTTATCGTGATCCGCATGATATTCGGGACCACGCGCGAAGCCTTTGGCATAGACGCGGTAACCGAATCCCCGGGCATTTCCGCCTCCGTATTGAATCTGGTCAATGGTTCGGTCCACATTGCCGCCACCAGCAGTGACGAGCAAACCATGCGTTTCAGATGTTGGCTTAGTGATGATATTGATCACACCGTTCACGGCGTTAGGTCCCCAAACAGTGCCTCCCGGACCACGAATCACTTCGATACGATCAATGTTTTCGAGAATGAGGTCCTGAACATCCCAATAGACGCCTGCCAACAGCGGCGTGTAAACACTTCGGCCGTCTATCAAGACCAGCACAGATTTTGAGAAATTGCTCTGAAGGCCGCGTATACCAATGGCCCAGGTAGTCGAACTGATGCGCGCAACTTCAACTCCCGGTGCCAGCCGAAGCGCATCCGCTATGCTGGTCGCACCCGAACGGCGAATCTGTTCCTGGGTGATTACGTAGATCGCTGCTGCCGTTTTACGTATTTCCTCGGGCTCCTTCTTTACACTGGTCACCTTAACGCTGCCCAGCTCCTCAAGGCTCATTTGTTTAAGGGGGTTTTCCGGACTGTCGTTCGATGCAATTTCTTGTGCTGGGCTTTAGATCCCCAAAACCATTGCGAAGAGAAGAAGCAGGCCTGCGTAAAATGGAGGCAGCGTTCGTGGAGTGCTGGGCCGAGTCTTCATCAGTTGAAACGCCATTAATTATGCGTTGCCACGATCACGACTCTGTCTTGCAAGTTGCTCAACAACCCTAACGAGTTCGCCGGGGTCAGAACTGGCCTTTTGAAACCAAGCTTGAACACAGCCGGTGTTTTCACCGGGTGCGACTGCCGTTCCTGAAAGTATCACGATTGGAATGTGCGAATCATAACGCTTCATTTCTTCAGCGATGGCCAAGCCGTCCATCCCAGAAATTTTATAATCAAGAACTACCGCATCAATTTTCTGCGTGCGGAAAATCTCCAAAGCGCGAACTCCGTCTTGCGCAACTTCCACCTGAAAACCTTGGTCTTCAAACAACAATTTCCGAATCTGTAGTTGGAGCTCTTCATCGTCAACGCATAGCACAGTCATTCAAGTTGGCAAATCGCTCATCCACCGGCGACTGAAAGCTATATGGAAAGGTCTTACCCTAGTGCCCCATCAAATGGACACTTAAGGTGGCGGGAATGGTATCGCGACAGAGGCTGCGGCTCAATACAGGTTAGCCTGTAGGGTTTAACTACTTGATTCCGGTTTTCGCGTGACCACCGACATTGACTTTTCCCACCTTTGCAAAAAACGAAAAGGTGAGCGCAGCGAGAACAGTGCAGATGAACGAGCGATGGATGAGCCGGGTGCCCTAGGTTCGCGTCCGTTCTTTGGACGATAACCTGGTAATGCCGGTTCTCGCGACAGAAACTGCGTAAGAATATTCCTTAAGCTAGGTTAATGCCAAAGTCGAGCCTGAACCTGGGGCACAGTGGAAGAACGCCACGTAACTTGTTTATTGCTTCGGCCCTAGCAGACGATTTTCGAACTATTGACGATACCATTTTCAGATTGTTAAATAACGCGCACGCGGACAGCTTCCGGCTTGCCGACAATCCTGATGTTGACCAGTTCGGTCAGCATAGTTGTATGTGCCATGGCGTCTCCGCGCGTCCGCATAGAGAGCCAGCGGTTCGCCGCAGTTCGCGAATGGGGATGCAAATTGCACACGAGCGCACCATAGAGCGACGACGCGTTATCATGAACGCCGCGGGCCCACTTCCCTTTGCAGGGGTCCAAAGCGCCGCAGATACGGGGAGACGATGTGACGTGAAAGGAAAGAGCAATGGTTGGTCGCTTTGTATCCTGATGGTCTTGAGCCTAGCAAGCGGAAACGATGCGCTTGCTGATGGCGCTCGAGGCATTGGTCAAGCCGTACCGGAGATCGAAGCGCTCGAACCCGAACTTGAGGGAGTCTATAAAGATCTGCACGAACACCCGGAGCTCGCTTTTCACGAGGAGCGAACTGCATCGACGCTGGCTGAACGCCTCAGGGCTCTTGGCTTCGAGGTAACGACCGGAGTAGGACAAACCGGCCTAGTGGCTATATTGCGCAACGGGTTCGGTCCGGTCGTTATGTTGCGCACCGAACTCGACGCACTACCCATCGAGGAGAAGACCGGGCTTCCGTTCGCCAGCAAATCAAAGGTCCTTGATTCTGAAGGCAAGGAGGTGCCAGTTTCGCACGCATGCGGCCACGACTTGCACATGACCGGTTGGTACGGTACTGCCAAGATTATGGCGCGACGTCGCAACGCCTGGCAAGGCACCTTGATGCTGATTGGCCAGCCTGCCGAGGAAGTCTTTCGTGGAGCCGCCGCCATGTTGGCCGACGGTCTATTCACTCGATTCCCGAAACCCGATTTCGCCATTTCGATGCATGACGAGCCGTCTCTCCCGTCGGGAAAAGTGGGGTTTCACACCGGGTTGTTTCGCGCTTCCATGGATTCGGTCGATGTGACGATGTACGGTCGCGGCGGACATGGCGGTAAGCCCCAGACGACCGTCGACCCGATAGTCCTTTCAGCACGCGCGATCCTTGGCATTCAGACGATAGTGTCGCGCGAGACAGACCCGCTGTCTCCGGCCGTCGTTACGATCGGCGCGATCCATGGCGGCAACGCAGGTAACGTCATCCCCGACGAAGTCAGGATGCTGATGAGCGTGCGCAGCAACGATGAAAAAGTGCGGAAGCACCTGCTTGAATCGATCAAAAGGCAGTTGAATGCCGAAGCTTCTGCGGTTGACGCGCCCTCTCCTCCATCGATCAAGGTCGTCCCCGGTGCCGAAGCTGTCTACAACGATCCCGAAGTAACCACGCGCCTTGTTGCTGCGCTGCGCCGGGATTTGGGCCCCGATAGCGCGGTCGAGATGCCGGCAAAAATGACTTCTGAGGACTTCTCGGCATACGGTCGTGCCGGCGTACGTGCCGTGCTCCTGCACATCGGCGCAGTGAACCCGGCTGTGCTCACAAGCGGCTCCAAACTTCCTGATCTCCACTCCTCACAGTGGTTCCCCGAACTCGAACCAACGCTCCGATCCTTAGTTGCCGCGGAAGTGGTTATGCTCACGGAACTGCTCGTGGCGCCGAGATCGGTGGGCGAATGACGGGCAACCCGGGTGTAACTGTCGTTAACAGGCATTATCACTCATTAACTGGAGTGTGAGTTTAAAAGTGAAGAATGGGTGGGCCTGAAAGTTGAAACAACGTCGCGGAATTTATTGGCCGGCCCTAGCAGACGATTTTTGAACTTTTCTGGTGGGAATGGGAACTTTTGAACCAGCGTTTTCAGGCGTTTAGGTTCGCATTCGCCGAATCCATCCTACCCTGGCAGACGATTTTGAACTGTTCTTCCTGCTGGTCTCGCAATTTGAAATAACGTGAGCGTGGCCTAATAGCCAGAAGGAGTTGCGGCTCTCGATCTGGAGAATGTATAGTCAGTCGCCATGCCGAACATCAACCGCCGTTCGCTGCTATATCTCATGGGAATCGCTTCCGTAACGCCCCTCCTGGCGCAGACGGGGAAGAACGGAAACGTTGTCTTCGCTCAGCCTGGCGAAAGCCGCTTCCCGTTCTCTACTGCCGAACAGGCTCGGCTCAGTCCATGCAAGCTGACCGGTGAAGATAGTGCCGGGGCGTGTTCGGCTTTTGAGCTGAGCGAATGGTATTACGTTCTCTCTGGAAAATTTCTTTTCAAGGCAGGTGGCGTAGAACACATTCTGCCGGCTGGAGGCAGTATCTGGCTGCCGCGCGGCACTCCACATGTATGGACTAATCTGTCGGAGGTCGAGGCCAAGTTGATCCTAGTGTGCTTCCCCGGTGGATTTGAGAAATTCTTTGAGGAAATGGGGGCTGCCATGGCTAAAGTAGAACCCGGATCTCCAAGTGCGAGCAAGAAAATGGCAGAGGTGTTTGCGAAGTACGGCATGGAGATGTTGGGTCCACCTCTACTTAAGCCGATGCGACCCCAGCACTAAAAACGTGTGAACGTTTCTACCGCAAAATTTATTGGTCGGCCCTAGCAGACGATTTTCGAACTTTTCTGCTCGGGATAGAAAATTTTGAACTAGCTCTTTCAGGCATTTAGGGTCACATTCGCCGAACCCATCCTACCCTAGCTGACGATTTTTGAACCTTTCGGAGACTTCTAGGATATGTCCTACATAGCCTGCTGTTATAAAGGCGACTTCCGAAAAACTCAGTTGGTGTAACCGCGACTTTTCGACAACCATCCGCCCGCGCCAACACGCCGTGACCTGAACTGTTTGTAAGAGGCGATTTCACGTTTTAGCTGCTGGTCGGTGAGTGCTATGGGGATATTTCAACAGTCGAGCTGGCACATTTAACAACAACTCAGTTAAACGCAGAATCAATTAGCTGTCGCCCTCGTTACTCGACCGCAAATACGGCATAAACCGTGGTCTTCTCATTGATCCTCTCAGGGAGAAGCTTGATGACCTTTGGAGGAAGAGGCTTTCCGATCACACCCGAAACAGAGGCCGTGCTGGTGTCGAGGCCGCCAGAGAAGGGCCAATTAGAAGGCCGGATTGGTGCCGAGTTACTGGCATAAACCAGTGCGCCGAGTTTGGTTCCCAATCCCAAAGCCATGGAATCGGCCACAGTGCGTGCCTTCCCTAATGCGATCTTGCTGGCCTCGGCTTGCAGCTTGGTTCGATCCACGACATCCCACGCCACGTCGCTTAGTTCGGTGCGCCTGCCTGCATGGCGATTGCGACAACGCCTTCAGCATCTTTGATTGGAACGGTAACCTTCCAGCGCAGCTCGGCCTCGAAAATCCTGTTTGCCTTCCAATCGGCGGGCCAGTTTGGTTCCGCCTCGACATGGGTGAGCGAAGTCTTGTCGGTGCGGATCATTTCTTTCTTCACACCCGCCCGAAATAGCGCGGCCACCACCTTGTCCGAGACTATTGCGGTCTCATCGTAGACGGCGTCCTTGGTCTTGCTCCATGCGTGGTAACCCAGCGTGAGAATAGCGATCTCAGGCTCTGCCTTGGCTTCGCCCTCCGAGGTCACGTAGATAGTCTTATTGTCACGGCTCACCTGTATCGTCTGTGCCGACGCGCCCAGACCAAGCGTCACGAGGCCCGACATGAGAACGAGCGCGAAGCGTGCCATTGAATCCCTTTCAATTGGAATGGACAGAACTCTACTCCGAAATCGTGATGGTTTCTAGAGTGTTTGGAATGGGTGGCGAAACCAGGCGATTACACTCATTCAATTGGGCGGACCAGGGTCTATGATGGGTTTTGAGTGTAATGGCGGTGTTTCAACGACTATCCCAACGAACGCGTCAATCAGAATCAACGAGCTTTACGGCATAGCGAACTGGCCGGCTTCGTCGCGCATAGAGTTCCGTGAACCGAGATGAGAGCGCCGAGTTTTTGCCGACGACCGCCCTCGTAAGCCGCCCTCCCACTGCTGTGTAAAGCACCGTCGTGTCACTAGTGACGCGCTTGAACCCCTTCTCAGCGTCGGGCTGCAACGATTCCCTGCAACGCACTGCAACGTCGTCCAAGCCGTCGCCTGTAATATCGCTGACGGCGTGGAGACAGTCATACCAAAGCGGGCCGTCATCCCCGTACTGAACGTCGCTTCCAATGACAAGAGCAGCACCATCCTCTTTGCTCCATTGCCGTACTTCCCAACTCCCTGTGCTCGGCACGTAATTGAAACTGCCAAGCAATCGTTCCGCTTCGCATTCGGTGCAGTCAAAGAACTGAAACGTCACATCGGTGTCATCGGCAGACGTGAAATGTGCGACCTTTTCGAATCGCCACATCCACAGCCATTCAACGCCTTTGCTACGAACTGGCAATTTTGTCTTGGTTCGTAGGTCGAAACTGAATGCTCGAAATACCGTGTATGGGTCAGTCTTGTCTTCCTTTTCACCGATAACGACCAGCAATGTATTACCGCGCAGCCCTATCCGCTCGATAGTTTTCACGAACTCCCGCACTACGTTCGACTTCGCATCGTACGAATCGGGCGCAAGTTCCAAAGCAAATTCCGCTCTTATTTGCTCATAAATGGCGGAATCCGTGCGTGCCGTCACCCACCGAAATTGGTGCCGCTGTGCCGCTACGTTGGAGGTTATTATGCAAAGCGCGAGAAAAAGGGGGGCTGATTTCATCGTACGAGACTGTACACCGCCTGCGGCTATGTTGCCATGATTGGCGAAAACAGGCGTTATCACTCATTGAGCTAGAGCGGTTCAAAAGTGAAGAATGGGTCTGCTCGCACGTTACTGAAACAAAATCGCGAAATTTATTGGTCGGGACGGGCAGATTTGAACTGCCGACCCCTCGCACCCCAAGCAATTGAGCGTCACTCAGAGTGCCCATCAATAGATAGAGTGGGTTACATGCTGCATCCAGCGTGGCAAAACTAACAGGCGAGAGGTATATCTGCAACGATTAAATCGAAAACTTATGACAAATTGTCACATCGGATGGAGGAGCGGGCTTGCTGACATAATGATGCCAATGGTCGCGGAGACTCTTAGTGCTTACCTCTTCCCCATATTGTCTTCCTCGATGAATTTGTCGTAAAGGTTGTGACGACTGAGGAACTCCTCCACACGGGAAGCCTGTTCCGCGACAACCTCTGCTCGAACGTTAAAATATCGCGCCTGATTTTCAGAATCTACACTAGAACACTCGCCCATCTCGTGATTCCAGCCCTGAAGAGTGCGATAGTTGGGCAGACTGCCTGAAGACTCAAGCTGAGCTAGCCACAACCGCTGGTCGGCACGACACTGCTCCACTGAAGGAGCGTGTTTGACCTGAGCTCTGCTAATTGCGACGGCCACGAATAACAGCAGGACTACTTTTATTGCTCCGTTCATGCTGACCCCTGAATCATTCTGGTGTCCTGAAAATTACCTGAACAGTTTGGTCGCAGACAAGGCAGAGACAATACTCCTCGTTCACTCCTTGACCGGGTTTGCCCATTGGTGCAGGAATACCTTTGGCGAAGCATTTTGGACAAAGTGCTTCATCGAGACGCGATTTGTGATAATAGAGGGGACTGCGAAAGATGTATTCGTCGCTCTTGAAGCGAAGTCTCTCTATAAGTTGTCGGTTCTCATCTTCGAGTTCCCAAGCAGAGTGCTTCAATCGGCGCACCTCGTCTAGTATCTCGTCAATGTGCTGCTTTGCCTCGCGGTCTTTTAAATCCTGCATAAAGTCGTACAACTTCTTCGAGATTTCACCCAACGCCTTCGCAATACCCCATGTAGTCGTGATTGTGGTAACTGGTTCCATAGCTCGGAAACCTCCGCTAGACTTCTTCGTTTTCTGCAATCAGGTACCGCAAGCTCGATAGCGGAATGAAGGTAACAGGATTCTGTATCTGCGCCATGTCCAAGTCGACTGTAGTCCAGCGAATAAATGATTCCGACTCCACCCAGACCCCATGCTCCTCAGCTTTCTGTAGAGTTGCAGAGAAATGTATTTCGGTACCAACCGATTTAAACATTACCGTCTTTCCTTCTAGTCTGCTGTAGCTCAACATAGAGTTACCCTTTCTTAACCGCCTTCACTCTGGCCCAACGCGCTTTCTGAGCAAGTGAAATCTTCCGTCGAGCGGCGGCACTCATCCGCCCAGCGGGCTTCGGTGCAACGGCACTCGTTTTAGCAATCCCTAGCATGGGCGAGCGCAGCTTGGCCCAACGGGCTTTCTGTGCAATCGAGATTTTCCTTCGTGCAGCGGCACTGAGAACACCTCTTGGTGCTGTTCCGCTCGCAGGCAACTTGCCGTGAAGTTTGCCTAGAACGCTCAATGCGGCATCAACGTGCCTGAGTTGATTGGTTAAGTTCGTTCGCTCCGAGCGGAGTTCTACTACGATGTTGTCTAATCCAGTGAGATTTGGCATGGCGAGATTGTATCAATAAAAAGTATTCACGATTCGTTTATCCCCGTTAGGCCGCCATAGTAGCCTACCCGACTAATCAGTGATAAACTGCCGCCGAATGGAACTGCCTTTCAGGGTCGAACTTCCAAAACTATCGCATCTTCACATTCTGGAACTGGTATCACCCTTTTTGCCGGGACTGGTAATAGCTGCGGGGCTCATGCTAAGTACTTCGCCAGTGGCCCATCGATTGGGAAGCGTCGGCTTAGGGTACAAAACGAAAGTAGCAATTGGCGTTGCGGCGACATATATAGCGGGTCTAGCAGCAATGGTTGTTTTTCAAAGTCTTAATTACCTCATATTGACTTTGATTTTTGGCGTGGTGAAAAGCCACCCTTGGAATAACACCTACTGGCGGCGAGTTGCCAAACAATACGTTGGCGCACCGCTCTCACCCGAAACCACTTTTACACCGCAAGAACTTGACGGAGCACGGCATATGTTTCAGGACTGGCGAAATCTGCGACCTCCCAGCAGGGGGTACTTGACAGAGGAATGTTGCTCAAACAATTGCGGGAACGGGTGACGAAACTAAAGGAAAGTTCAGCCGACACGGAAAAAGCTCTGAGGGAACTTAGCGATGCGGAAACGCAATTGAGTTTCGCTGCGTCAGAGCTCGAATGGCTTACTTTGTATGTGGCTCTTACTCATATCGAGTTTGAGCCAACTCCTGTTGCTCCGTTCCGAGCATTGATACTCTTGTTTCAGTCTTTGCAGGTAGCAGGAATTAGTGCAATATGGTTCATGATGCGGTACGAGGAACTAAGAAGCTTGGTCGGTTTTATTCTTTCTGCAACTGTCGTCGTTGTGACGACATTGCTGTTAATATTCGATTTTCGCGCACGTTCGTATGACAAAAGTTTTGAGGCGAGTCAGGTGGCGGGAATGATTCAAGAGATACGCAGAGAAAAAGGCTTCACCTTGAGGTGAAGAATTGGAGCCAAGCCTTAAACTTGTGGAGCGGGTGAAATGAACCGTCGAGTGTTGGCTTTAGTGCTCTTATTGACTGTGCCGGCCGACGCTCGACATCCGATACCGCGTAGTCGAGTTCAGCGGAATGCGTTCCAGCACAAGCACCCCTGTCCCTCCACTCATAAGACTTACGGAGCCTGCCCGGGGTATGTGGTCGACCACGTTATCGCCCTCGAATGCGACGGCCCTGACTCTCCGAAGAATATGCAGTGGCAAACGATTGCCGATGGAAGAGCGAAGGACAAAACGGAACGGAATTGTCATATCGAAAGAAAGTAACCCCCGTGCGGAGGCCGACATTGATTTATTCGACGACTACTTTTACTCGTCCTTTTGGCATCTGTTTCACAACCTCTTCTAAAGAGCCGCCTACGCTGTCAGAAGAATATCTTGGTTCTGCAACAACGTCTGCATCGTTGGAAAGCAATTCGTTGACATCTTAAAAAGTGCGGCTTCAGCAGAAAGCACTCGGCTTTCAGCTTTCGTCGCCGCTCGACTGACCCTCCAAGCACTAGTTATAAGCGTAATCCAGACCATGAGGCCGATGTGAGCAGTAACCCACTCAAAGGATTTTGAGAGAAATGTTAGTATCCATCTCACTACCTTTCGCCAGTGCGTTTAGCAATTTGTACACGTACGCAGCGGCAGCCCCGGTGCCCGCTGTCTTCAGCAAGTCACCAAAAATCTTTGCCACCACGGGATGTGCAATTGCCATCTTTGCGAATGACGTTAGGCTCGGCCGAAGGAGGTTGCGCATCCAGCGGTACGAAGTTCGTGCCGCCCGAGACGTAGCCGTTGGTTCTGTCAATGGCGACCCCTAAGTCCAAAGCGGTACTCGTAGTTCCAGCCACTGTATTAATGTAATCGAGGTAGGTCGCTTATTCGTTGCGTCAAGCTAGTTTGTTATTGAAGATTTTGATGAGAGCACTTGATTGACATATCCAGACTGTACGGACTGCACGAGTCCAATATGCAGGAGTCCAATGCAGCGCACGCTCTTGCCCCAACAGACTCAGTGTCTGGAACGGGTGAGGTAACTTGTGGCGGAGAATCCCTAAGAACATCCCAAATTCCAGCTATGGGCGCGAAGGTCTATCGTCTATCGGCGTTGCGGGCACCGCAGCCCGTG
>JALYIM010000263.1 GCA_030775785.1 Acidobacteriota bacterium
TCTAGAATCACATTCCTATCGTAGTGAAAACCCGCGCGAGTAGGATTCGAGGCCGTAAGATCAAGAATCTCTTTTCCTTTTTCATCCTGAAGTTCCTGCACTGCCTTGGTGAAAGGATTCAGTGAAAGCTTCCAGTTCGTTCGATTTGAAAATGTAAGGTCCACAAACTCTCTCTCGATTCGATGATAACGGACACCGGTGCAGGAGCATCCTATGATTGATTAAGAACTGCTCTGAAGAACAGTGAACATCTGAAATGTCAGTTTGTTAGTATCGTCGAAGTGCAAAGGAAATCGCAGGAGGGTTTGTGCTTAAAGATTTGCTTTCACGTTGGCCTCTAATCAAGCAAATTCGGACTGGAAGCGACGGCACTGGCGCGGAATCCATGTCAGACGCGACTCGCAATCTTCGTCCCAAGCATCAAGGTGCACAGGTGACACGCTCAATCTGCCCTTACTGCGCGGTGGGATGCGGCCAGCTTGTCTATCACAGGCACAACAAACTGATTTCGATCGAAGGCGATCCTGAATCTCCTATCTCGCGTGGACGCCTGTGCCCAAAAGGCGCCGACACCTTCGAACTCCACACGCATTCCGGGCGCCTGTCGAAAGTTAAATATCGCCGTCCATATTCTCGACAGTGGGAAGAGATCGAACTGGAAAAGGCGATGGATATGGTCGCCGACCGCCTGTGGGACAGTCGCGACAGGACGTTTGAAGAGACGCGCGACGGTCAGACTCTGATGCAAACGACCGCGGTAGCGCATCTTGGTGGCGCCACGCTGGACAACGAAGAGAATTATTTAATCAAGAAGCTTTTTGCCGCCGGACTAGGCATGGTCTGCATCAGCAATCAGGCCAGGATTTGACATAGCTCTACCGTACCCGGTCTGGGTACTTCGTTCGGACGCGGCGGGGCCACGACTTCCTTGCAAGACCTCAGTAATGCCGATGCCATCTTAATAATGGGATCGTCCATGGCGGAGAACCATCCCGTCGGCTTTCAGTGGGTGATGGCTGCGCGTGAGCGCGGAGCAAAGGTCATCCACGTGGACCCGCGCTTTACCCGTACCTCTGCGATGGCCGACATGTGGGTGCCGTTGCGCGCGGGCAGCGACATTATTTTTCTCGGCGGTCTAATCAATTACGTTCTGCAAAACAATCGTGAGTTCCGAGATTACGTTGTGAATTACACCAATGCCGCCACGATTTTGCGGGAAGATTTTCGCGATACGGAAGATCTCGATGGTCTTTTTTCCGGGTGGGACGCGGAGAAGAAACAGTACGATCCCGAAAGTTGGCTTTATGAGAGCAGCCCGGCGAAGAAAGACGGAGATGGCGGGAGCGTCGGGCATTCAGAAGTGGGCGGCGGGCACGGAAAAGATCGCGGTGGAGAAGCTCAGGATGCTGCCATCTTTGATTCTGACCCTACCCTGCTAAGTCCGCGCTGCGTATTTCAGGTTTTGAAGAGACATTTTTCCCGTTACACGCCGGCGATGGTGGAACGTTTTTGCGGGGTCAAGCAGGCTGATTTCTTGAAGGTCGCGGAGACATTCGTTTCAGCATCCGGCAAGGAGAAAACGGCGGCAATTTGTTACGCGGTCGGATGGACGCAGCATTCAAAGGGCGTTCAGATCATCCGCGCGGCGGCGATCTTGCAACTATTGCTGGGAAATATTGGACGTCCTGGCGGTGGAATTCTGGCTTTGCGAGGTCATGCCTCGATTCAGGGCTCGACCGATATTCCAACGCTCTACGATATCCTCCCGGGTTACCTGCCCATGCCGTTTTTTGAAAAGGACTCAAATAGTTTCCAAGGTCACATTAAGAAGCACAGTTCGCGCACGGGTACGTGGGCCAACTTCGATAAATTCCTGATCAGTTTGCTGAAGTCTTATTACGGAGATGCCGCAACTCGCGAAAACGACTTCGGATTCAACTGGCTGCCGCGGGTCAGTGGAGATCACTCTCACCTTGGCTATTGGCTCGACATGCAGGATGGCAAAATCGAAGGGCTTTTCGTGATGGGACAAAACCCAGCTGTAGGAGCCCCCAACGCGGGCCTGCAGCGTACCGCGCTCAGCAAGCTGAAATGGCTGGTGGTGCGCGACATGGCCGAAATTGAAACAGCTTCCTTCTGGCTGGATTCCCCCGAGGTAGAACGCGGAGACCTTTCTCCTGGCAATATTGGCACGGAAGTTTTTCTCTTCCCCGCCGCCGGGACAGCCGAGAAAGAAGGGACATTCACTAACACGCAGCGTCTGCTGCAATTTCGCAACAAAGCCGTTGATCCCCCCGGAGATGCACGTAGCGAGGCCTGGTTCATGTACCACCTAGGAAAGCGAATTAAAGAAAAGAGCAAGGGCGATCTGCGGCCGCGCAATGCTGGACTGAACGCTCTTACTTGGAACTATTCGGTCGAAGGCCCGCGCGAGGAACCCAACGTGGAAGAAGTTCTCAAGGAAATCAACGGCCAGACGGTTTCGGACCGTAAGCAAATCACTCACGCGCAAGATTTAAAGAATGACGGTTCCACAGCCTGCGGCGCCTGGATATATTGCGGAGTGTTTCCGGGGGAAAATCGCAATCGAGCCAACGAACGGAGACCGTCCGATTTTCTTGGTCACGGTTGGGGATTTGCCTGGCCGAATGATTGCCGCATCCTATACAACCGCGCCTCAGCTCGTCCCGATGGCACGCCCTGGAGCGAACGCAAGAAATTAGTCTGGTGGGATGACAGCAAAAAAGAATGGGCTGGCCACGATAACCCCGACTTCCCGAAGGATACGTCGCCTTACGCCAAAGATGATCTGAAGAATGGCCAGGGAGTCGCCGCGCTCGGAGGCGCCCGTCCATTTGTGCAGCATCCCGACGGAGTGGGGTGGTTGTTCGTGCCCAGCGGATTAAAAGATGGGCCTCTGCCAACCCATTACGAGGCACTCGAATCCGTCATTGAGAATCCGTTCTATAAACAAGACTCGAACCCGGCGGCGGAAAGGAAAGAGCGCCCCGACAATCCCTATGCAGACTCACACGATGATCCGAAGTTCCCTTTTATCCTGACAACCTATCGTTTGACCGAGCATCACACAGCGGGAGGAATGTCGCGCACCTTATCTCATTTGGCGGAGCTGCAGCCGGAACTATTCACCGAAGTTTCTCCTGAGTTGGCCGACAGCACGGGGCTCACCCATGGAGACTGGGGTACGATCAGCACACCTCGCGGCAGCATCGAAGTGAGAGTACTGGTGACGCCCCGCATTCGTCCGCTGTGGATTGACGGGAAATTGGTGCATCAGCTTGGGCTTCCTTATCACTGGGGAAGCAAGGGTCGCGCCAAAGGTGACGTGGTAAATGATCTGTTGGCCATCAGCGAGGAGCCAAATGTCCGCATTAATGAAACCAAATCATTAGTGTGCAACATAGTGGCCGGGCAGCGGCTGCGCGGGAGGAATTACTCGCAGAAAAAGAGCGTGCAGGTGAAATCAGCATGAGTGTGACCGCGTTTCTGACCGACTCCACGCTATGCATCGGATGCAAGGCATGCGAGGTCGCCTGCAAAGAGTGGAACAATGTCAGCGAAGATGGCATGGAGTGGAGCGGCTTTTCCTATGACAATACCGGCGCCGTCGGGCATTCGACGTGGCGGCACGTAAAGTTCGTTGAGCACGCGCCCGAGGCTGGCTTTGGAGGGAATGCCAGCGAGCTCAATTCATGGACATTCTCTTCGGACGTTTGCAAACATTGCGAAAACGCCGGATGCCTCGAAGCATGCCCCACGGGCGCAATCGTCAGAACTGAATTCGGTGGTGTTTATGTGCAGCCTGACATCTGTAATGGGTGCGCGTACTGCGTGGTCTCGTGTCCGTTTGGAGTGATCGAGCGCAATCCGGCGGATGGCCGCGCCTTCAAATGTACGTTCTGTTATGACCGGCAGAAAGCGGGACTGGTTCCCGCATGCGCCAAGGCCTGTCCGACGGAGTCCATCAAGTTCGGTGAAATTGAAAGTTTAAAAGCCCGTGCCAAAGACCGGGTCGAAGAGTTGCATGCCCGTGGCATGAGCGATGCGACACTCTACGATTCGTCTGATACCAGCGTGGGAGGAACTCACGCCATGTTCATCGTGCGCGGAGATCCCCGCAGCTATAATCTTCCTCCCAAAGCCGAGGTCCCTACGATTTATGGCCGTAAGGCGTGGACTGCGTCCGCCGTGGGGGCTGCGTTATTGCTAGGCGGGGCGATTGTCGCATTCCTTTCTGACGGCGCGAGAACCGCCGAATGACCAACAATCGCGTCCCCCACGGTCCCGCTACACGAATTCCAGATGTCAGCAGCGAACAGAGACTGGCCGCAATCAGGCAGGAGGCGGAACTCCACGGCGAGGTAAAGTCTGGCGGAATACATCCACCCGGCGCTCCTTTTCCGACTGCCTCGCCTGAAACCGGCTACTACGGAATTCCCGTGCTCAAGGAGCCGGCGTGGACCTGGGAGATTCCGCTCTATTTTTTTGTGGGTGGCGCCGCCGGAACTGCGGCCGTGATAGGTGCGATCGCCGACTACACGGGAGCTGACCGCAAGCTGGTGCGCGATGCGCGCTGGATCTCCGCGGCAGGAGTTGTCATTTCTCCGGTGCTTCTAATTCTTGATCTTGGGAAGCCATCGCGATTCCTGAACATGTTGAGGGTCTTTAAGCGGCAGAGCCCAATGTCGGTAGGCGTATGGACGCTGATGGGTTTTTCAAGTGGTGCCTCGCTCGCTGCATTGGCTGGCTTTGTCCGTGATCACTATGGTTTGTCGGGTTCTATACGATTGTTGGAGCAGGCTGGACAAGCAGTGTCGCTTCTCTTTGGACTTCCCTTCTCGAACTATACCGGCGTATTAATTGGCGCGACCGCCATTCCTGTCTGGAATTTAAATGCGGGCGAGCTGCCCATACATTTCGGAGCGTCAGGACTGGGCGCGGCGGTCGGGATGCTGGAACTTGCAGGCCATAGCAAAAGTCGTGCGCTACAAAGCTTGGGTACAGGCGCTGCCGTGATCGAATTGCTGGAAGGTCTGCGGATCGAATCAAGGGAGCAAGAGGGGTTGTCTCCCTTAAAAAAAGGTCTTAGCGGTGCCGTCGTTCGGATCGGCGGTCTATTGTCAGGGCCGCTCCCTCTTGCCCTGCGCATCGCCAGCATGGCAATGGGAGGAAAGAGATCAAGCAAGCTCCGTCGTCTGGCCGCCCTGTCTGCCGTGGCCGGATCGCTCATCACGCGCATTGGGTGGGTACACGCCGGCCACGTTTCAGCTCGCGACTGGAGACTGCCACTGCAGATTCCGCCACCTCGCGAAAATATTCCCAGCTTCCCGAGCGCCACCAAGCCAGCTTAGGTCAACAGTGCGGCGAACGGTCAGCGTAGAATAGTTTGGTTTGCGCATATGCGGCCTGCAACCCAATTCGAACTTCGGCTTGCCGAGAGGATGTCGCGCCTCGGCACAGAAACCGCTTTCGAAGTGTTGAGCAAGGCCCGCGAACTCGAACGTCAGGGAAAGAATATCGTTCACCTCGAAATCGGCGAGCCCGACTTTGACACTCCTACAAACATCGTCGAAGCAGCGATAGACGCGCTTCATCACGGCTGGACACATTACGGCCCCTCGGCGGGATTACCAGAACTGAGGGAAGCGATCGCGAGAGAAGTCTCCCGCACACGCGCAGTTAAAGTTGCGAGCGACGAAGTGGTTGTTGTGCCCGGGGGCAAGCCGATCATTTTTTTCGTGATGTTGGCTCTGATTGGCGCTGGGGACGAGGTCATATATCCCAACCCGGGGTTCCCGATTTACGAGTCCATGATTCACTACGCCGGAGGCCGCGCGGTTCCGATCCGTCTTCGCGAAGAGCAAGACTTCGCCTTCGATATTGACGAATTTGCCTCTCTCATCAATAACCGGACGAAGCTGATCGTTCTAAATTCGCCCCAGAATCCTACAGGCGGAATCTTGAACAGGCAGGACGTCCAGCAGATCGCAGAAGTAATTGGTGATCGCAACATTCTGATTCTTTCTGATGAAATTTACAGCCGCCTGATTTTTGAAGGCAGGCACTACTCCATTATGTCGGTACCTGGCTTTCAGGAACGAACCATCTTGCTCGATGGATTCTCGAAAACATATGCCATGACGGGCTGGCGGATGGGATACGGCGTAATGCGCGCCGACCTCGCCACGCAAGTCGCGCGCCTGATGACGAACTCAAATTCCTGTACTGCCAGCTTCACGCAGATCGCGGGCGTCGAGGCTCTCCGGGGTGATCAGGCTTCGGTAGACGATATGCGGACGCAGTTTCAGAATCGCCGCGACATCTTCGTCGCAGGATTAAATCGCATCAAAGGATTCGCTTGCCGCATGCCGAGGGGTGCGTTCTATGTTTTTCCCAACATTACGAAGACGGGTTGGTCCTCCAAGAAGTTGGCGGACGCATTACTTCAAGATGCCGGAGTAGCCTGTCTGTCTGGCACCGCGTTTGGCGCGTTCGGAGAAGGCTATCTGCGATTCAGCGTAGCGAATTCAATCCCGAACTTAGAGGAAGCTTTGAAGCGCGTCGAACACTGGACACAAAACAATCTCTGAGCACGCTGATCTTCAATCTTGAATAGAAAATGCACGATAAGAAAACCAGCGACAAAACGTCTCCTAATACCTTTCGCGTATTTGCCACTGCCGACGTCGGCGAGTCCCTCAATCTACTGCGCAAACGCGGCTATGAAGTGGAAGTCTATTCCGAGCCGACGGCTCCGCCGAAAGATTTAATCATTCATAAAGTTAAGTCGGGTATTGACGGACTCATCACAACGCTGCGCGATGAGATCAACGCAGAAGTCTTTGAAGCGGGCAAAGGCACCCTGAAAGTTGTGGCGCAGATTGCCGTTGGATTTGACAACATTAATCGTGCTGACGCAAACCGCTACCAGGTCCCTTTTACAAACACGGCAGACGTTCTTACCGAGGCGACCGCGGAATTCGCATTATTCATGCTGGGCGCTCTCGCCCGTAAAATGTGGGACGCGGAACATCTCACCCGCGAGAACCAGTGGAACTACTGGCATCCTTATCTGCCTTTTCTGGGCGATGAGGTTACTGGAAAGACGATTGCAATCATTGGCACCGGCCGCATTGGCCTGGCCATGATCAAGAAGTGCGCTGGCTTTGACATGAACATCCTGTGTTATGACCCGGCATTTGAGAATGAGGAGTATGCAAGTGCGATTCAGGCGGAAAAGGATCTTCGCCACGCGCGCCACATCTGCAAGGATAAAACTTGGATCAAGTATGTTTCGTTGGACGAGGCATTGCGCGAGTCTGATTTCGTAAGCGTCCACGTGCCGTTGTTACGAGAAGGCGAGAGTTCGACGCCAACGTACCACCTGTTTAACGAAGAATCCTTGCGGAAGATGAAGCCGGGCGCTTTCCTGGTGAATACGTCGCGTGGCCCCGTGGTTGACGAGGTGGCACTTGCCAAAGCTCTCCGAGAGCGCTGGATCGGCGGAGCTGCGTTGGACGTTTACGAGAAGGAACCACTCGCCGCCGATTCCCCGCTAAGGGATCCGGAGATCGCAGACCGCTGCCGCCTCTTTCCTCATTTCGCCAGCGCAGGGAGAATGACGCGGCTCTCGACCGACCCCGAGCGAGGAATGGCAGGGCGCTGCGTCCAAGGGCTGATAGATGTGCTGGAGAAAAACTACGGTGGGGACATCAGCAAGATGCCGTACGTAGTAAACAAAGAGGCGTTCGGAAAGTAAGACTTATTCCGAGATGGTATGTTCTTCGCTCTGAGCACGAAGAACTCGATCCACCGAGTAAGGCGCGCGCCGGCTAGGCTCGTGATAGTGCCGAACCTGCATCTCTCCCAACAAGCCGACTGCCAGCATGTTGAATCCCGCCAGCAATAACACAGCGGCGAAAATCATCATCGGACCATGCTCGAGCATTATGTGGGTGTGCTTCAGAAATTTCTCGATTACCAGCCATGCCGTCACGCCAGATCCGGCAAAGATGCTCAACATCCCCAAGGTGCCGAAAAAATGTAGCGGTCGGGCCAGGTAGCGAAGAAGAAAGCGAATGGTGATGAGGTCGAAAAATACGCGGAAAGTTCGTGAAATTCCGTAGTGTGACACGCCGCGCTCGCGATTGATATTGCGAATCGGAACTTCACAAATGGAAGCGCCATGCCAAGAAGCCAGCGCGGGGATAAACCTGTGCAGTTCTCCGTAAAGTGGAACCTGCTCCAGAATCTCGCGACGGTAAGCCTTGAAGGTAGTACCGAAATCGTGTATGTCCACGCCGCTCAACTTTGCCATAACCCAGTTTGCGCAGCGCGACGGGATACGGCGCAACCATAAATTATCTATGCGAAGCTTGCGCCATCCGCTAACGATATCGTAACCTTCTGCAATTTTCTCCAGAAAGATTGGAATGTCGGCGGGATCATGTTGCAAATCGCCGTCCATGGCTATGATGTATTCCCCGCGGGAGTGGTCGAAGCCGGCGGCCAAAGCCGATGTTTGCCCAAAATTCCGTCGCAGCTTAACAATCGTGACCCGGCTGTCAACCGCCGCAATCTCCCGCAGCATGCTGAAAGTGTCATCTTGAGACCCGTCGTCTACCAGGACGATCTCAAAACTCTCGCCATTGATTTCCATGACTGCTTTGAGGCGGTCATAAAGATCTGTGACATTCTCCTGCTCATTATGCAGTGGGACCACGATGGAGTACTTGGGCATGAACTTTTAGTATAGATTATTGGACATTCCTCCGCGATTCATTTCCTTCCAAAAATGCGGTCTTTGCCACTAGAATGTCACTCCCCTGCTACCCGTAAATTTCGTTGCCATGAAGAAGAGGTTCTAGCTATGAATGGTCAGAACGGCGATACCGCACAATCCCTTAATACTCTTCGAGCGCTGCCCCGACGGCGTTTCCTAAAAACAGCTATCCTGAGCGGCGTCGGAGCCGCGGCATTGCCGGTGTTCGCCGCCGGTCGTGTTGCTGAAAACTCCGCAGAGCACTCTCAAACTGTGCGTTCCTTTGAATTGGACGAATTCACCATTAGCGACGTACAGAAAGGCCTCGCCTCCGGCAAATTTACCGCGCGTTCGCTAACGGAAACATACCTGGCGCGAATCGCAGAAATTGACAAGAGCGGACCAACCCTCAATTCCGTCATCGAACTCAATCCGGACGCGCTATCTATTGCTGAAGCTCTCGACAAGGAAACTACCGCCAAACATTCGCGCGGTCCGATGCACGGAATTCCAGTCCTGATAAAAGACAACATTGACACCGCCGACCGCATGCAGACCACTGCCGGATCGCTGGCGTTGCTGGGCTCGCGTCCCGTTAAAGACAGTTTTGTGGTCCAAAAGTTGCGCGAAGCCGGGGCCGTGATTTTAGGCAAGACGAATCTCAGCGAGTGGGCGAATATCCGATCCAGCCACTCTACCAGCGGATGGAGTGGGCGTGGAGGTCAGACTAAGAATCCTTATGCTCTCGACCGCAATCCTTGTGGGTCGAGTTCCGGCTCGGGTGCTGCGGTCGCGGCCAATCTTTGCACTGTGGCGGTTGGAACGGAAACTGACGGTTCAGTGGTATGTCCCGCGTCCGCCAATGGCGTGGTGGGATTCAAACCAACCTTGGGACTCATCGGCCGCTCAGGAATTATTCCTATCGCGCACAGTCAGGACACTGCCGGCCCGCTGACCAGAACCGTGCGCGATGCCGCAATTCTTCTAAATGCACTTGCTGGCGTAGATCCCAGTGACAGCGACACAGCAGCGAGCGCAGGTAAAACCACCGACTACACACGGTTCCTCGACGCAAACGGTTTGCGCGGCGCACGCATTGGCGTGGCTCGAAAATATTTTGGCTTTAATGACGCCGTGGACAAGCTAATGGAAGATTTGCTGGCAGAAATGAGGCGACAAGGTGCAGTGCTGGTGGATCCCGCAGATTTGTCGTCCCATGGAAAGTTCGATGATACCGAGTTGACGGTGTTGTTATACGAATTGAAAGCAGACTTAAACGCGTATCTCGCGAAGCGGCCGGGCGCACCGAAATCCCTGAAAGAAATAATCGAATTCAACGAGCGGCATCGGGAAAAAGAAATGCCCTACTTCGGGCAAGATCTGTTCATAAAAGCTGAAGCAAAAGGGCCCCTTACCAGCAAGGAGTATCTGGACGCCCTCGATGCGAATCACCGTCTAAGCCGACAGGAAGGAATTGATGGTGTGATGGACAAATTTAATCTGGACGCGCTGGTTGCACCCACCGCAGGGCCGGCTTGGCCAACTGACTACGCCAATGGAGATCATTCGGCCGGAGGAAGCTCGAACGCCGCTGCCGTAGCGGGATATCCCGATATCGCTGTTCCTGCCGGATTCGTATTCGACCTTCCGGTGGGAGTTTCATTCTTCGGCCGCGCGTGGAGCGAGCCGGTGCTATTTAGAATTGCCTATGGATTCGAGCAAACCATCAAAGCGCGCAAGGCTCCAAAATTTCCGAGCACGATTAAGATTTGAACTCGATCCGCCTTATTCGTAACGAAGTGCTTCGATGGGATCCAAATTCGCGGCGCGAAATGCGGGAAACATTCCGCTGACAATTCCTACGAGCGCCAAAATAGTGGTAGCGATCAAGAGAATCTTCGAAGCAACAATCAGCCGGATGTCTCCTGCTTCCGCATGTTTTGCCAAAGCACTGTACAAAGTAAGAGTGCCTACCGAGTAAGAAACCAGATATGACAGCAGAATTCCGAAGATGCCACCGACCGCAGTGATAACCATTGCTTCCGCAAGAAACTGAAATAAAATATCGCGTTTGCGCGCACCCAGCGCTTTCTCTACTCCGATTTCGCGCGTCCTTTGGGTCACCGAAACCAGCATGATGTTCATCAGACCGATGCCGCCAATCCCAAGAGTGATGGTGCCGATAAAGGCCAGCAGTATCTTCAACCCGGTGCTGATGATGTCAAATTGTTGCAGCTGTTTGTGCGCGTCGTAGATCATAACGGCGCGCTCGTCGTCGGGTTTGAAATTGTGAGCCGTGGCTAGTGCACTACGGATCGTGCGTGTCAGCTCCGTGTGGTCGAGGCCCTGCGAGTCCAGCCATATGCCTCCCAGATAATGCGTATCCTGCAGGACGTTCATGGTGCTGTAAGGGACATAAACAATGCGATTGTCGTTGTTGTCGCCTTCCTGCATTCGGGGCTGGAGCACGCCGATAACTTTGAAACTGATTCCATTAAGGCGAACACTTTCGCCGACTGCCGACATACCGGAAAACAATTTGTCTTTGGCTTCTGAAGCCAGGACAGCATTGAATTCGTGGCTAAGATTGTCCTGATCATCAAGGAAGCGGCCGTCTTCGACCTGAAGGTTCCATATGTCGGCAAGGCATGGGTCTGAACCTTGCACAGAGAAAGTGAAAGAACGCGAACCCGATTGTGCGGTGGTGTCTTTGTCGGACGAGCGGCAAATGTGACGGGCGAGAGGAATCACATTATGAAGAAGTTCGATGTCGTCGTTCGTAAAGCGAATTTGTACACCAGCCTTATTTCCACCTGCCTGTTGCGACGTACGTCCGGGGAAAATCCCCACCGCAGTGGCGCCGAAATTTTCGAAGATGCTGTTGATGGCGCGTCCGAAGCCGTCTCCATAGGCGAGCAGCAGCACAACGGTCGCAATTCCCCATGCCATCCCAAGCATGGTCAGCACGGTCTTACGCAGATCGTGAAGCATCGCACTATAGGCTTGATGTAGAAGATCGCGTTTCATTTAGACAATGTTCGCTTATTCCCTGCGCAGCGCTTCCACCGGTTCCAGCAGCGAAGCTTTGCGCGCGGGATAGAGTCCGGCGACGGTACCAGCGATTGCCAAGGACGCGATAGCGAGCGCCGCAGTAGTCGGAACAAGGCGCGGAGTATCAAATCCGGGAGGCTGCGGCAGGGTCGAGAGTGCCGCCATCAACGCCGCTGCGGCGCCCATTCCAATGCCACCGCTGACTACAGTCAGAAAAGCGCCTTCAATAAAGAACTGGAACATCACGCTCCGGTTGGTGGCACCGAGCGCTTTGCGAAGTCCAATTTCCCGCGTCCGATCAGCCACTGCCACTAACATGATGTTGATGATTCCTATTGCTCCCAACGCCAGGGTCACGAGTCCCACGCTACCAAGAAAAAGATTCATGGCGTCAAAAATCTTCCCTACCTGGTCCACCGTGCGGATGGTGTCCCATTCATCGAAGGCATCGGGAGTGTCGTATGCGAAACCATGATTGCGAGCAATGATTTTGTGTACCTCAAGCTTTGCTACCTCGTGCAACTCGCGTGACTTGGGCTGATAGTTAATTAACGAGATGGCATCGCTGATTCCTCCCACACTCAGAGGGGGAAAGCTTTGCCGCATAAGGTTGTAAGGAACGAAATTCTTCAAATTCTGAGTATTGTTGTCGCCATGTCCCATGCGTTTCAGCGTGCCAATGACCTGGAATCGAACTCCGTTTAACAGGATGGTGCTGCCAATCGCAGGACGCCCCGGAAAAAGCAAGCGTTGTGTCTCATCGCCCAGGACGATCACGGCGCGCTTCTGAGCATTGTCCATATCATTCAGCCAGCGTCCATCGGCTAATGGCAGGTAGCGGATCTGGTTGAAATCCGGAAGCACCCCTTGAACCTGGCCGCTGCTCTGATAGAACTCGCTGACAGCGCGGATGTCCGAACGTGAAATCACCGGGCCGATGGCGCGGACGTCTGGGCAGCTCGAAACGATGTCCTGATAATCCTTGTAAGTGAGGTAATACTGCCGCAAGCTGGTGAAACTTCCATTCAAGGCGGGGACGCGGCCTCCCCAGAGGAACATTACGTTCTCGCCCAGTTCATCGAATTGCTTGCGGTTACCAGAGCGGAAGCCCTCTCCTAGTCCCACCAAGAGCAGCAGCGACCCCACCCCCCACGCAATTCCAAACATGGTCAGGAACGACCTGAGCTTGTGCGCCCACAGAGTTTGCAGCGTTTGGCCGAAGATTTCGAACAGAACCCGCATGTTTTAAGAGGTGTGAGAGCGTCGCGATCAGTTGGCTGACGCCATTTTGCTTTTTCCGCGCGTTTTGATGATATCCGACCTGAAACCGTCCCGGCCAGAAAAGGACCACTTGTCTGTAAACATTTTGATTCTTTCAGCCATGAAAGTGGGCGTGTGGTAATTTGCCCTTAGCTGCAATTACGCGCACAACAGATGATGGCTTACAGTTCTTCCAAATCCGGGCCGGCGTCAAAATCCGGAATAGTATTTGCTCTCATCGTCGGGCTATTGATAGGGATTTTCGGAATTGCTGTAATTTCCAGAAAAGTAGATTCCGCAATCTGGAACCACATCTTGACCTCCTTAACAGGCAGAGGCACTTCCTTCGACGTAAGTCAGCCCACCGTGGTCAATCGCATCCAACAGCTCCACCGCTTGGAGACGGTCGTTTATACGATGGACAAAGTCGTCACCGGAGAAAAGAACAACCCCCTGCTGCCCGACTTTCTCGCCGGAGATCGCTTGTTACTATTAGTCCACGGAGAAGTGATCGCAGGCATTGACTTCAGTGGTTTGAAGCCTGATCAGGTCAAGCTGTCCGAAAAACATGTCCGCCTGCATTTACCGAACGCTCAGCTTTTCACCACCAGACTTGATAGTGAAAAAACCCGTGTGTACTCGCGCCAGACAGGTCTACTGGTGCCTACAGATCCTGATCTTGAAAGCCAAGTCCGGGCAGAGGCGGAACATCAACTAC
Source organism: Acidobacteriota bacterium (assembly GCA_030775785.1). Lineage (GTDB taxonomy): Bacteria > Acidobacteriota > Terriglobia > Terriglobales > Acidobacteriaceae > JALYIM01. Next base: position 13,812 of record JALYIM010000263.1, read on the forward strand.
GAGAGGCAGCTTTGAACGACGGAATTTTGAAAACTGCGCAACAAAATTCCCGTGCCACCATCACCAGCCTGCTGCAAGGACTCGGCTTCGAGACTATTGAATTCGAGTAAGAGATTCGTTTCAGAACGGTCGCTCGCTCCGAACGATGATGGAGGCCCCGGGCGGAGTCGAACCGCCGACCAACAGTTTAGGAAACTGCTGCTCTATCCAACTGAGCTACGGGGCCGAAATAAGTGGGGAAATCTACTCAGTTTCCGGTCACAGTAATGACAGTATTTGTCATATTGTCATTCTAGCAATCTTACATTCGCCTGGAACCTTGCTGTTCGGAGACTTCCACTCGGAGTGCTATTGAACTAAAAGTTCTACAATTTCTTTTCATATTGCTGACGATAAACCGATTAGGGCATCCGCCTTACGGCTCTGCGCATTACTTTAGTACATTGACGTGGTATTACGCAGGCGTGATGATTCTTGCCAGCCAGTGGTATTCAAAGTGCAATCGTTCCATGTGAACGAGAGGACTATGCGCAAACAAAAAGGATTTTCGCTCATCGAGCTCTTAATTGTGGTCGCGATCATACTGATCATCGCCGCGATCGCAATTCCTAACTTGTTACATGCCCGCATGTCCGCGAATGAATCTTCAGCAGTATCCAGCATTCGGACTATTACCCGGGCCCAGGTTTCGTACAGCTCGAGCCATCCGGCGATTGGTTACGCAAATGGACTGACGGCTCTGGGGCCGAATGGAGCAGTCACTCCTTGCAACCCCGACCCCGCAGGCGTTACCGGCGCTTGCCTTATAGACGACGGCTTGGCAACCGGAACTAAGAGTGGATACACAATCACGGTAACTTCCGCAGGAGGGCCTCCCGCTAATTCTTACGAAGCGATTGCGAGTCCCATCACGGCCAATCAGACAGGCACCAGATATTTTTGTGCCTACGACGATGCGACTCTCAGATTTTCGCCGACCGTAATCGGGCCGGGCGGCTGCACCAACGCCGTTGCTCCCGTCCAGTAAACAGCATTTCCCAACTACTGCTGGGTCTTCTGATATTCCGAAGGCACTTTTTTGTAGGACGCTGGCACGTCAAAAAGCGTGGCATCTACTGATGCTGAGGAGAAGCGTGTCATCTCAGTTGTAGACTCCATCAATACAGCAGCTGTGGCTGCGTTCTGGGCAGAGGCCGTCGGCTGAACGGCGGGTGCAGGTTCTGGCTCCGGAGCCTTCTTCTTTTTATGAAATCCGCCGAACCCTCCCAAATTCCCTATGCCGGACGCAACGCCTCCGAAGTTTCCCATTTTACTGGCTGCTTTGTTTTCCGCCGTTGAGGCTGCTGCATTCGCAGCAGAGTTTGCCGCATTGGCTGCAGCCTGGTCTGCAATGGAGCCCGCGCTTGGCTCGCTGGAAGCTGGCAGAGGAGCCTCTGATGCCGCTGGCAGCGCGCTGCCGTCGGCAGTGGTTCCCATGCGCATAACTTGTGAGACTGGCACGCCCTTAAGCTTCGACATTTCTTTTTGCATGTCAGCCATTCCTGAAAGCATGCCGGGCTGCGCTCCCAGTAACTGAGGCGAGACTGTCGAAGGAACAGCTCCTGAGAAGATCGTGCCCATCTTCAATGCCATGCGACGGTTAAAATCTCTGACTTCGCCGTAACCGGGAATTTCGGGAGCCATCCACATGTCGTTGGTCATTGCCAGGCTCCCGGTTTGTCCTGATTTCTGGTCTTTGGCCTCCATTGACATCTTCAGAATAGACTCGGACGCTGCGAGCCCTGCCACCTGCTTGCTCGCTCCCGTGTTCGTAACATTCACCTTAAATTTCATCTCGGGCGGTGGCGGCTCGGTTTTCGCTTTGGGCGCTGGCGCCGGCTCTGGCGGCGCTTGATCCTTGGCTTTCTCCATAGCTTGTTCCATGGCGGCTTTCATTTCCTGAAATGTCACGACGGAATATTTCTTTTGAGCGTGATCAATCTTGGTGATGGTTTCCTTATCGAGATCAATGATCTCTGTGCTGTCTTGGTTGATGTGCGCCATGCGATTGCCCTTGACCAGGATCGTTGAATTAACTGGGTCGGTCATTTGATGGGCCTGCTTGCTGAAGGCGCCGGCAAACTTCGTCATGCTCACAATAGAGCCGCCGGTGATTCTTGTGGTCTCGTCGTATCGGAAGTCCGCGAAACTCGACAGCGGAATTGCGACGCATAAACCGAGTACAAAACCTGATCGGATAGCCATACGATTACCTCTTTTGTCTGGATACTGAGAGTGTGGAAGTTGAGTTCAGCGAAGTGTACCGCAAAAATCACGCGCTCGCAGCGGCCATTGCGTATCGGCGAAAGAATCATCCTCGAACTAGCTGCTGAATGGCGAAGCGAAAGGGGGTTTCATTTCACATACGGAGCCAAGCTGGCTTTCTGTTGCAGTGCAGCCGCGCGCGTTAGCCCGTGGCGGTCTTGGCGAATGAGATACAGCATGTAGAGCACGATCGCAAGGTTAACAATTAATACAGTGACGTGGAATAGATTTACTCGCCGATACACTTCGAATAATTCGATCGGTAGGTAGAGAGTTCCCGAGATCAGCGCAATCCATTCAGCCCAGGTCCGTGCCTTCCACAGCCCGTAAGCCTCGATGAAGCGAAGTGTGCAATAGATTCCCGCAAAACCTGCGATGACGGAAATTCTGGCGTCCGTCATGCGGTCCGCCCACTCCAGAAAGACGCGCGCGAAGTGATGATCCGGACTGATATGCAACATTCTGAGGAACGCGAATGCGATATCCCCGACGTCCTCCCGCTGCACCAGATAGATGACGGCGCACGCGGCCGCGAGCACCACCAGGCCTTTTGCGAGTTCGAGGGAAGCGACCGCCCGCAACACCTTCAATTGATTGCAGCGATCGTGTTCAGTGTTCGCGGGCATCGTGTCGACAGCGAAACTCATAGAAACACCATTATCTCCCGGCAAGGGGTATCAATTGTTCCGCGGAAGTAAAAATCTGATTACGAATGAGCAACGTGCTGACCAAAGAGGTCAGACCGGACGCCGTCAAAATCATAGCCAAGGCGACAAACTGGTAAAGTGCTGCGTACAGAGGGCGAGCCCCGGAGAGCAGCATCCCCGCCATCAATCCGGGTATCCATACGATGCCGAGAGAGCGCAAGGAATCAATGGCGGGAATCAGGCTTGCCTCGAACGAAGATTGCACAAAAGGCGCGACACTGTTCCGGGCCGGCGCTCCTAAGGACAGCGCGGATTCAATCTCTCCCACGTGTGCCATAACATCGGCGCGAAAGCGATTCAGCGCGAGCCCATTGGTATTCATGGAATTCGCGATCAACATGCTGCCGATGGGCACAAGAGACGTGATTTCGCTGCCAATTACGCCCAGAGCGGTCATGATCGCAATCACTGATCCCGCCCCCATAGCAATTGACCAGGTGGAAATTCGAAAGGCGCCCGGAAGTCCGCTCGCCCGCCGAGCGGAAGTTGCCCCGGCAGCCACAATCATGCCGGTTAGCAGGAATCCGCTGGTCCACTTCGGACCGTGCAGAAGTATCACCAAAAGTGAGCCAACGGCGACGATTTGCACGATGCCTCTCACCATGGCTACTGCGGTTTCTTTCTCTAGATGAACTCCGCGTTTGCGGGCCAGCAGCACCAGCACTATGGCGGACAAAGCGGCAGTCGCAGCCTGCACGAGTCCGAGATGCAGTTGGTTGGTGAAAAACCATCTAAGCATCTAGCACCTCACTGGCAACGCCGACGCGGACTACTTTTCCGGCGTCAAGCAACAACGCTCGTTGTGCCAATCGAAGCGCCTGCGACGTTTCATGCGTGACCAGGATGCAGGCAAGTCCCCGTTCCCGAACAATCTTTAGCAGGGTCATTTCCACCTCGATCTTGGAAGCTTCATCCAGAGCGGACGTCGGTTCATCCAGCAATAACAGGAGTGGCGAGTTTGCCATGGTTCGAGCTAGCGAAACACGCTGTGCCTCGCCACCGGAAAGATGCGTGACTTTACGTTCGCCATACCCGTGCAGCCCGACATCAGAAAGCAACCTTTCGACGTCTTCTCGAGTCAGTGTCTGTCCGCGTTGCACCGGTCCAAACTTCAAATTGCTTTCTACTGTTCCGGGAAAAAGATAGGGACGCTGCATCACCATGCCCAGTTTCGAGCGCAATTCCTGAGGAGCTAACTCGCGGTAGTCTCGTCCCTGAAGGTATACCGTCCCGTTGCTCGGTTCATCGAGGCGATTCAAGAGCCGAAGCAGCGAACTCTTGCCGGATCCGCTTGGACCGACGATAGCGAGTGTCTCGCCCGCGGCTACATCGAACGTCGCGTCTTCAACCAGGACCTTGTCTTCATCTCTGATTTTATCTTTCACGATGTGGCCGAGATGTTGGACGCGCAGCAGAACAGAAGGCGAGGTCTTGGATAATCCCGAAGCTGGGGTAACTGGAAGCGCCAACTTAGACCTGCGCTGCCCGAACGCTGGCACGAAGTTCTTCGACAATTTCCTTTGCAGCTTTTATCGCAGCCTGATTTTGGCTGACGTCGAAAGAAATGGCGCCCACGCGAGCGTGTCCGCCACCTCCGTAGCGCTCACAAACTTTGGCCAGATTCACGCTTGGCTCAATAGGGGCCCATGGGTTCGAACCCACCGATACTTTGACTCGAAAACTGCTCTTGCTCAATCCCACGCTGTAGATAGATTCTGGGTGCAGATAGTACGGCACGAATTTGTTGTATCCCTCCAATTCATGTCCAGTGACATCGAAAAACAGGGTGCCATCCTTGGATTCGGTGGCCTGTTTGATGATGGCGATCGAGCGCTGGTGACGTTCCAGAAGTGGAGGCAGCAGCGAGGCGACGAAAGGCTGCCCAATGATTTCAGCAAGCGGCTTTTCAGCAAGAAAAGGGATTAGGCGAGGCAGGAATTCAGGATCTTGCGTGGATTCGATGATCATAGTCAGTTGCATGGCCGGCTCTTTCATCTCTACGGCGGTCTGCGCGTCGGCATAAAGAGCGGCGTCCACTATGTCAGTCCAGTGCAACAGTTCCGCCACTGGCAAGGGATTGAAGCCGAAGCGCTGTTCCGCAGTGGCGGCGATGAAATTCGTGCACGACTTGAAATCCGGATCGTAAAATTTTCGGGTACTCTGCTCCTGCTCGAAATGAGCTGCGTCTTCGGGACTCAGAAATGCGCTCTCGTGATGATCGAACCACCAGGTGATTTTAGGAGAGCTGGAATACTTAAAATCAACGATGGCATTTTCGTCGCCATCAAAATCCTTCTCGTTGAACAGCGCGCCCGCCCGATGCAGCAGACCTGAAAAGACAAATTCCACATCTGTGCGTATCCGCTCGCGATAGAAGCGCGAGAAAAGTGCAGCGGACGAGGCACCGTCAAAACACTTGTCGTGATAGAAAACGCGAACTTTCAATAGCCCTCCTAATCCCGCAGCCAAACAGACTATCGGAGATCGGACGAAAATTTAAGGGAAATAGAAGGCCACCCCGGCAGCGCCGCTTAGAGGGGGTTCGCCTTGGTCAAGTCAATTTTGCAGAGCCGGGTTGAGAGCCAACGCTTTATGCGTTAGCTTGCTTCTCCGCGAGATCTCCAATAACAGGCAGCTTATACATCTGTCCCTGATTGGCTTTCATCAGAAGAATGATCCAAAGGACAAATCCTCCCAGCGAAATTACCAGATGCAAGGGAATGGTAATTAAACCCATCATTGGCATGAACGCGAAGATGGAAAGTGCGACATGCAACGCGATCAATGCAATAAAGAAAAAGATGGACTGGAAACAGTGGAAGCGCACAAACTTCTTGCGGTTATACGGCTCCAGCACTAGAAAAACGATGGCTGGAATGATTGTGACGTAAGCCAGCATGCCCGCAACATTGTCGGTAAGGCCGCCTGAAGTTTGCGCAGGTATCGCGGCTGCAGCGCGGCCCGCGCAAGCCGGACAAGTGGTGGATCCATCAGGAATTTGAGTGCCACAGGCGCTACAGAAAGCCATTGTTCCTCCAGCCCGTTCGTTCTTGCGCCTTTAGAGTGACAGCGCAACCATGAGCAGCCAGCAATTTCCGGACGCGCGCACAGTAACAGAACTAACAGTCCCAGGCAATGGGAATTTAAAGGTTTAGGTCGAAGCAGAAAGTGCTGTTACCTGGCGGATTGCCTGGCTGCAAGCGCGCCTACCAATGGAAGACGGAAAGATTTGCCAATCCAGGCTTCGACCATGAGCGCAATCCACATGATCCCGAAGAACAATAAAGCGAGCGCGGCCAGGAGCAGCGCGATCAGCTGACCCGCCGGTTGAGCCAGACCAAGGACAGCAAATATTAGGACAAAACTAACTGCCAGGAAAATAGACTGCAAGGAGTGAAAACGAATGTAGGGACTATCCTTAAAAGGCCTTGCTAGCAAAAACACTATCGCGGCCGGAACTGCGAAATAGGCCAACGCCGCGAAAATATGATCTCTGGACCCGTACGCCGGGCATATCGAGGGTCTTTCGCCGGAGACCTCCTCAGTCTGCGTTTCCCCGCTCTCTGGCGTCATCGCAGCCTCCGTAAGAGATGCCAGACGTCATCGTCTGCCACCGCAGACCCACAATGTGAATACAGCATCATTGGATTGGCCGTTTCCTTTCGTTCAATTTTAAAGTCTTCAGGCTGATCGCTAAATTAATTGCCGCGCAGCTCTTCGACAATCTTCGCATGTCCCATAAATCTGGAAAGTGTGCCGCGTGGTGAGATAACGGTGCTTGCGGCCAATTTCCTGCTCAAAGAGTATCAACTTCGGGCGAAAAAAATTCGACCGAACTGCCACACTCCGTGCAGACCATATGATGATGGCTGCGCCTGTTGTACTGATGTTCATAGCGCGCGATGCCATCGTGAAAGGCCACTTCGCTCGCCAGTCCGCATTCCGAAAGCAATTTGAGGGTCCGATAGACCGTGGTGAATCCGATGCGCTCATCTTTCTTCTTCACCAACCGGTGCAATTCATCGGTCGAAAGGTGCTCCCGTGTTTCCAGAAAAGTCCGCAGAATCGCGTCCCGCTGCGCCGTCTGTTTCAATCCAACCCTTTTGAGATGGCGGTGGAGAATGGCTTCCGCCTCGAGTACCATTTCGCGCGAGATGCTGGGCTGATCGTCAATTCGTTTCTGCAACATAATTTCCGCTGACAGGCGAGCGGCGCCGTTACTGCTCGGGCAGAGATTGTGACCCCTTTCACCAACTATTTTCAAATCATACTAATCCTTTCCATTGCTCGCCAATCTACCCCCCGTGCAGCCACTTTGCGCTGAGACGAGTTCCACCCTAGAATCGAACACCTCATGGATACCAATGAGCAGACAGTATCCACTTTCCGGCGATTTCGCGGCTCGCGGGTGATTGCAATAGCGCTGGCAATTGTTCTGATCGGCATAATCGCCGCGGTGCTCAGTTTTCTGTCCATAACGCATTCTGCCCTGCCTCAACTGGACGGTTCGCTCTCAGTTCCCGGGCTAAATTCCCCCGTTACCGTGATTCGAGACCTACACGGAATTCCAACTATCGAAGCTGCCACATTGGATGACCTTTTTTTTGCTCAGGGCTACGTCACCGCGCAGGACCGTCTGTTTCAAATGGACGGCATGCGGCGATTTGCGGCCGGAGAGCTCTCCGAGATCTTGGGCCCTGATTTGTTGAAACATGATCGGGAGCAGCGAATCTATGGCCTCCGAGAAGCAGCCCGCAAGGCCGCGCAAATTCAATCCCAGGAAGATCGCGCCCACTTCGAAGCCTATGCTCGCGGAGTCAACGCGTTCATGGACTCGCATCGGCGGAACCTTCCACTGGAGTTTCGGGTTCTTGGTTACACGCCCCGTCCCTGGACTCCGGTTGAATCCATGCTCATTGCCGCGCAGATGGTCGAAGATCTGAGCACTGGACCTCGCGAGGCATTGACAAGGGAGAAAATCCTCAATCGCCTCGGGCCGAAATTGACCGCGGATTTATATGTGAACATTTCGATTCACGATCATCCGCCTTCCGATATGCAACCGCCCGTAAAGGAAGCCGCTACTATCGTGGGTAGCGGACCCGAACCAGGAAGGTTGGATGGAAGTTCACGTGTAGATCAAAACCTAATCTCAGGCCTAGACCCGTGGAGGGACGCGACCTCATCGTCATCAATCGTCGAACCGCCAGTGGTGATCGGATCCAACAACTGGGCCGTATCGGGTGCTCATACGGTTTCGGGCAAGCCCCTTCTATCAAACGATATGCACCTTGCGCACCAGATTCCTAATCTGTGGTATCAGGTCCATCTGCATTGCCGCGGCTACGACGTGGCAGGAGTCGCGTTGCCGGGACTTCCCTACGTAATCGTTGGCCACAATCAGCGAATCGCCTGGGGATTTACAAATGTCGGTCCCACAGTGGAAGACGCTTATATCGAAAACCTCAATTCCGACGGAAAATATCTCACGCCCGCTGGATGGAAAGCGACCGAGCATCGCCTCGAAACCATCCGAGTGAAAGGCAAGCCGGACGTTGCAATGCTCGTCAGGCTGACTCGACATGGACCAATCATTGCTGAATTAATCCCCGGAGAGACTCGCCAGATATCGCTGCGATGGACGCTCTATGATGGCATTCACAACCCTTTTTTTGCTGTGAACTCAGCCTCGAACTGGACTGAATTCCGCAAAGCCTTTTCTGCATTCGACGCACCCGGGCAGAACGTAGTGTATGCCGACGTGGATGGCAATATCGGCTATCAGGCCACCGGAAAGATTCCCATCCGTACTTCAGGCGACGGAAGCCTGCCCGAAGATGGCAGTAACGACGAGCACGAGTGGATCAGCTATGTGCCCTTCGAAGAAATGCCCAGCGTGTTCAATCCCCCTGCGGGAGTGATTGCCACCGCAAATGGTCGGATCACGCCCGATGGCTATCCCTATTCGATCAGCAGCCAGTGGGAAGCTCCCTGGCGAACACAGCGCATTTATTCGGTTTTAAATTCAAACACTAAAGTCTCCGCACCAGATATGCTCGCGCTGCAAATGGATATTTATTCCGAATTCGACCATCTGCTGGCACAGAAGTTAGCGGAAGCGGTTGGCCATGCGCAGTCCCCTTCTCCTCGAGCAAAGCAAGCTGCCCAGATTATGCGAGCTTGGGATGGCCGTCTAACGAAAGATTCTGCCGCTCCGACTCTGGAATTGCTGGCGCAGAATGCGCTGATCCGGCTGCTGCTGGAACCGAAACTAGGAGCCGCTCCCACCGACCCCCCAGCGGCACAATCTAATTTGAGTTGGCGAAGTTATCGCTGGATGAACGAATCGGTCTGGCTGGAAAGCATTGTTCAGCAGCGCCCGGAGCGATGGCTGCCCGAAACGTATTCTAGCTATGACGAACTGCTCGCGGCTGCGGTCGAAGCGTCCGTCTCCACACAGCTCGCCCCTGCGGATTTGGCGAGTTGGCGGTGGGGAAAATTTCATCCAGTAGAAATTCAACACCCCATCTTTGGCAGAATTCCATTCCTTCGCCGCTGGTCCGGACCAGGATTGCAGGAACAATCGGGCAATGGATACACCGTCAAGGCCGCATCCCGAACTCACGGCCCCTCCGAGCGCATGACGGTTGACCTGGGAAATCTCGATCAGTCCACAATGAACCTGGTAACGGGTGAAGCGGGAAATTTACTCAGCCCTTATTACATGGATCAATGGAAAGCCTGGTATGAAGGGTCCGCGATTCCATTTCTTTTCTCTCGGCCGGCAATCGAACGAGCGAAAAAGCACCAACTAACACTCACTCCCGCGCACTGACGGTCCGGCTGGCGCGCTTGCTATTGCGGAAAGTCGGCGATCTTTACGTCTGTAGACTGGCCAACAATCGTAATTTGCGTCTTCTGCAATCGAGCGGTCGGTGCATCGTAGATGCGAAATGTACCGCCCTCGCATACGTACACCACGCTGCGTTTCGTGTTGGGTGCAATGCCGGTCACATCTCCATTGTCGGGCGGCATCACGACTGCCGAAGTGAGGGTGTTGAAGATTGAAAGGCAGCCTCGTGCGGTGGCTCCGCTGCTAGCAGTCACATTCGTGCAGGTGTGGGCCCCGATGAACAGCTGTCCGTTTGCGCCCAATTCCATCCGATTGTGATAGCCGTCGGAGATATAAATCGGACTGGTATTGGTGACCGTCATCGAGCCCACGTCTACGACGGACAACGTTCCGCAACCGATCGTGGCTGTTGCCGCGCTACAGGTGGTGCCTGGCGCGGTTCCGACCGCGTACAAAGTGTTCCCGGAGAGTAATCCCATCGTCGCCCCGCCCGCGACTCCCCCGCTCGTCAATGTGAGTGGAACGCCCGGCGTATTGGTAGCCAAATCCAGCGGAGTAATACTCGCAGGATTGCTGTCACCACATTCAGGCCCGCAGTTCAAGACGTAAGCAATGCTGTCACTAGCATTGAAGACCGCCCATACCGGGCGATGAAATCCAGTTACCGTCGCCAGCGGGTTGGTGCTGGTTCCGATTAGACTGGGAGAAATAATTGTCACCGCATCAGAGTTATCGCCGAAGGCCAGAATGCGATTGCCATTGTTGCTTTGCACAACGTAACGTGCCCCCGGAACCGGGAGAGTTGCTTTTATGGATGAATTCGCAAAATTAAGGACCGCTACTGCTCCAGATGGCTGTCCCGCAACGGGCGCGCTTGGGACAGCAGCATAGGCGGTCGCATTATCAATCCAGATAAACATGCTTTCGGTGGCCCCGGGCAAAGTGATTCTGGTCGCAGTGGATCCCGTCTGAAGAATTGCCTCCGTGGAATTGTTCACCACCGCCACCGTGTTGCCCTGAGAACTGAAAACAGCCGTCAAAGTTTTGTTTGGACTCTCTGCCATCAGCCCGGGAAATTGGCTCGATCCAGATAAGCCGATCGGGAAAAAACTGTTGACGTCTTTCGTCGCATCCACGATCTCAAGTACGGGCGACGTGCCGGTGGTCAGATGCAGTGGATTCGATACAAACGCTCGAAACTTGAGGCCGCTAGTTGTTTTTCTCGCGCTCGGCTTGCTGCCGCAGGCAAGAAACCCAATGCCGATGCACGCAAGCATGGCAACACTTATTACAATTCTCTTCAAATCTGGGACTCCGGGGAATAAGAGGGACAACGATTTGGATGCAAGAAAACGGGATTATAACAGAGGGACTCAGTACTAATTCTGCCGCCACGGAGCTGCAACAGAGGGGTGCAAAACTTCGAACCATCTTGTATTCTCAACAATATGGCTGGTGATTTCATTGCGCGCCTGAAGGCTGCCCCGATGCTGTGCGACGGCGCCATGGGGACGCTGCTCTACGCCAAAGGCATCTTCATCAATCGCTGTTATGACGAGCTGAATGTTTCTCAGCCTGAGCTGATTCGGGCCATCCATCACGACTATTTGCAGGCGGGTGCAGAAATTATCGAGACCAACACTTTCGGCGGAAACTCATTTCGACTTTCCCGTCACAGCATGGCCGACCGCGTCCATGACATAAATATTGCGGGAGCCCGCCTTGCGCGGGACGCGGCCAAGAGTTTTGACTGCCGGGTGGCTGGCTCAGTAGGGCCGCTGGGCATACGCATCGAACCCTTGGGGAAGATATCTTTCGAGGAAGCCCGCGCTGCCTTTCGCGATCAAATTGCGGCCCTGATAGAGGGGGGCGTGGATTTGCTCATGATGGAAACCTTCGGCTATCTCGAAGAGCTTCATCAGGCGATTCTGGCGGCCCGCGAAGTGGATCCTAAGATTCCGATCGTGGCACAGGTTACGGTGGATGAGGAATCGAACTGCCTTGACGGCTCCACTCCGGAGCTGTTTGCTCCCCGTCTCGAAGAATGGGGCGCTGATGTGATCGGATGCAATTGTAGCGTCGGCCCGGTCGCGATGTTGGACGCCATGGAACGAGTGCGTGCCGCGACTTCCCTGCCAATTGCAGCCCAGCCAAACGCCGGAATTCCGCGTTCAGTCGAAGGCCGGAATATTTATCTCTGTTCGCCTGAATACATGGCCAGTTACGCACGCAAATTTGCAGCGGCCGGAGTGCGGCTGATTGGCGGTTGCTGCGGGACTACTCCGGAACATATTCGTGTAATGAAATCTGCTTTGCGCGCCGGAGAGGCAAGATCGAAGCCCATGGCGGGACGTGTTGCCGGACAAGTGAAACCCGCCGCCGCCCCCGCCTTGGCCCTGGCTGAACGTTCTCATGTTGGGGCCAAGATCGCAGCGGGTGAATTTCTTACGCTGGTGGAGATCGTCCCGCCAAAGGGGACAGATATTCGTAAGGAATTGGAAGGTGCGAAGTTTCTAAAATCAGTGGGCGTTGACGCTATCAATATTCCCGACAGTCCCCGGGCCTCCGCGAGAATGAGCAATCAGGCTCTCTCGCTACTGATCCAGCGTGAAGTGGGGATTGAAGCCATTCTTCACTACACGTGTCGCGACAGAAATGTTTTGTGCATTCAATCAGACCTGCTCGGGGCGGCAGCCACAGGCATTCGTAATTTGATTTGCATCACCGGCGATCCCCCGAAAATGGGCAGCTATCCGGACGCCACCGCTGTGTTTGACGTGGATGCCATCGGGCTCGTAAATATTGTCCACAATCTGAATCGCGGACAGGATATTGGCAGCAATCCGATTGGGATAGGAACGGGCTTTGTCATTGGCGTGGGGGCAAATCCTGGATTGCCAAACTTGGATGAGGAAGTTCGCCGCTTCGAATACAAAGTCGAAGCCGGCGCCGAATACGCAGTTACACAGCCTGTGTTCGACCTGGGATTGCTGGAACGGTTTCTCAAACGAATCGAGCACTGCCGAATTCCGATAGTTGCCGGGATATGGCCGTTGGTGAGTGCGCGGAATGCTGAATTTATGAAGAACGAGCTGCGCGTTTCGGTTCCAGACTCCATTCTAGAACGTATGGTTTCAGCTAAAACCCCCGAGGGTGCTAGAGAGGAAGGAATCGCGATCGCGCGCGACATGTTGATTTCAGTTCGCGGCACGGTGGAAGGCGCCCAAATTAGCGCTCCTCAAGGGCGATACGCCTCGGCGGTAGATGTGCTCGAAGCGCTCGGGACTTCGCGCATAGCGTCAGTATAGTCGCTTAACTAATCGAGGAGTTTTTGCTTGGCCAAATTTGAAGATTGTTTGCAGCGCCTGGAAAAAATCGTGCAGGAACTCGAAAAAGGCGAGGTTCCGCTCGAGAAGTCTTTAACGCTTTTTGAGGAGGGGATGCAACTTTCCTCTGCCTGCCGCAAAGAACTGGAAGAGGCCGAAGGTAAAGTCGAGATTCTGCTCAAGCAGAATGGCAAACTTCAGGCTGAAGCTTTTGATCCACTGAAAGAGAGCGGCGCTAGCCACAAGTAAAACATCGCTATCGCACCTAATGTCGTCCTGACGATTGGCAGCCTTTGCACGCGAAGGCCTGCGCCGCGTCAGTAGGATGACAGCAGTGGCGTAATCTCAGCTTGATATACTCACCGTCATGCTTCAGGACACCCTCAAGCAGGGACTAGACATCGCAGATTCTGCTTTAGAACGACTGCTTCCGCCTGCGTCCCAACATCCCACTTCAATTCATCAGGCGATGCGGCACAGCGTCTTTGCCGGCGGCAAGCGGCTGCGTCCAATCTTGTGCATGGAAGCGGGACGGATGATTGCAAACCAGTCGGGAGAGCTGCCATTCGGAATTGAAGACCTGGGCGCGGCGCTCGAAATGCTCCACACCTACTCACTCGTCCATGACGATTTGCCCGCATTGGACAACGATGATCTCCGTCGGGGACGGCCCACCTGCCATAAAGTTTTTGGCGAGGCGATTGCTATTCTTGCCGGCGACGCTCTCCAGACCACGGCTTACGAAGTTTTATCCGGTTTGCAATGTCCAGCGCAGTCTACCGTTCGCATCATCAGAGAAATTGCGCGCGATACCGGAACCATACGGGGAATGATTGGTGGCCAGGTTGTGGACCTCGAGGCCGAACGTAAAAAGCCCTACCTCGAAACGGTGGAGTACATACATCGCTCAAAAACCGCTGCACTGATTACCGCCAGCGTCGTAAGCGGAGGAATGTACGCTGGCGGTTCCGACGAAGCAATCACGCGCTTGCGATCTTTCGGAGAGTCCATCGGCCTGGCATTTCAGATCGTGGACGATGTCCTTGACGTCACTCTCTCATCTGAGCAATTGGGCAAGACCGCAGGTAAGGACATCACGGCGGAGAAGGCAACTTATCCCGCATTGTTTGGCAACGACGAGTCGTTGAAAAAGGCGGATGCCCTCGTTGAGAATGCGCTGGGGGCGCTCGACGATTTCGGAACCAGAGCTGACGTGCTGAAATCGCTGGCGCGATACCTCGTGGATCGAAAGAAATAGTCACGCCGAATTTATTGGTAATATTTAGTCCTCATCAATGCGGGCGATGGAGTTCGCCATTAACCGCCCAACGCTGATCTTCTGCTCGGGCTGATAACTCCTACAAACTTGTAGGAGGATTTTCATCCATGGTTGATTTCCTGATCATTTCTCTGGGCGCGATTGCAGGCGCCAACGCCCGCTATGTTCTCAGCCGCTTCGCCGCGAAAATGCTTGGACCAATCTTTCCTTATGGCACCCTCATCATCAACGTCAGCGGGAGCTTCATCGTCGGGATCTTCATGATCTGGACCACGGAGCGCGTGCTGCTCGATCCACGCTGGCGTCTGCTGGTAATTATTGGTTTTTGCGGTGCCTTCACAACTTTCTCAAGCTATGCCTTTGAAACTATCGCTTACTTCGAGCAGGGGCAGTGGACACTCATGCTGATCAACATCGCCAGCAATAATCTGCTCTGCATTGCGGCTGCAATCGGTGGCATGGCGACAGCGCGTTTGCTGTAGAATTTGGTGCTCATGGCTGTCCAGGTCACGGTTTATCTCAACGAAGCTGACAAGTGGCGGAGTCGTCCGCTACACGTGGAAATTCTGAACCTGCTGCGGCGCGAAGATGTTTTCGCCGCCACTACCCTGCACGCGGTGGCGGGATTTTTTGGAAGGCAGCGCGTCAAGACCAGCCACCTGGTGGACGCCGGCGGCAAGCTCCCCATCATCATTGTCTTTCTCGACCGGGAGGAACACATCAATCGCGTACTGCCCCAGCTAAAAGAAATGGCACCCACCCACCTGATGGTCCGGGAAAACGTAGTGATCGAGCAGGGCGCACTTGACTGAACAGTCAAAACACTCTTCACAGCTGGACGTTCTTGCGATCGCGGCCCATCGCGACGATGTCGAGCAAACCTGCGGTGGAACACTCTTGAAAATGTCAGGTCTGGGATACCAGACCGGAATTCTCGATCTCACACAAGGAGAGATGGGCACGCGGGGTTCCGCGGAAGACCGTGCGCGCGAAGCGGACGAAGCCGCACGCATTCTGCAAGTGCACTGGCGGCAAGCTTTGGACATACCTGACGGACGCGTCGAAAACAGCTGGGAGAATCGCCTCAAGATCGCGCGCGTCATTCGTGAGCAACGGCCTCGAATAGTGATACTTCCCTACTGGAAGGGACGGCATCCTGACCACTACACTGCTTCGATTCTGGGATACGAAGCTTGCTTCAGTGCCGGATTGTCCAAACTGAAATTAAACTCTACAGAGAACGCAGGCGAACCCGCCGCTCCGCATCGTCCATTTAAAATCATCTACGCAACCCTATACGCGGATGTGCGTCCGACCTTCGTGGTGGACATCACGGAACAATTCGAGACCCGGTTTCAATCTCTGATGGCCTACAAAACCCAGTTCAGCGATCAGGAAGCGGGCAAGGACCTCTTCCCTGCGCATGACGAAATTCGCACACGCATTGATTCCATGGCACGGTTTTACGGACTGCTCGCCGGAGTAACCTATGCTGAACCGTTCCTGCAGAAAGAAGTTGGATTGGTAGACGATCTGACCTTGCTACCGGTCAAATCAATCTGACGCGCCTGCAAAATTAATGCAGGCGCGTCAGGGTTAGAAGCATCAGACGTCGTCCCCCAGGCAAGGTTGTTGAACACACTTCTCTGCACTTGCTGGTAGTTGCCGTCCTGCAAGCTGTAGTGAATCCACTGTGCCAGCCCGTAACGCTGGGTCAGGTAGTACTCTTCCTTGTCCCAGCAATTGCCGTAAGACTGATCGCAGTTGTAACGGTAGCTAACCACCAGAGTTGGCAAGTTATCAGGCAGAGCGCCCCCAAAGCTGGTGTTATATGGCCCCCAAACCTCATTCACCGCCGTTCTCAGATCGTGGGTAGAGAATGACGAGCAGTTGTCGAAAGTTTGGTAGGTGGTATCACTGACCGTTATGCGCGAGCCCGGAAATCCTGCTTGGGCGCAGCGCGCCGTCAATGGCATTTTCTGTGCGGGGAAGATTTTGTACGAAGCAGGATTGTTCCAGTCGTACTCCGTGATCCACAAATAGATAAAATTGTTATCGTAAAGTTGGATGTCCCAAGGGGTACCTCCCTGCCCTTTGGTCCAATAGAATTTTCCCCATAGAACATCGGTGTACAACGGATTGGCCGACCCAGTCAGGTGCATATTTCCGCGCAAGTCGGAGTCCATTGTCATCCAGTCCAGCATGTCGTAAGTACCAGGTGGGCAGCTGATAGTTGATTCAGCTTGCGCCAGTTTCGTACCCCCAAACATTGCAAAACACGTCGCCGTCGCAATAACCAGCAGCGCAGAACTCAGTCTCACCTTCATTTTGCTCCCCTTTGTAAATCACGCCCCAGACACACCTCTTCCATCGAGTTCACGACTAAGGGTTTACTCCGAGGCGGGATTGCGAGTATTTAACGAGAGGTTAGCGGGATAAAACTGTAGCTTCAATAAGTCGAACACCCTACTTCTGTGGAAAAGAACCTAGCTGGTTACTGAGGCGGCCTCGGGACGTAGGGAGGCACAACAGTATTGTCCACCGGGGCGTTATCCACGGGCGGACGGGAGGGCGAACTTTGGGGCAACGGCGCCGTTTCAGAAGGAGCTGCAGCCGGCGCGTTGGAAGTTTCAGGCTCCGTCACAATGCTGTTATCGCGCCGTCTTAGCTGGATAGGCCCGCCCTCGCGACTACGCGCGAGCCGTTGCGCTTCAAGATTGGCTTGGGTAACTTGATCGTTGCTGTCGGCAACTTGTCCGACCTTCATCCCATTCATCTCTGAATGGTTCACCAGCGCCGCTTTCTGGTTGGCACCCTCGCCAGTCTTGGCGGCAGAATAGAATTCGTTCGCAGTTTCCTGATCGCGGTTCATTTCCGCCACGTATCCCATGTTATTCAGGGCGAACGCGTTCCTCGGATTCAATTGATACGCCTGTTCAAACAGACTTCGTGCCTTCTCGGAATTGTTGTGATTCAACGCGGACACCCCTTGGAGGTTCAGCCGCCCGACTCGAGCCTGGACTGTTTGTTCCGTGGCCATACGTTTTTCCAGCGCCCTGGCATTCGCGGAGGCCGTTTCACTGATTGGCTTCCCGCGCCAGCGCTGGTCGGCGGCCACTACGATGGTCTCAGAGGAATGCTGTGCCGCAGCCTGGGCGTAATAACCGAGGGCTGACTCTAGTTCGCCCTCAGCTTCCATGGTGTATCCAAGATTATTGAGAGTAAACGGACTTTGAGGATCAACCACCAGCGTGCGTCGCAGGACGGCTTCTGCTTCCAAAATCCTGCCTTGGTTCAGCAGGCCCATTGCGTCCACATTGCCGCGATTCACACGCATGTCGCGGCTGCCATAAGCCCCTGTAACTTCATTAAGTGGATGGCCTTCCATGCTCTTCACACTCGACGCCGCAACCACCGTCTCGGTGTTCTCCTTAGAAGCCAGTTGATAATATTGCTGCGCTCGCTCAACCTTACCTTGGAGTTCAGAGATGTACCCTAAGTTGTTGAGGGTGAAGGGATCATCAGGATCGAGCAGGTAAGCCTTGTAAAATATTCTCTCCGCTTTTTCGAGCTGATGCTTCTGTACGGCCTTCACACCTTCCCGGTTAAGATCCTGTACCGGCGTTGGCTTGCTTCGCTTTGGGATAGTAATCTTCAGATCACGGGCGAATGCCGACGATATCAATGAAACCAGTAACGAGGCTATGAATACAGTTTGTGAAGCTCTGAAGGTCATGGCTTATTTTAGTCCGTAGGTGGCTAGATCACTAGTCCGAAAGGTAACTCGGCTAACTTATTAGATGCCATCCATCAGCGCGTGTTTGCCAGTCGAGACCTTCTGCGCTAGGCTCCAAACAGTCACTCCTGCTATCGTTAAGGCAAAGTTGGCATCATAAAGAGCGCTCGGGAAACTTATGCTTCCACTCCATCGTACCCTGACTTTGCTTCTGTTTAGCGGGTTTTTGCATGCTCAAACCGCTCCAGCCACGAACCGACCTGCGAGCGACAACCAGTCGGAGAAGCGTGCGACCGCCATTTCCAACGAAAATCGGGATCCTTTGTTGGACTTGCCTGCATTGCCACGCAATCGTGTGACTCTATTAGGCGGCTTGGTCACTAACTTAGACTCGATAACTAATCGTATTTCTATTCGTCCCTTTGGCGCCAAGCGCAAAATGACGGTGAACTTCGACGTTCGTACTCATTTTTATCTTGAGGGCAAGCCTGGAACCCAAAGAGATTTGCGCGATGGTCAGCGTGTTTACGTTGATACCATGCTTAACGGCGACAGAGTCTTCGCCAAGAGCGTGTGGATCCAGACGAACGCCGCGGCTGGCAGTGGCAGGGGACAGGTCATTTCCTACGACCGGGGATCAGGCTCTTTAACTGTGCGAGATGAGCTTTCGGCTGTGCCGGAAACTTTTCATCTGACTCCTGCGACGGTCATCAAAAATGGCCCTCAGACGTCATCGGTCGCTGACCTTGAGCCGGGGTCGCTGGTGGCCCTGACTTTTGGAGTTCAAGATGGTACGTCCGGAGTCGTTCGCGAGGTTACCCTTCTCGCGAGACCGGGCGCGGAGTTTACTTTCAACGGTAAAGTCACATTCATAGATCTCTCGAAGAAGATGATTGCGCTGGACAACGAAACCGACAATAAGAATTACGAAGTTTATTTCGATTCATTGCCTGCAACCATGTTGCAAGGTTTGCGGGAAGGATCTGAAGTGGCAATTTCCGCGGTCTTTAACGGCACCCGCTACATCGCCCGTAAATTCGAAATGGCTCAGGCCCAGCAGCCATAGCACTTCCGCCTTCCAATCACTCGTGCTTGTCAAACTTTAAAGTGGAGAAACTCGTCGCATGGTTGCATCCAACAAAATCGAAGCGATTAAAAAAGAGATTGCAACGCTCGCTCATGAGAGCGAGTCCGCTACCACTCTCATGACGGAGATTGTCGAGCTGCTGCAATCCCGCATGTTGAAATACAACTGGGTGGGCTTCTATATGCTGCGTCCGAAATCAAACCCGCCCATGCTGGTATTGGGGCCCTACAAAGGCGCCATGACACCACATACACACATCCCGCTCAATCAGGGAATTTGCGGAGCTGCCGCTTCGACCGGAAAGACTGTGGTGGTGGACGACGTGAGCAAAGATCCCCGCTATC
>JALYIM010000264.1 GCA_030775785.1 Acidobacteriota bacterium
CTGCAGGAACTTCCCAAACCGATGTCGAAAATGACCTGGGATAATCCAGTGCTGATCAGTCCCGCGATGGCCGAGCGCCTTCATCTCGCGTCCGAGGACATGATCCAGATCGAATTGAACGGCAAGAGAGTAGTTGCGCCGGCATGGGTGCAGGTCGGACATCCAGATAATTCGATCACCGTGTTTCTGGGCTATGGACGGCGACGGGCCGGACGCGCAGGGACAGCCGTGGGATTCGATATGTATCCGCTGCTCTATAGCGCAACGCCCGGATTCGCGACTGGCGCGAACATCACCACGACGGGCAATACTTATAAACTGGCTACGACTCAGGGATACCAGACGATCGAAACGCAAGACCACGCGACCCGCCCGCTGGTTCGAAGTACGAGTCTGCAAGAGTTCAAGAAGGAACCGAATTTCGCCCGCGACGAAGAGCCGCCGCCGGGACTGACCTTGTATCCGGGATTCGACTACACCAAAGAGCCCAATTCCTGGGGCATGACCATTGATATGAATGCCTGCGTGGGCTGTAACAATTGCATCATCGCCTGCCAGTCAGAAAATAATATTCCGATCGTAGGGAAAGAGCAGGTCGTTCGCGGACGCCACATGCACTGGTTGCGAGTGGACTCCTACTATCAAGGCGACCGCGCGAATCCCAAGGCCTATTTCCAGCCCGTGCCCTGCATGCAGTGCGAGAACGCTCCCTGTGAAACCGTATGTCCGGTAGGCGCGACCGTACACAGCACTGAAGGCCTCAACGACATGGTTTACAACCGCTGCGTAGGCACACGCTACTGCTCGAACAACTGTCCTTACAAAGTACGGCGGTTCAACTTCTTGCTCTTCCAGGACTGGGAGACTCCGCACTACAAGATGATGCGCAATCCGGATGTGACCGTACGAAGCCGCGGGGTGATGGAGAAATGTACCTATTGCGTGCAGCGCATTACCTGGGCGCGCATTGATTCTGAGCGCGAAGGTGACAAGGGCGGCACGAAGATAACTGGACAAGTCAGGGACGGCGAATTGCAGACTGCCTGCCAGCAATCGTGCCCGGCCAACGCGATCACCTTTGGCAACATCAACGATCGCAGCAGTAAGGTTTCCAAGGCAAAAGCTGACCCTCGAAACTACGGATTACTGGCCGACCTGAACACCCGGCCCCGGACGACTTATCTCGCCGAGGTTAGAAATCCGAACCCTGAGATGGAAGGTTAAGCGGAGCGCAGTTACTCATGGACGAGAGAAACGACAGGGTGGCACTTCTCGAAAAGCAGGCTCCGGTCATCGAGCCGGGCCATACTTTTGCCACCGTAACCGACAAAATCAGCGATGTTGTACTGACGCGCCCCATCACCATTGGATGGGTGTTCGGATCTTTTATCGCTTTCATGGCGGTAATGGGACTGCTTCTCGCCGTCAGCTATCTGTTCATGAAGGGCGTAGGAATTTGGGGAGTGAACATTCCCATTGGCTGGGGATTCGCCATTGTCAATTTCGTTTGGTGGATCGGAATCGGCCACGCTGGAACTTTGATCTCTGCCATTCTCATGCTGTTGAGGCAGTCCTGGCGAAACTCGATCAATCGCTTTGCGGAAGCAATGACCTTGTTTGCTGTTGCTTGCGCCGGAATGTTCCCGGTCCTTCACCTGGGGCGCCCCTGGCTTGCCTATTGGCTGTTTCCTTATCCCAACACGATGAATTACTGGCCGCAGTTCCGCAGCCCCCTGGTGTGGGATGTTTTTGCGGTTTCGACTTACGCAACAACTTCGCTTTTGTTTTGGTTTATCGGACTTATTCCTGATCTCGCCACCTTGCGCGATCGAACCGACAAGAAACTTTTAAAAATCATTTTCGGATTATTGGCGATGGGGTGGCGAGGGTCTGCGCGCCATTGGCACCGTTACGAAACGGCGTACTTGCTGCTCTCTGGTTTAGCAACACCACTGGTGCTGTCGGTACATACGGTCGTGAGCTTCGATTTCGCAATCGGCATTATTCCTGGCTGGCACACTACGATTTTCCCGCCTTACTTTGTCGCGGGTGCCATCTACTCCGGATTCGCTATGGTGTTGGTGCTCGCCATCCCCATTCGAAAGTTTTACAAACTCGAGGATTTCATTACCGACCGCCACTTGCAGAACTCCGCGATGGTAATGCTGGCCACCGGACTGATCGTGGCCTACGGTTACGGCATTGAAGCCTTCATGGGCTGGTATAGCGGCAACCGTTACGATTCGTTCCTGCTGTGGAACCGCCTACATGGGCCCTATGCTTTCTGGTATTACTCGCTGCTCGGCTGCAACATCTTTATCCCGCAAGTTCTGTGGATTAAAAAGCTGCGATCAAGTCCAGGATGGCTGTTCCTTATTTCCCTCGTTGTGCTAGTCGGGATGTGGCTGGAGCGATTCATTATCGTCATTGTTAGCTTGCACCGCGATTTCCTGACCTCTTCGTGGGGAATGTACTATCCGACGCGCTGGGACTGGATGACATTCATTGGAACTCTTGGATTTTTCTTCCTGGCTATGTTCCTGTTCATGCGGGCGTTGCCGTCGATCTCGATTTTTGAAATACGCACTCTGCTGCCTCAGGCGGAGGTCAAGCACAAATGAAGCATCCGCCAATTTACGGATTGATGGCTGAGTTTGAAACTCCAACTGCGCTCGTTGACGCGGCGCAACTGACGTACAACGCTGGTTATCGGAAGATTGATGCTTATAGTCCGTTTCCAATTGAAGAACTGTCGGAGGCCATCGGTTTCCATCGCAACGGCGTAGCGCCGATCGTGCTGGTAGGCGGACTGCTCGGCTGTGCCACTGGATATCTGATGCAGTGGTGGATTTCGACTGTGAGTTATCCCGTTAGCGTTGGGGGAAAGCCGTATCACTCGTGGCCGTCATTCATCATCGTGACCTTTGAATTGACGATTTTGTTTTCCGTGCTGTCGGCGGTTTTCGGCATGCTTGCTCTGAATGGTCTGCCGATGCCTTATCACCCGGTATTCAACGTTCCACAATTTGAAGGTGTAACGAGAGACAAATTTTTTCTAGCGATTTTTTATTCTGATCCGAAATACGACGCCGTCGAGACTCGTAGATTCCTTGAAACGCTGGGCGCTCATTCCATTGCGGAGGTTCCCAGCTAAATGTCGAAGCTGCGGAAACTTTCGGGGATCGGTTTGCTGGCAATGCTGGGCTTGGCCGGATGCCGTCAAGACATGCATGATCAGCCCCGATTCATCCCCTACCGGCAAAGTGATTTTTTTGCCGACATGCGTTCAGAACGTCCGCCGGTGGATGGCACCGTGGCACGCGGACAGCTTCATGAGGACACATATTTGTACACGGGGAAGATGGGCAGCAATCCGGGCGACTACATGCCGTTTCCGGTGACGGCTGAAGTTCTTACGCGCGGGCGTGAGCGCTTCAATATTTATTGCACGCCTTGTCATTCGCGTTTAGGAGACGGCAACGGCATGATCGTGCAGCGCGGATACAAGAAGCCGCCTTCGTATCACACTGAGCGTTTGCGCAAAGCTCCGCTGGGATACTTCTTTGACGTAATGACCAACGGATTTGGTGCCATGCCCGACTATGCATCTCAAATCCCCGTTCACGATCGGTGGGCCATCGTGGCTTACATCCGCGCCTTGCAGTTGAGTCAGGGGGCCACGAAAGCAGACCTGCCGCCCGGGGAGAAGATGCCCGACCCTCCCATATTTGATGAGCCGGGTTCCGGGGCCACGCTGCCTACGATCGTTCCGAATACTGAGACGCCCGTGAGAGAGGAACGGAAATGAAACCGGCGAGAGTAGACAACTTCGATTTAGTGGCGCCGCCGGTTGCCCAGACTGTCCAGCAGCGCGCGCTGGTTGTAGGCGTTATTTTTGGATTGGTCGCGGCCGTTTTCGCGTTCATCTCACCCGATCAATTCTTTCACTCTTATTTAGTCGGATTCATGTTGTGGCTTGGGGCCACTCTGGGCTGCATGGCCTTTCTAATGCTCCAGCATTTGACAGGCGGCGCATGGGGAAAGGTCATCCGCCGCATGCTCGAGGCTGGCACGCGAACGCTGCCACTGATGGCAGTGTTGTTCATTCCGCTGATCTTCGGCATGAAGCATCTTTACGTTTGGATGAATCCGCAGGAAGTTGCGAAGAGTCCACATCTGCAAGACCTCACCCGCTCTTACCTGTCCCCCGCGGGATATATGGGGCGTGCCGCTTTGTACTTTGCGATCTGGGGAGTCCTGATATTTTTCCTTAATCGCTTATCCGCAGACCAGGACAATCCTCCCGCCCGTGATCTCAGTCCGCGCTTTCGCGTGATAAGCGGGCCGGGACTTGTGCTTTATGCTTTCACGATTTCCTTTGCGGTAATTGATTGGGTAATGTCGCTCGATCCACACTGGATTTCCACGATTTATCCGCTGATCTTCATTATTGGAGAATGTCTGACAGCGCTGTGCATGATGGTAGTGGTTGAAACCATTCTGTTTCCTTACAAGCCGATGTCGGTATTACTGCGTCCGAAGGAAGTGCACGACCATGGCAAGCTGACTCTCGCTCTTGTCATGCTATGGGCGTATTTCAGCTTCTCTCAGTTTTTGATTATCTGGGCGGGCAACTTGCCCGAAGAAATCCCGTTTTACCGGATACGCCTGTACAACGGCTGGCAGTACGTCGCCCTATTCATCGTGCTGGGACATTTCGTTTTGCCATTCCTGTTCCTGTTGTCACGGCCATTCAAGCGCAATCCGAAGACCTTGGTGAAGCTGTCGGTGTGGCTGATTTTTATGCGACTGGTGGACCTCTACTGGTATATCGAGCCCAACTTTCACAAAGATCTGCATTTCAGCGCGCTCGATATCGTCGTGCCGGTGGCGATCGGTGGGTTTTGGCTGGCATTGTTCTTCCGAAATCTGAAACAACGTCCGCTGCTGCCGCTGCAAGACCCTAAGGCGTGGCCGCTCTTGGAGCCTGCCCATGACTGAACATCTGGGACACGGGCATCCTGAAGGCATGCGGCATGAAGAGGTGGGATACGAGCGACAGGATATGCGCTCGAAGCCGGTGCTGATTGCTCTGGCTGTGCTGGGAATTATTGTCCTGTTGGTGCACCTGTTCCTTACTGGTGTCTTTCATTTGGCGGGATGGTATTACGAGAAGACCCTGCCTCCCAAAAACCCGATGGTCACTGAAACCAATACCGATACGCGGATAGTGCCGTCCTCGGAACCGATGAAATTCCCCGAGCCTCGTTTGGAACAGAACGAGCGCCTGGAAATGCACGATTTCCGTATGGCAGAAGAGAAAACGTTGAACAGCTATGGGTGGGTGGACGAGCAGGCAGGACAAGCGCACATGCCGATTGAAAAGGCGATGGAAATGGTTGCACAGCGCGGATTGCCTACGACCCCGCGAGCGGGCGTGGAGCCTCAGTCGGTTGTAAATACGGGCAAGCAGGCAGCGGGAAATTCTAATACCAGCAAAGCTGCCGGCAAGACGGCGCGAAAGAAGAAGGAATAGGCGTTGCAGCGTAAATTCAATTCGAGTGTGAAGCTTGCGGCTTTAGCCATCCTTATGGCGGCCAGCATGGCGGCCTTTGGCCAGGGCATGACAAAGGGAATCATGTCGCCGCCGGCCAATGTGCGGCCGCCCGGGTTGAAGAATGTTGGCATCGAGCAGCATCTGGATGAGCAGATTCCGCCGGACCTGGCGTTTCGGGACGAGAGTGGAAAGCCCGTTCGGCTGGGAGATTACTTCGGCAAGAAGCCAATGATCTTAAATCTGGTCTATTACAAGTGTCCAATGCTGTGCGGCGAAGTGCTGAGCGGTCTGGTCAGCTCCATGAAGATTTTGAAATTCGATGCAGGCAAGGAATACGACGTTCTCACCGTAAGTTTCGATCCGAAAGAAACTCCCGAGATCGCCGCCACGTCGAAGGCGGAATATTTGAAGCGCTATGGACGCCTCGGAGCCGCGAATGGCTGGCATTTCCTGACGGGCTCGCAGGAATCAATTGACGCGCTCACCAAGGCTGCCGGATTTCAATATCAGTACGACGAGAAGACCAAGCAGTTTGCTCACGCTACTGCAATTGCGGTGTTGACCCCTTCCGGCAAGATCGCGCAGTACTACTACGGCGTGGAATTTGCCCCAAAAGATTTGCGTCTTGGGTTGGTCCAGGCTTCGCAGAACAAAATAGGCACTGTCGTGGATCAGGTTTTGCTTTACTGCTACCACTACGATCCTGCTACCGGAAAATACGGCGCGGTGATTACCCGAATTTTGCAGCTGTCAGGCGCGGCCACAATATTAGTGCTGGGTGTGTTTATGACGGTGCTGATCCGTCGCGGCTCGACTCCGCCAGTTCAAGGGACGCAATCTGCCGGGCGGACGACATAGGCACAGGGCACATAAGATATGTTTGAACATTTTCCACTTTGGCCCGAAGGGGCTTCGACCATGGCGGGAACCGTAGATGGCCTCTACATCTTCCTGGTGTTGCTGTCGTTGGGCACGTGCGCGGCGATCTTTCTTGTCATTACCGTGTTCGCAGTTAAGTACCGTCGCCGTCACGGGCGTGAAGCAGAACAAATTCATGGATCCACGTTTTTGGAAATCGCCTGGTCTGTGCTCCCCATGGGAGTTTTTGTCCTGATATTTGTGTGGGGAGCTGTCATCTTCTTCCTGGAGCGCACTCCTCCACGGGATGCAGATGAGGTTTACGTGGTCGCCAAGCAGTGGATGTGGAAGTTGCAGCACACTGGCGGCCAGCGCGAGATCAACGAACTCCACGTTCCCGTAGGCCGCGATGTGAAGCTGATCATGACGTCGCAGGATGTCATCCACAGCTTCTATATTCCAGCTTTCCGTCTTAAACAGGACGTGTTGCCGGGCAGATACACAACGTTATGGTTTCACGCAACAAAGACGGGCACGTTTCACCTTTTCTGCGCGGAATATTGCGGCACTTCGCATTCCGGAATGATCGGCCAGATAGTAGTGATGGAGAAGCCACAGTATCAGGCGTGGATGTCCGGCGGGACTACGGGTTCGCTCGCTGACAATGGTCAAACCTTGTTCCAACAGCTTGGCTGTATTACCTGCCACCGCTCCGATGTGCAAGGTCGTGGACCGAACCTGACCGGAATATTTGGCAAACCGGTATCACTGGAAGACGGCCGTACTGTGACTGTGGACGAAAACTACATCCGCGAATCCATTCTGAATCCGACCGCAAAAGTTGTGAGCGGCTTCAAGCCCGTTATGCCCGTGTTTCAAGGTTTGGTGACTGAAGAGCAGCTAAATTCGTTAGTAGAATATGTCAAGTCTCTGAGCCAAACGCCTTCCGGGGCGAGTGGCAAAGTGGCGTTCACTTCGGGGACGCCACCGCAGAACCCTAAGGAATAGCAATGGCAACCGTAGCAGTAAGTACCGAACGCGAAAATTATCTTAATAGCGACTATGGCGTACGTTCGTGGCTGCTAACCACAGACCACAAGCGCATTGCACTTTTGTATCTGCTTTCAATCACAGTTTTCTTTTTTGTGGGAGGATTTTTCGCGCTCCTCATCCGTCTTGAACTTCTGACTCCGGCCGGCGACCTGGTTTTGGCGGATACCTATAACAAGCTGTTCACCATGCATGGTCAGATCATGGTGTTTTTCTTCTTAATTCCCTCGATTCCCGCCACTCTGGGAAATTTTCTTGTCCCCATGATGATCGGGGCTAAAGACCTTGCCTTCCCCAAAATTAATTTGCTCAGTTGGTATCTGTATATTGCAGGCGGAGCTCTGATGCTCCACTGCGTTCTGACCGGCGGAGTTGATACCGGTTGGACGTTCTACACGCCCCTGAGCACCGCATTCAGCAGGACGGGCGTGATTGAAGCAGGACTGGCGATCTTTATTAATGGATTCTCGTCCATTCTGACCGGACTAAATTTCGTCGTCACAGTGCATCGCATGCGGGCGCCAGGAATGACATTCTCGCGCCTTCCGCTTTTCATCTGGTCCACTTATGCCACCAGTATTATTTTTTTGCTCGGCACGCCTGTTATTGCCATCACTCTGCTGCTGGTAGTATTCGAGCGCGCTTTTCATCTAGGAATTTTCGATCCCACTCGCGGAGGGGATCCGCTCCTCTTTCAGCATCTTTTCTGGTTCTATTCGCACCCTGCCGTGTACATCATGATTTTGCCGGCCATGGGTGTGGTCAGCGAAATCGTGCCCTGTTTCACGCGCAAACGTGTATTTGGATACAGCGCCGTCGCGATGTCCAGCATTGGAATCGCCGTCATTGGATTCTTTGTTTGGGCCCACCATATGTTCGTGGCGGGTATTTCACTTTATGCCGCGCTGATCTTCTCCCTCCTGAGCTACCTGGTCGCCGTTCCCTCTGCCATTAAAGTGTTCAACTGGACTGCGACTATGTATAAGGGATCAATTTCGTTTTCTACCCCGATGCTCTATGCGTTTGGATTCATCGGCCTGTTTACCATCGGTGGCCTGACCGGATTGTTTCTGGCGGCGCTCGGCTTGGACGTTCATGTCACTGACACTTACTTCGTGATCGCCCACTTCCACTACATCATGGTGGGTGGCGCGGTGATGGGATATCTGGGGGGCATGCATTTCTGGTGGCCCAAGATTTCTGGGCGCATGTATCCGGAAGCTTGGGGACGCTTGGCCGCCATGACGGTCTTTATCGGATTTAACCTGACTTTCTTCCCGCAGTTCATTCTAGGCTATATGGGAATGCCCCGGCGGTACTGGCAATACCCGGCAGAGTTCCAGGTGCTGAACGTCATGTCCACTGCGGGGTCCACGATACTTGCCGTAGGCTACGTTTTGCCCATGGTTTATTTTTTGTGGTCGCTGAGGTACGGAAAGATCGCTGGGGATAATCCTTGGGGAGCATCAGGCCTGGAATGGATGACCCCTTCGCCGCCACCGACTTTTAATTTTGACGAGACCCCGGTAGTCACCTGGGAAGCCTACGACTACGAGAACATCCCCATGCCCGAGGAGGTTTCGCTTGAGCGATAGTTCTATCGCGGTGGAACATCACGAGCCGGAACTGCAGCATCATTTCGCCGACATGGGCCAGCAAAAAGATGCTGCCTCTTTAGGGATGTGGCTGTTTTTGGCCACGGAAATAATGTTCTTTGGGGGCATGTTCTGCGCGTATCTGATCTATCGGCGGTGGTACTACAACGAATTTGCCGCTGGCAGCCGCAGCATCAATATCTGGCTTGGGGCTATTAATACCGTCGTCCTTATTTGCAGCAGTTTGACCGTGGCCATGGGTGTACGGGCGGCGCAAATGGGCAAGCGTAAATTACTTGTCATTTTGCTGATCCTGACTCTTATCCTGGGTCTCGCATTTTTAGGAATCAAGGGGATCGAGTGGCACGATAAGTACAAAGAGCACCACATTCCCGGGCAGTCTTTCGATGCCAGCGATATCAGCAGAGAATATCCTCAGATCCACATTGACCAGGCGCACGAGCAGATATTCTTCTCGCTTTATTTCGCCATGACAGGTCTGCACGCCATTCACATGATTATCGGCGTGGGTATTTTTCTTTATCTGACTTACTACTCGTGGAAAGGACGCTACGGTCCGGAGTATCACACGCCCATTGAGATTGGTGGATTGTATTGGCACTTCGTAGATATTGTGTGGATTTATTTGTTTCCGTTGCTGTACCTGATTGACCGCAAACCGCTAGGGTGACAACTATGTCTGCTCATATAATTCCGGCCAAGCTATACGTCACGATTTGGTTAGCCTTAATGGCGCTGACGCTTATTACTGCCGGAGTCGCATTTATTGATCTTGGTCCTTTCAATACCATCGTCGCTTTGTCCATTGCCACGTTCAAGGCTGTGCTCGTCGTTCTGATTTTTATGCATGTGAAATACACCAGTGAGAAATTGACGAAACTCGTCGTTATCTCTGCGATGTTCTGGTTGTTCATCTTGCTGGCTCTAAGCCTCTTCGATTACGGGACACGAACGATCGGTTAAGCGCGCCCAGCGGGGCGCGATTACGATATACTCCAACCTTTGTTAGCCCTTCGGCTTTTCTCGCGTGCCCGAGGTGACAAATGGCATTCTGCAATTCATGTGGTGCCACTGTTGAGAGCGGGGCGAAATTTTGCCCTAAATGCGGCAAGCCAGTGCTTGGCGCCGTGCCAGCTTCCAACGCAGCCCCAGTTGCTTCTGCCCAGAATAGTAACGCTCTTAAGGTCATCCTGATCGTAGTCGCTGTCGTCATTGGACTCGGCCTTCTGGCGGCGCTGTCCACGGCTTTTATTGCGTGGCGGATCGCGCGCCACAGTCACATCGAAAACAATGGCGGCAACGTCCGCGTTGAAACTCCATTTGGCAGCGTCGAGAGCACGGACGACGCCAGCGAGGCTGTACGAAATCTAGGTATTGATTTATATCCCGGCGCGCGCCCGCTAAAGGGAAACGCTGCTTCTCTTAGGATTGGCGGTATGCATACAGTGACTGCCGAGTTCGAGAGCGATGATCCCGCCGAGAAGGTTGGCGAGTTTTATAAGTCGAGAATGCCAGACGCGCGCGTCTCAGTTTCGGATGGCGATCATTACAACATTGTTTCCACCGACAAAAAGAACGTAGTCACGATTGATATCGAGCCGCAGGATGGCAAGACCCGAATTCATATCGCAACTGTAAGCGGCAAAAAAGGGGGCAGCGGCCCTTCCAGCTATTGAACTGCCTTGGCGTGACTGGTTTGATCAATGGCCGATAACCTCGAACCCTCGGTGGTGTTAACGGAACAAGCCGTTGATGTCGCGGCTGGTCATCGAGGGTCCATGATCGAAGGCTCGGTTCGCGTCCTTATCCAATTTGACGTCGGCGAAGAAATTCGTCTCGACGAACTCCGCAAAATTTTTGGCGCGCGCACACTCGAGCACCCTAGCCTCAAGCATCCCGCACCCAGCTACATCCGTTACCAGCGTCCGCCTGTGATCGAACCAGTTGACACATTGACATTGGAAAGCGGAGAGCAGCTCCAGAGCCAGGTCAAGTACTACGATTACGGCGTGATCAGCGTGGTGTTCGAGCTGCCCTTTTCCGGCGATTGGGACATGCTGGTCCAACTGGGCAGCCGCTGGATCTCAAATGTGGACTTCGAACGCCATGCCACGACTATTGTTCGCGAAAAACTGGCACGCTCCGCCCCTGCCCTGATCAAGCCATATGAAGAGTGGCTGAATGAGGACTATTTTATTTTCCACGTGCGCGAGATTCGAGGATGTCCGTCGGCTGCGGAATTGGTAGCCTCTCACGGCCCGCGCATTGCACAGATCGTTCGCGGAGAAGAAGCTCAGCTTTCCGAAGGTGAGCGCAACGAAATTCTGCAATCCAGAATTTCTTACTATCCCAATGACCTCGCTGTCATCGGATGGAATGCGGCTTTTCTTTATGACAGCGCGACTGGCGCAGAAACTGCGATTCAACTGCTCGAATATGCGAACTCTCAGTTGCTGGAGTTTCGCCACTACGACCAGCTGCTCACGCTTGAACTCGACGGCGTCTATTCATTTCTTGACCGAGGAACAGGCATGCTCGCGCGCTGGAGATTAGCGAGAGCGGCTACAAAGTTGCACACAGTATTGCTGGATGTGAGCGAACTCACCGAGCACGCTGACAACGCCATCAAGTTTCTTAGCGACATGTTCTCCGCGCGTTTATATAAGCTGGCCGCATCTAAGGTCGGAGTGCCCGACTACAAGAATCTTGTCACTCAAAAAATCCGTACCGCCGAAGAGCTCTACCGCTTCATGGTGGACCAATTCAATCAGAGCCGCGCGTTCGTCCTCGAGCTCATGGTCGTGGTCATTCTGATCATCGAACTCATCTACGTATTTCGGGGCAAACCTATCTAGGAGAGTGCATGCGCGGACTGGAAGGTAAACGTGTGCTCATCACCGGCGGCGCCAGCGGTATCGGTGCGGCCACGGCAGCGCGCTTTGTCAACGAAGGTTCCGCAGTGTGCATTCTCGATAACGATGCGGAAGCCCGCCAACGTTTGCAGCATGAATTGCCCGCCATGGCGGGCATGGTGGAAGCCGATGTTTCCAGCCTAAGTCAGGTGCACGCCGCCTTCGCCGCCGCAGTTGGAATCATGGGCGGCGTGGATGTCGTGATCAATAACGCCGGCATCAGCATTCGCCATAACTTTTTGGACATAAGTCCGGCGGAATGGGACAAAGTAGTTGCTGTCAACCTCACCGGAGTTTTCTATGTCGCCCAGACTGCCGCGCGCCATATGTGGGAGCGGCATGGCGGCGTGATTTTGCAGACCGCATCCACGAACGGAATAATGGGATATCCCTTTTATGCGGACTACAACGCCACGAAAGCGGGAGTGATTGAGCTGACCAAGTCCATGGCTCTAGAACTTGCACCAAAGATTCGCGTGTGCGCGGTCGCGCCGGGCTACGTGCTGACTCCCATGCAGCGCGCCGAATATACCGATGAAATGCTGGAAAGTGTCAATGGAAAAATCCCGCTGGGCCGTCATGCCAAGCCGGAAGAAGTCGCGTCGCTATTCGCCTTCCTTGCGTCGGATGAAGCGTCGTATCTCACCGGACACGTTTACACCATTGACGGGGGAGAAACCGCAGGCGGATTGGCAAGCAGATAATATCGGTTTCAAAGACGGGTACCCCCGTCAAGCCAAAGCCAGGTTTCATGGACCGCGTCCCTCCTACTTGCATTCCACTTTGTTGTCCTGCGCGGCAGCGATCTGCCACTTACCATCGCGCTTCAACCAGGTATCAGTCCAAACCTGGCATTGCTTCGTGTCTGGATGCATCTTGTCTTTGCCAATGGCATGCTCGCTGCCATAAATGACTGCCACATCTTCGCCGAGGAAATGTACCTTGGCATCATCCAGTGCGCAGCCGTGCGCCGAGTGTGGACCTTTTTCATCGCGAAGCTCATCCGCCTTGTTGTAGCGCGCGCCGCCAGTGCTGGTGCCCTGGAAATCGTCGGCCAAC
Source organism: Acidobacteriota bacterium (assembly GCA_030775785.1). GTDB lineage: Bacteria > Acidobacteriota > Terriglobia > Terriglobales > Acidobacteriaceae > JALYIM01. Next base: position 13,053 of record JALYIM010000264.1, read on the forward strand.
AACTCGGCGATAACTCCATTATTCGTGCAAACGCCTTCGGCCCACTTGCGCTCCATGTCAATCATGAACTGCGCAGTCTTGTCGTCGGATGCGGCCCAGTGACTATCCTGCGCATAGGCGCCCATCATAAAGACGACAACGCACATCAAATGCAGAATTAGGTGACGCATCGTTCCTCCGGTGGTTGAGACACTATACAGCCGAGTGCCCCGGGTTCACGCCGTTCTTTGGCGCTAACTGGGAGGTCACGATGCCGCATGGATGTCGAGTGTACGCAGAATTCGATGAGAAGTTGGGATACATCCATCTCAATTTCGCGAAGAGGGGCTTGGTGAAAGAACCCTTGGAGTGGGAATGGAGCACCCAGATCGGATAAGCGTTTCGAATGGATATGTCTACAGTTCCTTAGCGATCTGTATGACAGGGAACAAGCGAGATTTCAATACACGTTGGAAACGCCCTCAGCCATGATTTTGGATGCACGTGGGCGCGCCAAGTTTCAACGTAGATCGTTGATGGACTTCACCACTGGGCCGCCAATGAAAGATGGGGCACTGTTCATGGTTGCGCCCTCTGGATAGACCGCTATCAAATCCCAGAGATTACCTTCCTTTTCGCAACAATTTGGCTGATCCTGCCTAATATGTTGTTTCAACTCAGCGGAGAATATGTGCTCGTTGTCCCAATATTGCGACGCTCGTAAATCCGAAACCCGTGATAGCACCAGCCCGGTAGGACTTTGCCAGTCGGTGGGCAGAATCGGTTCCCAAATGACAAATACTCTAACCTGTCGAGTAGGGTTTTGCTTCAGCCATCCCTCAACTGCGGAAGCCCCCCGCACGCAGGTTGTTCAAGTGGGCGAGAGCAGCGCAACAATCCGTCTTTGGTTTGCATTGGCGCTGAACTCGGCCTCGAACTTCCCGAAATTTTCATAATTCAATGTGAGCAACGCAGCTTGTCCTTTAGGCGTTCGATGAACGAAAAGGTGCCATCCAGCCAGAACTAGCAACACGATAGCAACAGTTGGGATCGTGAGCTTACGGTTCATTTTCATCCCGTCAGCACACTCGCAATGAATTGAGGGAAGAGGAACACTAATAGGAATACGCAAATGGCGGCCCAGAAATGAGGACACTCACCCTGCTGCGCCTATCGCAAGATGTTCTTCCACGATAGAGTTGGAGACCACCCGCCAGCAGCAAGAGAACCGCTAGGGTGAGTAACCATAGCCTGTATTTCGCCGCGATCACGCTAAGACTTGCAAGCCCCAGCGCTCCTACAAAACTGAAGGGCAGACAGCATGCCAGCGTCGAGAGTGCAGCAATCATTGCCGCCACCGGAGTAGCACGTTCAGCAATTTTCATCGGAGCTCCCGGAACGGTTCGCTCGTTGAATTGCCGTCCTGACAAGTTCATAAGACGGGATTCCCCCACCGCTCGTGTAAATGCGACATGCAAGATTGCCGCTAACTTTTGCATGGCGTTCCAAATCTTCTCCGTTTACCAAGACTGTCGGAGAACCAGCAAAACGCAGACTGTCGGCCTCTGTTTCAGTGCCCACGATCCTTTCAATCACAGTTGCTGACAAAGATTCTGAACTCAAAACAGATTTCACTCGTTCCACGGTCGGCTGGTGGTTCGGACAATTCGCTATAGAGAAGATTTCGATGGTCATCATTGGATTTTCAGTATCGGGCAGGTGCAAGGCTTGTGACTCTTTCTGAGGCTGAGTTCTCGATTGCATTTGCGTAGGTCTTTTGCCAGCTCGATTTCCAACTCTTCAAGGTGATTTATTTTTGCGCGAATATCGCCTATTTTCGCTCGAAGCAAATCACGAACTGCGGAGCAGGCCTCTATGCCATGTGAGCGCAGATCAAGAAGCTGCTTTATCTGACGGAGCGAAAATCCTAATCCCTGCATTTGTTGAATAAATCGCAGGCGGTCTAAATCAGCACAGGTGTATAAACGAAAGCCGCCTTCGGTTCTGGTAGGGGGTGGGAGCAATTCCTGACGTTCGTAGAAACGAATGGAATCTACGCTTAGTGCCGTTCGCTTTGCCGCCTCGCCGATCTGAATCGTTCCGTTCATCACCAGAGGATACACTCTGGAGTGGAGTTCAGAGTCAACCGCGCTGCATCATTCTAGTGCTGTAGCCAAGAGGCGAGTGCATTAAGTCTTTAAAGCTGTGTAAGAATATAAGCAGGGGCCCTTAGCTCAGCGGTTAGAGCAGTGGACTCATAATCCATTGGTCCTAGGTTCAAATCCTAGAGGGCCCACCAACACTTCTCAATCGCTACGCTCGTCCGGCGTGGCTCAAATCTTTATTTGCAGGGGCATCATGAAATATCGCAAACTCGGCCGCACCGGATTCGACGTCAGCGAAATCGCGCAGGGGCTCTGGGGCATGAGCGGATGGAGCGGCTCCGACGATCGCGAGTCTTTGCTGGCGATGCAATCTGCGGTTGATCTCGGATGCAACTTCTTCGACACCGCATGGGCTTATGGAAATGGTAAGAGCGATGGCCTGCTAGGCCAGATTTTGTCCAGCAATAAAGGCAAGCGACTCTATGCCGCTTCGAAAGTTCCTCCTAAGAATCTGACGTGGCCGGGCTCGTCCAAAGACCGCTACACCGATGTTTTTCCTGCTAACCATGTTTTCAAATATGTGGAGAACATTCGCGCCAAGTTGGGCGTGGATGCGATTGACCTTCTGCAATTTCATGTGTGGGACGACAGTTGGACTGCTGACCCGCAATTCCGCTCGACCGTCGAAAAGTTGAAGAGCGATGGCCTGATTCGATCGTTTGGCTTGAGCATCAATCGCTGGGAGCCGGAGAACGGTCTCGAAGCTCTCCGCACCGGCCTGGTCGATGTTGTACAGGTTATCTACAACATTTTTGATCAGGCTCCCGAAGATAAGCTGTTTCCGCTTTGCCGGGAAATGAACATCGGTGTGATTGCCCGCGTCCCACTTGACGAAGGAAGCTTGGGCGGCAAGATGACAATGGACACGAAATTTCCAGCAGACGATTGGAGGGCAGGCTACTTTAATCCAGCGAATCTGGCTGCCACTCTAGAACGAGTGGAGAAGTTGATAGCTCTGCTGAAAGATTCCGGGAATGGCGAGAAAATGACGCTGCCAGAGATGGCGCTGCGGTTCATCTTGTCGAACCGGGATGTAAGCACGATCATCGCAGGTATGCGCAAACCCGATCATGTAAAACAAAATATGGGGGTGAGTGAAGCAGGCGGTCTGAACGCGGAACTTCTTGAGACCTTAAAAAGCTATCGCTGGGATCGTAAGCCCGCGCCCTGGTCGGACTAAGAAGAAGCACGAGCAAAAATCGTCATTCTGAGCGCAGCGAAGAACCATACATGGGGGGAAATTACGACCCTCTTTATCAGGCGCAGCGGGATTCGGGCATGCCTAGCTTATTGCTAGCTGGAGCAGCGTCGTTGATCATTCCTTCCGTAGTGATGCGTCGGGCTTTGCAAATCTCTTTCCCAACTTTTTCCAAAGCTTCATTGACACGAACGGACTCGTCCGCAGCGATAACGGAGCTGGCAGCTAGGGTAAAGCGCAGAGCATCTTCCTGCTTGTCGAAATAAAGCACAACTTGACTCGCCGCCATAAAAGCCTCCCTGTTGCTATTGACGGGATGATATAGCGCACAACTAAGGAAAACACGATACTTTCTTGATGCGGGGTACTCGGAAGGGCAAAACTCTCCAGAATGGAACCCGAGTGCTGATATCGTTGCTTTCTCCTGGCGCCCGCATGGCTTCTGCTCAATTCCACTCAAGCCTCAACCGCGCGCCCCTCTATTAGAAATGCTACATTTGAAAGTTCATGTCAGCCCCCGATTCCATCTTTGTAAGAGCGTGCAAGTCGCAACCCGTGGATCGCACTCCGGTATGGTTCATGCGTCAGGCAGGCAGATATATGCCCGAGTATCGGGCCGTCCGGAAACAATATTCGCTGCTTGAAATTTGCAAAAAGCCTGACCTCGCGGCCGAAGTGACAATCACCGCCGCCGAAGCTCTGGGAGTGGATGCCGCAATCATCTTCGCCGATTTGCTGCTGCCACTCGAGGTGATGGGACTCCCCTTTCACTTCTCCGCCGGCGAAGGTCCGAAGATTGAGAAGCCGCTCCGGACGAGGGAGGACATCGCCGCCCTGCGCACCGATCGCGCGGCAGATTTAGGCTATGTTTCCGACGCGGTACGAATTGTTGCGCGGCACTTCGGAAGAAGTTTGCCGGTCATCGGTTTTTGCGGCGCACCTTTTACTCTCGCCAGTTACATGATCGAAGGCGGCGGGTCACGTAATTTCGTCCACACCAAAAAGCTGATGTATTCCTCTCCTGAGGCCTGGGACGAATTGCTGTGCAAACTGGTCACCACCGTTTCCCAATATGCCGCCGAGCAAGTTAGTGCCGGAGCAGACGTCATTCAAATCTTTGATAGCTGGGTAGGATGCCTCGCGGTGGAAGATTACCGTCGCTATGTGTTGCCACGCACGACGGTGCTGGTGAAGACATTGCAACAAACCGGCGTGCCCATTATTTATTTTGGCACCGATAGTGCGACGCTGCTGCCATCCATGAAAGAGACCGGAGCGGAAGTCATCGGATTAGACTGGCGAATTCCCTTGGATGAAGGCTGGCGCAGAGTGGGCTTTGACCGCGCCATTCAAGGGAACCTCGATCCGGTGCTGCTCTTCGCAGAGTGGAGAGAAATCAAGCAACGAGCCGAAGACATCCTGCGACAAGCAGCTGGACACTCGGGCCACATTTTCAATCTCGGACATGGAATCCTGCCCGAAACTCCGGTGGAGAACGTGAAGGCGCTAGCCCACTTTGTTCGCGATCAGTCTCCTAGTTTTAAAGTTGAGATGGCCTCGGAGAAAGAATGAACGACCTTCGTCTTTTCTCCGCGATCGCATGAAACGCATCGCCATTGTTGGAGGCGGTATCTCCGGACTTTCCGCCGCGTTCGCTCTGGAACAGAAACGCCAGAGGGGAATAGCATGCGAGTATGTGCTTTTCGAGGCCTCCTCGCGCCTTGGCGGTGTGATTCAGACAGAAGAGATCGAAGGCTGTGTGGTCGAGGCCGGTCCGGATTCTTTCCTGACAGAAAAGCCCTGGGCATCCAGGCTTTGTCAGCAGCTCGGCATCGGCGACCAACTCATGGGATCTAGTGACTCCCTGCGTAAGACCTACATCGTGGTCAACCAAAAATTGGTTCCCCTGCCCGATGGCCTGATGTTTATGGTTCCGACGAAACTCCTGCCGACCGCGCTGTCTCCTTTATTTTCGGTTGGTACGAAACTTCGTGTGCTCAAGGAATTGTTTTATCGCCCTCACAAAGCCGAGTATGACGAGTCAGTCGCATCTTTTATTGAACGCCACTACGGAAGCGCAATGGTTGAACGTCTGGCTGATCCGCTGCTTGCCGGAGTCTACGGGGGCGAAGCTTCCCAGTTAAGCGTGCGCGCGGTGCTGCCACGTTTTGCCGACATGGAGGCGAAGCACGGCAGTATAGGACGCGGCATGATTTCATCGCGCAGAAAAATGGTGAGATCTGGCGGCACAGCCCCCAAGCCGATTTTTACTTCTTTGCGAAAGGGCATGGGGCAAGTGGTGGATGCCATTGAACAGCAATTGGCGAAACAGTCCGTTCGCAAGAACACGGCCGTGCAAGCTGTTCAATTCAGAGCGAACGCCTGGAATCTGACTTCCAATCTTGGGACTGAAACCTTCGATGGTCTAATCCTTGCGCTGCCCTCACATCAAGCAGCGAATCTGATCGAGGGCAGCAACCAACGATTGAGCCAGGAACTCGGCGCGATTGCTTACAGTTCCTCGATCACCGTCGTATTGGGATACGGAAACGATGTTCGCTCGGCTTTGCCCGCCGGATTCGGCTTTTTGGTGCCGCAGTCTGAAAATAGAAAGATACTCGCTACAACCTTTGTTCATAACAAATTTCTTTATCGCGCGCCGTCCGACAAGGCGCTGCTGCGATGTTTTCTAGGAGGACCGCGGGGCGAATCGCTTCTGAAGAGTTCTGAAGAAGAAATTGTGGCGGGTGTCCGTCAGGACCTTCGCGACATTCTAGGTATCAGCACCGAACCTCACTTTGTCCGTGTATATAAATGGAAGCACGCGATGGCGCAATACAACGTGGGCCATCCCGAAAGGCGGGCTCGAATTGAATCTTTGCTTCAGCCACACGTCAATCTTGCCCTCGCAGGAAACGCCTACGACGGCATTGGGATTCCCGACTGTGTTCGCGCCGGGGAAGGTGCGGCACTGAGGATACTGAACGCCGTTGGCCTTCGGCATGCTATCGCAACCTAAAGTTGCCGGACGATACTAATCTTCGCTCGTGTTTCTTTGTGTATTACGTCGGCGGGTTTTCCATTATTACAACCGTAACCTTGCCAGTGATGACTTCCGTTGCAGAAACGCCCTGCTTCGTGCAGGGTTAGTAAAGTAGAAGGAAACTCCATGAGCAAACAATATCTCGGCATCATGCTTTTGCTGTTCTGTTCAATGGCTCGGGCGCAAGAGCAGACGCCTTCCGATCAAACGCATGATATGTCGGGGATGCCGGGCATGAACCAGACCGAACAAAAGAAAGAGCCGTCTGATGGAGAGGCGCAGGAAAAAGAGAAAGACGCGCAGAATAAAGACGAATCCGAGAAAGCCCCCACGGTTCCCGCCGCCCATGAGACGCCCGGGGCTGTGGCCGGAAGCGCGACTGCGATCCGTTCCATGGAAGGCCACCACGTGGACATGGGCCCGCATATGAAGATGACCTCTTGCGCGAAATGAAACCAGACGATCAGGAAAAGGCGGCCAGTGTACTTCAGACCGCGCGTGCGGTTGCGGCAAAATACCAGGATTACAAAGATGCGTTGGCTGAAGGTTACAAAATTTTTCTCCCCAATTTACCGCAGAAACAATATCACTTCACAAATTATTGGTATGGATATGAAGCCGGACTCCACTTTAATCCCACACATCCTACTTCGCTTCTGTATGAAAAACACGGCGATGATTACAAACTGGTGGGGCTGATGTATACAGCTCCCAAACATGCCTCGGAAGAGGAACTCAATTCCCGCATCCCGTTGAGTATTGCGCAGTGGCACGCTCACATTAACCTGTGCCTGTCTCCCCAGGACAAAAAGCCGCAGACGATGTCGGGACATCCCAAATTCGGATTAGGTGGATCTATCACGACCAAGGAAGCGTGCGACGCTGCGGGTGGTAAATTCATGCCGCAGATTTTCGGATGGATGGTCCACGTCTATCCCCTGGAGCAAAAGCCGGAAGAAATCTGGTCAGTGGAGCGGCAGGCACACAGCCACATGGATTGAACTTACGGGATTAGGTTCGAGCGGCGCTGTGAGTAGATTCTTCAATTGCTGATGCTAATTGCTCCACTGACCAGACAATCTGCTCCTTAGTTATTACGGCGGGAGGCGCAATTAAAATGTGGTCACCGGCAGTTCCGTTCACGCATCCCTGTACCGGATAAACCAGCACTCCACGCCGCATTGCAGCTTGCGCGACCTGCCCAGCGAAGTTATTTGCTGGGGGAAACGGACGCTTAGCTTGCTTCTCAGCCACAAACTCGACGCCCCACAGCAATCCGATTCCCCGCACATCGCCCACGGCTTCCAAACTACGTAGTCCGTTGAGCTTTTCTTTCAACGCCGAAGCGATCTCGCCCGCCAGATTGGAATTCGCGGCAGAAACCAATTTGCGTTGCTCGATGTATGCCAGCACAGCGCGACCCGCAGCCACGGATATCGGATGCGAGTTGTAGGTGAATCCATGCAGGAACGCGCCTGATCCATCTGCTATTGCATCCGCAACTTTCCTGGTCATTAGCACAGCCCCCAAAGGCGCATACCCGCTCGCAAGTCCTTTCGCGGTCACCAGAATGTCAGGGGCAATATTCCAATGTTCGACCGCAAAAGCCCGGCCGGTGCGTCCCATGCCGGTCATCACTTCGTCCGCAATCAGCAGGACGTCGTTTCGTTTACATATATTTGCGACGCTCTGAAGATATCCCGGAGGCGGGACAGTCGAGCCCAGTGTCGCACCGCTGACTGGCTCGAGGATGAAAGCAGACGCTTCTCCACCTGCGGATTCAATCGCAATTTCCAACTCCGTCGCATATTGATCACCGCAACTCCGGCATCCATCGGCACATTCGAAGACGCAGCGATAGCAATAAGGAATTCCAATATGAGCGAATTCACGCACCATCGGCAAATAGATTTCACGGCGGCGTTTATTTCCGGAGACCGACAAAGCTCCCAAGGTTGCGCCATGATAGCTCTGTGTGCGACTCAGCACTTGATACCGCTTAGGGTGGCCGATTTCCACTTGATACTGCCGTGCCAGTTTCAGCGCTGTTTCCACGGCTTCCGATCCGCCGCAGGTGAAATAAACCGCGCCTCCGTGAAATGACTCGCCCGCAAATTCCAGCAACTCGCGTGCAAATTCTGACGCCACCGGAGTCGTGAACTGGCTGGTATGCACAAACTCCACTTGCTTGGCCTGTTGCATCATTGCGGCCGGAATTTCTGGAACGCCGTGTCCGATGAAGTTGACGGCGGCCGAACCGGAGAAGTCGAGGTACTGCTTGCCTTGCGCATCCCAAATGGTGACGCCTTCCGCGCGTACAGCAGAAGGGAATGCTTTGCGGAAAGAGCGCAGTAAGAGCGGCGATCCAGAAGCGCCGCGAACAGGGACGGAGTCCAGCACAGGCAAATTATCGAACGCAGCAGTGAGCACTGTCAAAGCAAAGTCTTATGACTGTCTCTCCGAACGGCACGAACCAGCGCGCGTATTCAGCACCGCTTTCTATTCTTGTAGAATCGCGGTGCATGGTGGATTCCTTGAATGCTCCTCAGTTGAGCCGTGGCGCGGATTTGCGCCGCCGTGCATTCCGCATGTTTCGTCCGTCGCACCAGCATTCGGCGTTTTCTGCGACCCTGTTGTTGATGTCGGCAGTGATGCTGTCTCGCATCGTGGGATATCTGCGCGAGCTTTATATTGCATGGCTTTTCGGCGCCGGGGCGCAGACCGATGCGTACGTTGCCGGATTCACTATCCCCGACTGGCTGAACTACATCCTCGCGGGCGGCACGGCTTCCATCACTTTCGTCTCCATCTACACGCGTTTTTTGGCGGACGGCAAGGAAGAAGAAGCGCAGAAAACTTTCTCCGTCACGATCACGGTAATGACCGCGGTCTTGGGGCTGGGAATTATCCTCACAGAAATCTTCGCGCCGCAAATTTCCCGCTGGTGGTTCGCGGGCTTCACGCAACAACAGTTGGATTTATGCGTCCACCTGACGCGCATTCTCTTGCCCGCGCAGCTGTTTTTCTACGTTGGTGGAGTAGTTTCCGCGGTTCTTCTGTCACGACGGCTGTTCCTGTTCCCTGCGTTTGGTCCGCTCATTTATAACGCCTTCATTATTCTGGGGGGGATGTTGCTGTCGCGGCCGCTCGGGATTGCATCGTTGGCTTGGGGCGCGCTGCTAGGCAGCATCATTGGTCCCTTTCTAGTGAACGCGATTGGCGCAGCGAAAGTGGGAATGCGCTTTCGCGTGTCTTTCGATATCCACAACAAAGCGTTTCGCGAGTGGATACGCCTTTCAATTCCACTGATGTTGGGGGTTTCGTTAGTCACGGCCGACGACTGGATACTCCGCCATTTCGCCTCCGGTGGCGTAGGCGAAATCACCCGCCTTAACTATGCCAAACGCTTGTTCGCACTCCCGATTGCAGTTTTGGGCCAGGCCGTGAGCCAGGCTTCGCTGCCGTTCTTTGCCCGATTATTCAGCGAGAAGCGCATGCAGGAATTCGGAAACACGGTCAACGAATCCATTTTTCGCATCGTTGCGGTTTCGCTGCTAGTTAGTAGTTTCATGATGGCCGCATCGCTGCCGCTGGTTGATCTTGCATACCGGCGCGGACACTTTCATTTTTCTGACTCGCAAGAGACCGCTCTGTATTTTTTCTGGTTTTCGCTTTCGCTGGCTTTCTGGGCGGCCCAGGGCCTTTACGCCCGCGCTTTTTATGCCGCCGGAAACACGATTACGCCCATGGTAGCCAGCACCCTGATAACTCTGGTGTCGCTGCCGATTTATGCGGCCCTCTACCACGCTTTTTCGACCGTTGGGCTGGCCTTGGCTTCGGACTTGGGCATCCTTGCGAATTGCTCTGCCATGGCGATTCTGCTGCACCGGCGGAAGCTGGTGGCAACCGTAAATTTGCGATGGGGCGAATTATCTAAGGCAGCTCTTACCGCAGCCGTAGCAGGAGTGCTAAGTTACTTTGTGGCGCGGGGCGTTATGACCAGCAACAGCCGCGCGTCTGATGGGAAAGCCCTGGCTCTGATTACCGTGACGTGGAGTGCCTCTGTCGCCGCCGGATTGTGGATCACACGATCACAACTGCCAGCAGAATTGCGCCGGCGAACGAAAGCCAACGCTCCGCCCGACACCGAGGAAGCTGGCAAATTGACTGCCGGCATTGAGCCCTGATTTCCAGTTATCCACGACGAAGTACTTCCAAGTTTTGCAAAGCATCCAATAATTTCCGACTCTCGACAGGGTCTTTTCCGTCCTGCCACACTTCGCGCAGCCGCTTCTGTACCAAAGTATGAGCTGCTTCGATCAGCTTCGGCAGCTTTTCCGGATCCAATTCAAGAATCGCGGCCCGATAAAAATCCAACCAGTCTTTCCCGTTAGAATCGGACAATAAATATCTCCAGCCTTCGCTGAGTTCTGTCACTAATCTCAGGCAATACTAGTGCAATTTAGTCACGGGGCCTGACCCTGTCAGTTCGGCGTGGAACACGATAAATCAGATCAGCTTGTTCCGACGCCGAAATTGAATGACTGGATCGCCCTATAACACTCGCACGCGGATTCCTCGAGCGCCTTACGCTGTACGATACGAACGACCCCGCGCAAGTTTTCGATGAGACCGGCCCTCTGTAGGATGCCCGCCGCGAGGCTGACACTTGGTCTGCCTGCACCCAGCATCTGGGAGAGGAATTCGTGTGTAATGGGCAATTCGTCGGAAGCAATGCGGTCCTGGCACATCAGCAGCCATCGCGCGAGCCTCTGCTCGATCTCATGCAGCCGGTTGCAAGCCGCAATCTGTGCCACTTGCATACCTTGGATCAGGACGTAGCGATTTAAAAGGGCGCGCAGCTCAGGGGCGTGGGACAAAGCGCTTTCCAGCGCATCGGATTTGATTCGTAATCCGGAGCCCGCAATTTGCACGATCGCTCTGTGAGGGCCTCGGCGGAAGCCGACCGCCAGCGGAGTTCCCACGATTCCCTCTTTTCCGACGAGCGCGACTTCCACGCTTTTTCCATCGGAAGTCAGAATCACCAGCGACACCAAACCCCGGTTCAAGAAATAAGCGAAATCGATTCTGGCTCCCGGCTCGTGCAGTATCTGATGCTGAGGCAAGTCCACGTATTCAAGATGAGGTTCGAGAACAGCGAGTTCTCGAGGCGGAAGCGCAAGCAGAGTCAAATTCTGCGTGGGCGATTCGCTCGTAAGCGTCTGCGCACCCGCGTCCACCGGATGGGGCGGCTGTTTTTTAATTTTTCGGGTTTTCGACGATCTCAAGCAGCTTTCCTTGCAAACCGCGCGCCTGGGATGTAATGGAGCCTCGTAGCGTATTGATGTAGCGCGCGCTTGTCTGTTCGCCAGCGAACGCATTTCTCTCTGCGTGAGCGGGGGCGAATACCTTTCTTATGCGGCACCGTCACAGAGCGGCCCACACATTAGCTACTCAAGAAATTTGGATGGTTTTCGGCGCGTGCCGTCGGCTGGAAGGGTCTCCGGAGATACTGTAGGAGAGCTGTGTTAGTGG
>JALYIM010000265.1 GCA_030775785.1 Acidobacteriota bacterium
CGAGCGTAACGTTTCCTGGCAAGCGGGCACGATGGAGCTACCGCTCTCCGGCATATTTCTGGTAAAGGGCTTCTATCTGCGTGGGAGTTAGGTCGCCGTCGTAAATGATAACTCGATACTTGAACTCCAGGGAACCACCCTCGGGAATAGCCCAACTTCCATCCTTGCCTGGATCAGCAGTGAACTCACGTGCTCCAAATGGATTGGCAGCAAGCAGGCCATACCCACGCGCGTGCCAAGTGGTCGGATGACGGAAACTCTTGGGATGATCGAATACCACGATACCCACTTTCTGCCCCGAGATGCTTCCGTAATAGCTAACCCAATCCGCAGGCTTGCCCCATATCTCTTTCTCGCCCTCGCTCCCATGAGAGTTTCGCATGTGACCGAGTGGCGCACTTAGCTCCGGCCCCAGGCGAATTCCGAAAGTACCCTCTTTGGTATCTCCTAAATCGAGGGGGCCTTCGGTTGCCTTTAAGGTGAAATCGCAATCAATGACGCGTTGGCGCTCATCGCCCTCAAACCTAAACACTTGTATCTCGCGGCCAATCACGCGTCCACTGGGGTCGGCGAGCGCGAAGCTCGCTTTCATAGTTCCAGCTTCCGCCCCAGAGTGTACTTCCACTATCTTCGCGTCAGCCATGTGGCCGTAAGGCTGGCGGGACTGGTCTCTGTAATATTTCTGAAATCCAGGCTCCGCCCAGAAGTTTAGACCGTCGATATTGCCATGAGCAAAATAGAGGGGGCGCTGATGAGGCTCAAACGATGAGGCCTTCGGGTCGCCCTTCGATACGTCATTTCCAACTGGGAATGGCCGGCTGATCACCATGCCCCGAGCGGTTTGGAGAGGCATGAGATATGCCTTTGAGGCCGTCGGTCCGAAATAGTATGTCGTGAACGGCTTACCTCCAATCACGACGTCGACACGGTCACCACGTTGCTTGAGTTCAACCCCGGCGGCCTGGCCGGATGCCTCCAGTACACAGTACGCCATAGCCGTAAGTGCGATAAATCGAAATTGCTTGCGCATTGTTTAGAACATCATTTTCAAGGCCAGCTGAATCACACGCGGGCTTCCGGCCGAAGTGATCTGGCCAGCTGAAGAGGATCCGAGGTAATTCTGCGGATTGCTGAAATTTACGTTGTTGAAAGCGTTGAAGAACTCAGCACGAAATTGCATCGAAACTCGTTCTATCACGGAAAAATTCTTTAATAGGCCAAGATCTGTATCGAAGAACCGAGGTCCACGTAGAATATTTTTACCCGAGTTGCCGAACGTGCCGATCGCATTAGGAACAAAAGCTGACACGTTGAAGGCTTGCTGAATTAGAGCTCCATGCGAGCGATTGGGATCAAGGCTGGCGGCTCCGCCTACATAGTCCGCGCGATCTGACCCCACGCCGCTGAGCGAGTTATCTGTGTTGCTGAAGACGGAGTACGGAATACCCGATCTCCAATTAGTTATTGCCGTAAGCTCCCATCCGTTCACAAGTTTGTCCGACAAACCGTGTAGTCGGGCGTGCGGAAACTGCCATGTGGCGGAAAAGTTAAAAACATTCGGAAAGTCATCGTTCGATATTCCATGGTCCAAACCGCGATTGAAGGGATTCGTGCGGCCATTTGCTCCGTTCGGGCTAAGATCGTCAATCATCCGCGATCGTGTGTAATTCGCGAGGAGGGAAAGACCTTTGCTCAACCTTTTCTCGACATTCAAGCGCAGAGACTCATAATGCGAGTTGTTGTCGGAGGAAAACAACCCAACGCTGCCGAATAGAGGATTGACGCGTCGCTGCTGAGTATTTGCCACCGTCGATGCTCCTGGAATGTAGACGGCAGGATTCTGTTCATTGAAACCTAAAACTCCGCTGGCTAGGTAAGTTCCCTTATTACCTGCGTAAGAAGCTCGAGCCATCCACGACTGCCCAAATTGATGCTCCAGGTTCACGTTCCATGTAGCGAGTTCAGGCATGTGCCAGTTATGTTGAAACGTCCCGTAGATGGATACCGGTAGAGTAAACTGCACATTGGATGCGGGCGAGGCGGCGGCATATTGGGCTGGAAACGGATTCGCGATTCCGATCGTGCCGTAAGGATCCGCGAAGCTCACCACGCCGCTGTAATTGAACAGCGGGCTAAACGGCGCCGTGTCCACCATTCCATTTGACTCATGGTTTCCTGGTGGCGTGTAGTACAGGCCCGCACCGCCTCGCAGAACTGTATTCGCGCCAATCTGATATGAGAATCCCAAGCGCGGAGCAATGTTAAGCGCATTGGTCTGAGACCCTCCTTTAGGACAACCGGGATCGCCGCCGAAGAGCATGCCCGAGGGAGCGTTTGGAAAACGAGTAGACGTTGTCTGCGCGCCTGGCAAGTAACAGACCACCCGTCCGCGCTGTTCTGTGTAGGGGAAGTATGGATCCCATCGCACGCCCGCTTCCACCTTTAGCTTCGACGTTACTCGAATGTTGTCCTGTATATACAGACTCCACAAAACACCGGCAAGATTCTTGTATTCGCCGCCGCCTTGCGTAAAGTTTGAAGCAGTGCCTAAAAGAAAGTCCGAGATATCGCTGCCGGATAGTGCGCCGCCGAACGTGAAGTTCCCCGACATATTATAGGTGTT
>JALYIM010000266.1 GCA_030775785.1 Acidobacteriota bacterium
GTGCACAGCAAGTAGAGGGCTTGCTGTGTATTTTTTGTCAAGAACACGCATCAGGTGAACATTCTACGCCTCGCTTAGCCATCAGCTTGCAAATCTTCTCCTTAATCGAAAACGGAGACGGCGCGTACTGCAGCGTAGTTCCGCTCCCGAGTCCAACACCTTCATTGCAGCTTGCGGCTGCGGGTAGAAGAGATGGATCTGGCAAGCCCATGGCCAGCGAGAGCATGTCAGGTGACTGCGCAGCACAAAGTGCACGCTGTTATGGAATCAGTTCATTCCACTGGCCCGCAGAGACAGCGTGGGTAAAGACGATCGTCCTGCGGTGGATTCGGGCTCTACTCGCAATGCGAACTCGAACGTTATTCTAGTGTTGCCTGTCTCTCGAAGCGAACGCCCGCCGTGTTGCGAATTTAGGACCGCTCATGATACTACGGAACTGAGCCGGCTCCAAAGGTGTTCTATCAACCGCCCTGGACATCGTTTACTTTCAATGCAATGGGACGACGCCAAAGGGCATGATTCGCGATCAACTGCGAATGTTATAACTCAATTTTTTGTTCCTGAAACAATCACACTACATTTGATACCGTTGGAGATCATTGTTGCGGAGACGATGCGCGTGACTTTCCACGTACCGGTGATGCACGCACGAGGCACCTCCTCACGAACCGATCCTCAGAACATTTTGTTTTTTCCATTGCTAGTGGACTACCTGAGCACGAAAGCATACTATCATACCGGAAGTGGACCGATCGTGCATTTGTCGGAGGAGTTTTGATTACCATAAATCGCCAAATGCTCGCACCTACACGATATTGCCGTTCACGCCTCCGAACTTTCACAGCCAAAGCCTTCGAATACTGTGGCGTTGTGCCTTCGGACGCGATCCAAGCTGCGGACGTGCTCTGTACGTCTGACGAATGGGGCATCCGATCTCACGGTGTAGCCCGCTTGCGCTCCTATTGCGAAATGCTTTTGACCGGAAATATTGATGCCAGAGCGCAACCGCTCACCACAAAGCGGTTCGGTTCCATTGCGCTGGTTGACGGTAATAACGGGCTCGGGCTCATAGCGGCACCCTTTGCGAATCAATTGGCAATGGCGATGGCTGGAGAGACCGGGATTGGCTGGGTAAGCGTAAGAAATTCAAACCACTATGGTATTGCCGGTTATTACACAGCTCAGGCCGCGATGAAAGGTTTAATAGGGCTTTCTATGACTAATACTCCTCCCTTAGTCTCACCATTTGGCGGCGCTGAGAGAAAACTGGGAACGAACCCACTGTCACTAGCATTCCCGACTCTTAGCGGCCCTCCTGTGTTAATCGATATGGCCACCAGCGCCATTTCTCTCGGCTTTGTTGAAAACGCAAAACGAGAGGGGCGAATGGTTCCATCACTCTGCCTGGCAAACTCACTAGGGAATTCATCTACAAACCCTAGAGACTTAGAGGGGGGTAGTCTTTTGCCCTTGGGAGGAATAGTCGGGCATAAAGGCTATTGCCTTGCTTCAATGGTGGATTTGCTATGTGGAGTCTTTCCCGGAGCCTCGTGGGGCCCATTTGTTCCCACTTTTCTAAATGAGATCCACACACCGGAAAGGAAGGTAGGACAAGGCATCGGACACTTGTTCCTTTGCATCAAAGCTGGTGTTTTCGAAGACTTGTCCGTGGTTAGCGAGCGCGCGCAAGATTGGGCCGAGACAATGCGCAAAACTACGCCGGCTGTTCCGGCCGAAGCTGTACTGACTCCGGGCGATCCAGAACACATGGCGGCGAAAGATAGCAATGAGAACGGCGTTGCGCTAGATTCTCTTGTATATGATGATCTTCAACGTCTCGCAAATGAGCTCGACCTTGCTTTTTAGCGTGGGACGCACGCTGGAAACGAGTCCTAAAAAGGTCGGGATGTTCGGGCTATGTGGTTCGTGACTGGCGATTCGCAGTGAGTGCATTTCACGTGATTGCCCAAATAGGAGGGGTTTATGAGAGGTATTCTTTCTGTGATCCCAGTTCTGATGTGGTCGGAAAATCTGAAACGCGCAGCGTTTATGCAAGGCGACTTCACCGCTGCATCTTTCACCGCTTTAACTACTACCGACGAACCTGCCGCGGTTTGATTCGAGGTTCGACTGAAAGCTTAGAATATGGAGGCAGTCTCGCGGCAGCTCGTTGCGCGGCTTCCTTAAAGGTATAGGAATCTAACTGTCCGATGCTGATGAGAAAGGCCGGGAGCGGCATCTGTCCACCGAGACCGTAAAGAAGCTGGGGGCGATCCTGACGTAAGCTGGCGATGAAGCGGCAGTGACGAGGGAGGTGCTTCATGCGCTATCGAGTCAAAGTGGAACGGGAAAACGAGGACGGCGGCTCGGAAACCGCTGGCCTCGGCCAAGTCGAAACTGGCCTTTGTTTGACCGAATCTGATGTGGGATTAAAGCTGGTTGCTGCACAAGAGATCATGGCCCGTTTGCAGATGGCCGTGACTACGCAGCAACTACGACGGCATTGCCAAGCCACTCGCTGCTGCCTTTCGTGCCAAGCCCCCCGAAACCTGAAGGATTACCGGACACGCACACTGGATACTGTGCTGGGACGCATGGGGTCGATGCTCCTCGTTTTGATAGCTGCCGGGTCTGCGGGCTGTGAGGAGTGGGTCGCCTTTGACCCGGCTTTTGCCCTCACGCATGC
>JALYIM010000267.1 GCA_030775785.1 Acidobacteriota bacterium
GCCCAACACCCCCAACCCGGAGAGCTGCAAGCCGTCGCCAGTCCTCGCCGAAACGCCTATAACAAAATTTCGAAATCAGGCATTGATCAGGTTTCGCAACTTTTCTTGTTTTGAGTTGCGAACGCACGTAAACGCTGCTACAGCAGGCATGTGTAGGCCCAGCCTGTACTGGAGGCTGCGAACAAGCGGGAGCCGTCGGAGCTCCAGCACAAGGCCATTACACCGTTGTCCTCTACGGCGTGCTCAGTAACAAGAGCGCGCGTCTCTACGTTGGCGATGAAGACCCGACCATTGCCTACGAATGCGCACAAATCCGCATTTGTGGGATGGCAGCAGCAAGTTGAAGATTTGAACGGCAGTGCTGTGATCTTACTCTCTTCGACGCTCAGGAGAACGGTCTTCTCAGATGCATAGCTGATCATGACCTGGGAATGTTTATGTCTCCAACTTAAACTCGTGACGCTCTCGCCCTCGTCAAGAGTAAGTCTCTTCAAAATTCCCAGTGTGGGTACATCTAAAATGAAAAGCGCTTCGCGGATTGAGTTCGACTTGATTTCCATTTCGGCAACGACCAAAAGAACTTTTTCGTCAGGTGCAAAAATCAGCTTACTGCACCTGCACACCGGTTCCGGACATAACGGATAGATAAGCTCGGCTCGACCCAGGTGCCCCAGGGCCCAGTCTTGATCCAGGAGGATGATCTCGGGCTTTTCTTGCGATGTGAGCGCGACGTAGCTTCCGGCGTCAGACCACGCAACATCTTCTATTTCGGGTACGGCAAGCGTGAATGTCTCGTCGTGTCCGTCTCTTCGAAGGAGATGCAGGTCGACCATTCCGATTTTTTTGTCAACAAGGCGAGAAACAGAAAAAATAAGGAATTTGCCGTCTTTGCTCTAAGCGAAACGCGTCGCGGTCACACCGCCTGAGCTAGAATCGCTAGAGTCACTGCATCCCCACCACGGATAGATCAAGTCGGGATCGGCTATGAAGTCCACATTGTAAAACTCGATCGCGCCATTCCAATCGGAGGAGTACGTACAGATTTCTCCGGATGGCGCAACTGCCACCGGCCGGCTTCCGTCTCTGCAGACCTGCTTTAGCGTAATTGCAGAAGGTGACGCTGACAATATGCCTACTGTCGGCGATTCGTCGAATACACGCCTTAATGTCCATCCTGCTTTGTGGATTTGTAGGTCCGTTAATCCACGGCTAACGAGCGCGTCGACCTTTTTCTCGAGGGCGCGACGGGCCGGGACAAGGGCGCCGGGAAAGTTTTTAGGACTTTCTTGCATTTTTTAAGGAAGCCACTTCAGTAAGGCCAATAGCTTGATTTGAACATGCCACGGACGATCAGACTTTGCGTTCTCGTTTGCCGCTTAGCGTCTTTAGGCGTCCCTTTCCCAGTTCGATCTGTCTTTGAACGGTGGACGCCATCTCGGACAGTAGATCGCGACCCTGTTGTTCGGCTTCTTTCGTTTTGATCTTAAGCTGACTGATTTCCGATGCAATCAGTTGCTGAAATTCGGAGTCGATTCGCGCGAGCCGACTCTTTCCCTGCTTTATTTTCCTAATGACTCGCACTAATTCAGCGCCTACTCCATCGCCGGGATAGGCTTCGGGGCTACTCTCATAGTCTTCCAGGATTTGCTTGAGCGCCTCCGCATCACCCCTCCCATACGCTTGGTTCGCATCTGACATTAGACGTTCTCGCTTAGCGCGATCGTCGGGGTCAGACGCGAGATCAGGGTGGATTCGCTTTGCCACATCCCTGTACAGTCGTTTTAAATCAGGGGTCGCGGTAAACTCCGAATTTTCTGATGCTTTGCCGTGAGCTGCCGAGTACGAGTCTTCAGCCTGCTGACGTGCACTGGCAGCGTCTTGCCTGGCTTCTTCCGTATCAACATGTTGTGCGATGTGAGTTGCAATCTCAGCATTGATCGCGTCCAGTTCGGCATAGAGGACGCCGACAGTCCGCAGGTACCGACCTTCAAATGAAGCGAGCTCCAAACGTAAACTGGTCAGTGCTAGTTCTCGCTCGCTGAGTTCCAGATGAAGGTGGAGCAACTCTTCCCGTTTGCGAGCCAGTTCTTCTTCTTCTGGTTTACTGGTTACGGCAAAGTTTGCGCCCATCTAGGAGCCGAATTGTACGCTCCCCAGTAACCTCCAGCAAAAAACCAATCCTTCGCCCTATCTTCGTTCGCATCTGCTGCTGCCCTCGACAGAAATGTTTTCAGTCTATCTCGATACCTCTCTCACTTTTTCTTACCAGTGGGCTGGAGCGTATCCAAAAAGAAGCGCTCTACCAAAACCGCGTCTTCTTCATTCGCAATCTTGGCTTCATCACGCCGACCGAAGCGTGGCGCACCTCCCTTGGCGACCGCTGCGTTTCGAGAAAATCCACGAACAGACTTACCGAGACTTCGACTTCGAAATGGTCCCAGTCGAAAGAGGAAGTCTGGCAGAGCGAGTCAGCATAATCAAAACGGCAATCCGTCAAATGTTTGACATGAGTCCGATTAGACGGGCGTAACGGAAAACTACAAACCCGGGAAAAATAAAATCCAGGGGACACCGGCTTCCAAAGATCAAGGTTGCATTGTCCCTTTCAGCACTTTCGGTTCCGACGGAGTTTGGACGCTGGGGTTATCTTCAGCAGTGACATAAAGATCAAAAGCTTCATAATTAGTGGTGTTCTCGAACTTACCCTCAAGTTTATTGTTGACCCTCAATTGCCCTTGATTTTCCGGGCTTTTGCCTCTGCCCTCAATCCAGACGACATAGGTTTGTTTTGCCGGGGTTAAGGAGGTTGGCTTCGCCAAGTGATAAACAACCAGCTTCAGCCGAAGGTTGCCGTTCTTATCCTTATGCAAATTAGCCTTACCTACCGCCGCGGGAACGGTGGGGTCAGCCACGAGCCGGACATCGGATGCAGAGGCAGAGCTAACGAAAAGAGAGCTCAGAAAAAGCGCAGTAACCAGTACCATCAGTTTCATTTGATTTTCTCCGTGAGCAGCTAGTTTACTTTAACCTCTCGGTGTTTGTAAGCTTCTAAGCCCACACCGACCTAACAGACCCCGTGGCGATTTCCCAAAGTTTTTTTGGTCTACAGTGCCACGTGCAATACGAGATTCTCGTTCCACCAATTGAATGAAGTTTGTTGGAAGTGATTACTCAAAATACACGGCGTCGTCACTCGGTTAGACGATTACTAAAGGCTTGGTGAAGGGATATCGGTGTGATCCGCGCAGACGGGTGATCCGCACTTGTAGTGGGAGTACTTCTGTGATCTTGCCGCTCCCTCGAACCGAAATTAACCTCCACCTACACCCGCAGTCTGGAGGCTCCACTTGATAAATTTACCCCGTGCGCTCGCACTGTTGATGTTGTCCCGCTTACGATCACGGTCCAATCTTCGACTAGCATGTACCTTTCTATTCCTAGGAGCACTCGCAAACGCGGGCGTTTTCGTTTCAGCTCCGTCGAATGGCGCAACCGTCAGCACGACTATCCAGTATGTAGCTACCGCTGACGCCGCCTGCGGCGTCTCGGCCATGGGGATTTATACAGCCCCCTACCAATTGGCCGCGACTTCTAGCGGAGCCAAACTCAATACTTTGATCACTCTTGCCCCTGGCACCTATCACACGGTCGTTCAGGAGTGGGACAACTGCGGTGGGTCTTCTAAAACCCCCATTGACATTACAGTCGGTGGAGGTGGAGGGGGCGGCGGTACACCCCCACCCCAAGGTAAGACCTTCTACGAGCTTCAGCGCAACGGTGGGCAATGGCAAGGATTTGGCATGCTTAAGCCCAACTACATGCCATGCAGAAATTGCTGGGGCCCAGTTACGTGGTGGATGGGAACCGGGCAGAGCAATCCCTCGCGAAGTGGGAACTCTACTAAGACCAGCGTTGGTGGCAACCAGCCCTACAACGATGCCTTCTGGAATAACCACCTGATCGGGGACTTCTCAACGCAGGGGCTGCCCGACACCAACCACACGCTGGCTCCCAGCCTGCACGATTTCACTTATGACGTATGGTTTTTCGCGCCGAACGTGGGAGCCGCAGAGGCACTAGAGTTTGACATCAACCAGTTCGTCAATGGGCAAGCTTTCATTTGGGGGCATGAATGTCGCGTAGCAGGTGGGCACCAGTGGGATATCTGGGACAACGTCCATCAGCACTGGTCCCCGACTGGCATCCCGTGTAATCCGAATCCGAATGCTTGGAACCACCTCGTAATACATTCTCAGCGGACCTCGGATAATCACCTGCTGTTCAAGTCCATCACGCTGAATGGCCAAACAAGTACCCTGAATCGCTATGACAGTCCTATCCCGACGACTTGGTACGGAATCACTATCAATTATCAGATTGACGGTAACTCCTGGCAGCAACCGTATGATGTCTGGCTAGACGACCTCAACTTCACGTACTTCTGATGAGAGGATCGCAAGCCCCTCTTTTACCTTCCAGCGTTTGTGGAAGGTGAGGTTTCAAGAACATTCAGACGTTTGCTATTTGGAGACCTCGAGCGGCCTGATGAACACAATGGTGGCGGAGATTCCATGGGTCCACCTCCTGAGGGTGCTCTTAACGTTGCTGGATGGGACGCCCGCACCTGGCGCCGATGGTGCGTCTCGCGTGGACAAATCCGCAAGGTATTTGGAGTTCTGACGTTTCAGCCTGTTCGGTGTCGTACAATTCGATTCCTTCCTAGAACGAGCACCCCCATCGCGACAGGCAACGCGTCCCATAGAATGATTTGAATGCGTGTGCGTCTTGCGATCGTCATTTCTGTCTGCATTCTTATACTAATCTTTGTGGTTTGGCGCTTCCGCTCAGGTAGGACTGCGCCTCAACTTACAGCTTCGGCCAGTTCGAGGGGAACATCGCTGCAAGCGCCTACCAGTTCCGACATCGCGTCGTCGGCTTCCACATCAATCGTTGCGCATAACCTGATGCTGCGAAAGGGCCCGGATTTTCGCATCTATGTGCGCTGGCTGAGGGGGCAGATGGTCCCCACCCGGCGGGCCACGAATCCAAGTTTCGACGATCCAGATTCATTCGTCATTGAAACAAACAGCGGCGTGGTCCGCGCAAACATTGGAGATATCGGTAAATTCCTTAATGCCGGAGGCGTGGCGGACTCGCCGCTAAAAAACATAACCCTTCTGGCGGATGGAGACTTGATAAAGCTGCAAGGAACGGTGCACAAGCTTATTTCGCTGCCAGTCGAAGTGCTCGGAACTGTCGCCGCGACCCCTGAGAATCGTATTCAAGTACACGTGACAAAAATTTCGCTTCTTAAAATTCCTTTCAAAGGGTTATTAGGTGGATTAAATATCAGCGTCGCAGACCTCTTTCATCCTAAGGGTATGGCGGGAGTTGAAGTTTCCGGCAATGACATCTATTTCGATACGCTGAAATTGCTTCCGCCGCCTCACATTCGTGGGCAACTAAGTAAAGTGCGTGTTGTGACTCCTGACATCGAAGAGGTTTTCGGAAATGCGGAAGATGACGTTAGTCGCGTGGAGCAATGGAGAAATTTCCTGCGGCTCAATAACGGCACTATAGATTTTGGAAAACTGACCATGCATCAGGTGGACCTGATTATGGTTGATTTATCGAATGACGCGTGGTTCGATTTAGATCTCAACAATTATCAGGACCAATTGGTAAACGGTTACACGCGCATGACGCCCGAGGGCGGCCTACAAATCTTCATGCCTGATCTGGAAACTCTTCCAAAGACCAAACAGAACATTGGCCTGGAGTGGCTAAAACATCGGAATCTTCCTCCACCGCCGGACGTTACCGCAAAGTAGCGAGTAATTGTTGCGGGCCGCCCGGGTTTCATCC
>JALYIM010000268.1 GCA_030775785.1 Acidobacteriota bacterium
GAAGAAACCTTTTTGGGACACTCTTTCTGGCAAATCATCTGAACCGTCGCTCGATCTAAATCGGCCTTTATCGACGCGTATTACTTTTTCATCGATTGTCAGCACGATAAATCGCCCACGGCCATCACGTTTACGCGCCAATTCGTTGCGTCACAGTCAGAGAAGCGTTAAGTACGGTGAAAGCCTTCGCGATCCCATCCATGCTCAATCGCTTAACCCTTCGGCAGATAGATTCGCTGAATATCGGCGTGATGTTAGTCTCGGCCGCGTGCGCTTTCGCACGCCCATTCGAGACGTTTCTCTTTGTCTATGCCTTCCTCGGACCGCTGCATTATGTGACAGAAATCAGCTGGCTTCATGATCGCCAGTATTTTACGAAGCGACAATACGACTTCGTGCTACTGCTCGCCCTCGCGATGGTCGTGACGCTAAAATACTTTGGTTTGGTCCCTGCCCCGCGCGGGACGGACAGCTTTCTCATCTTTCTCGCCTTCGCCGCTGCGTTGATTTTTGTTACGGTGAAGAAGTTCAGTGTGCGTTGCGTTCTCTTACTTGCAGCGGCGGCGGCGGCGGTCCTGGTTCACGGCAATCCAGCTTTCGAACCCACGTTTGGCGTTTTCCTCCCAACGCTGATTCATGTGTTCGTATTCACCACGTTGTTCATACTCGCGGGCGCCCTGCGTGGGCGTAGCACCCTTGGCATTTTTTCGCTTCTGGTTTTTGCTGGCTGCTCCCTGTTCCTTCTCAGCTTTCGCCCGGACAGGTCTCACAACTTCGCCACCGATTACATTCGCGGAGCGTATGCGGGATTTACCAATCTCAATTACCTTTTCATCAGCATCTTTAACCTGCACAAATTCGACGCCGGCGCTTCGTTCGCTTCGCAGAAATTTGTCCTGGACTTCAACGGCTTCCTCTACAAGGACCGTACGGCGCTGGCGGCGATGTCGTTTATCGCCTTCGCTTACACGTATCACTATCTAAACTGGTTCTCCAAAACCTCCGTAATTCAGTGGCACGATGTCTCACGTGTTCGCCTTTATGCAGTGGTGGCTGTCTGGACCGGGTCAATAGCGCTTTACGGTTACGATTACCGCCTTGGCCTTAAGTGGCTCTTCTTCCTGAGCTTGACCCACGTGCTGCTCGAGTTTCCGCTGAATCACAAGACGCTCATCAATCTTGCCTGCCAAGTCGTGGAGATCTTCAGCGCTCGCCGCTTCGCCGCTCCTTAATATCGGCAGGGCGATGCCTCTACGACTTCGCGAAGAAGCTGGCCGCCCACCTAGGCTCAATCTCAGTCTGCAAGAGCGGGAGCTTCGAAAGAAGCCGTTTCAAAGCGCCGCGGCAAAGGACCCCTGCGCACGCTGCCCGGCTCAGACTCGCCGTTCGTGGGTTGACTTTTGAGACTTTGCCGTCGCAAAATGCGGGATTATGAGTCCGCGATTAATAAAAATTGGCTCAATTGCTTTGGTCGTGGTGCCCATCATCATTGGCGCGGTCATGGGATTATGGCCAGATCAGGAACTGGCCAAACGAACTGCCACCGCGCCCGCTCAAATAATCGACGCTGAGTCCATCCAATTCTCCGAAGGGGGTTCATTGATCGGACGCAACCGGAGGGTGGATCGAACCGGTTATCTAGTGCGCTACCGTTTCAGGGCGGGTAATGAATGGGCCGAAGGAGTTTCGCCAAAGAACTGGTGGTATAAGCCAAACGAAAAGTGTCGTGTGTGTTTTGATCCAAGTAATCCCAAAAATAACGATCTGCGCGATGCGTCCAGTGGGGCTGCCTGTGGAAGCAAGTTCTTCACGCGCTGACTCGCTAGGATCGCCGACCTGTCCGGCCCGCTGTCCTGACCCTACTCGACCGTTTCGAAGCGCGTCGCGGCCTTATAGGAGCCAGAAACTGCCTATCAGTGACCTTTAATTGTTCTCGAGGGATTATCATGACGGGCTCGCCACGGAGGTAACATGCTCCACATTATCTGGTACGTTATCGTTGGTTTAATCGCGGGCGTTGTGGCGAAATCGGCCATGCACACACACATGTCGTTTCTCTTGACGATTGCGCTCGGCATCGTCGGCTCCGTCGTCGGCGGATTAATCACGCACCTGATTTTCCGTCCAAAGAGGGTTCTCCGTTTCACCCCGCCGGGATCATCGTATCCATCCTTGGCGCGATCTTGGTATTATTTGTTTGGCACCACTTCAAACTCCACATGCCTACCGCCTAATTCTTTCCGAGAGGCGCAGCGCTCCGAAAATCCTTTGGTTGCGTAACTTGATTGGGCGACGGATTCAAGAAGCGCTCCGTGGCGAAAACGTCGTCTTTCCATACGCAGGACAAGGAGTCGAAACCCTGTTAGAACTTTTCGTAGCGCGTTAACGAAATTAAGATCAAGGGCGATTACTGCGGCGTAACGAGAATAAGATTAGCGGCGGCGGGTTTCTGCGGGTTAACGGCGGAAGTTCATGGAATGTGAGGAAACCGAGGCTGTCTGCCGTTCGCTGCGTCGGATGGTTACGTTCCATCGGACCGCCGTCTCCACGCGTTAAGGTTGGCCTTCAGTAATTCGCTTAGGTCTGCGTGCGCTAGGTCCAAAAGCGATGCGATGGTGACGTGACGATGCACCTTGCCACCGCCCTTTAATAACCCGGTGGGATCGGTCAGCGTTGCTCCGAAGGGAATGCCGATCTTTAACTCCGTTTTGCTCAGGATCAGGGTCGCAACGACGCCCTTGTATCCCCGACCGTAGCTGTAGGCGATCAGTTTTCCCTTTGCGTCGGCGGTCTCAAGCACTCCTGGAAAGGCCGTTTTCATCGTCCTTCGAGCTGCTGTGATAAGTGCGCGCGTGGCCGGCACATAATGGTTCAGCAACTTTTGGACTTCTGACCTGTAGACGCGTGGGGACATGATGAATTCGTGATCGCGTCTAACTAGATATAGACGGCAATCCGCAATCTATTTCCTGCCGCATCAGAGCATTTTGCTGGAAAACACTGCAAGATGGAAAGCCCATTCGAATCGGACCCCACGGCTTCTATCTTGGAAAAATGAAACATCTCTTTATAGAAATCAGGAAATGGCTCGGATCAGTGAGGAGAATCGCATTACAGGGATTCTTTGCGGATGGTGTATTGAGTTATGTACTTCTTTGTGGGACAAGAGCAGCGGTTCTTGTGTCCGTCCACGCTGTGGTGTTACCGAGTCGCTCCAAAGTGTGCGAAAGCGTGACGGGGTCGCATTGATTGTTAGGCCCTTCATTCCAGCTCGTTATGAGAATAGTATGGCTCTATGTCAAAGTTTGAGATGCGCAGAGGCATAACATCCGCCACTAGGCGTCGATAAAAGGTGAATAATGCATCCTTCGTGTAGAGATGTTTGGAAAGCTTAATCTCGCCCGATGCAGACGGAAGTGTGACATTCTGGCCTTCAACGGTAGGCATGAGCGGCGAGCGAAGCAAGATACCTCGCGTCAGAACACAGATGGCTTCCGGAACGCCGGCACCGTCTTTCTTCTCGACAGCAAACGCTCGCACGTGCTCCGCTGCGGTTTGAATTGTAAGACCAGAATAGGAAAACATGTAGGTCAGAATCGGCATGGGCTTTGGGGTTTTGATGAGGGCGGGACCTTTTCGATACTCCATCTCGCCTTTCCGGACTAGCCTCTTGGTGATGGCGCAGGATTCCAGCGAATCGACAAGCTCGTCCTTGGTCAGGTTGCTCCTTACTTCAATTGTAGCGACGACACTTTCCGCCAACACCAATGCCGCTGTATCGGACCCCACATCAATGAGGGGCAACCTGCCATCGACGATGATGCAATCTTGCTGGCGGCTTCTGCCACCTAGAGAATCGATGATCACACCTGCCCTAACATCTAAATCTCTTGGCAAATGGGGCCGAAGAAACTTGTGGATGAGCGACTCGCGTATTGCGCCTGTGGTAGAAGAGTGCCCGTTTCCAGCCGACACATCCGCCTGTGCAGCAAGCAGAGCGCTTATCTTGCGAAACTGGTCACGTACTTCTTTCACTCTTGCGTAACGAAAAAGATACCAACGCTGGCGAGACCGAGGGTGGTCTGCAATAATCGTGCTTCCATAAAGAAGAACGAGACGGTACGGTGGCGACCGGTCGGCTGGTTCGGACTTTTAGATACGTTGGGTCGCAACAATTTCATTTCACTTTTTGGTTTCTGTGGAGCTGCGCTTTTCGAGCGGCCAGTGCGCATGGCGAAATACGTATACCCATCGGCCATTTTCCATTCTTCGATAATCTGTCCAGATCACCGTTTTCTGATCGGCAGTCCCATTCTTTAATTTTCGCGTGTAGATTACCGTGCCGACAGCAATCACCCCTTCGCCAGCGGGGATGTAGGAAATATCCCGAATATCGCCGTGGATGGTTTCCAAGGTGTCGAACCAAGCCGTCCAACTCGTTCGGATATTACTAGGTCCCTTAACCATGCCACCAGTGGGATCAATAAAAAAGACTTCCGGCGATTTAGAGAAAAGGCTCTCCACCATCGCTGCATCCTTGAGTGCGTGCGCATCCATCAAGCGCCGGTCCAACTCGCGGTTAGCGTTAACCACTTCCTTTGCCAGCGCCGGCGGTGCCTGAGCCTGCGAAGCAGGTATCGAGCAGGCATAAAGTAGAATCGCCAAGTTAAAGGCTAGTGTTTGTCGAAAACTGTTCATTTTGCTGACTCCTTACTTTGTAATAACGGACACGGGCTACGATTGCACTAACTAGAGTAAGACGAGGGGCTCCGAATGCTCGTTCACTGCAACCCTAGTAAGATGGTTTCATGCCGCTCGTCTGGGCTTTAATGCTCAGGCACGGGATCATCCGGCATCGTGCATTCTTCAGAGCTTTTGAGCTTGAGTGAAAAATCGGCACGAAGGTCAATCCCCGCAGCGTGGATCCAATCGCAAAGTTGCGCAGCACCCACCGCGATCAATGAGTTAAAATCGCGCAGCTTCGCCACCGCAGCTCTTAGACGATCCAAAGTCACATCGCTGATGGGTCCGCCGCGTTCCAGCATACCAAGTTCCGTGCCCGTTGTGAATTCATCTAAGTTTGCGGCGTGGAGCGACCGGACCATTGAGTAAATCTTGGCATAGCGCGCCCGCTCATCGCTCGACATATGGGAAATCGCTCCCGATGCAATGGCGCTGTCCCACGTTGAACTTGACCACGTGCGAATCGGGCAGACCCTTCGCAATTTCGAAGTGGACGGCGGGGGATGATCGATCAGATCGCTAACCCGGGCCAGTTTGCGGTCTACACAATCCTTACCGCGCACCCGTTCCTGTGCGCAAAAGAGGTCGTAGTTTAGCTCAGAGCGGAGATCTTCTTTCGCTTCGTTCACGCGCTGCCGCCAAGTCATCCTCTCCACAAGTTGCTCCGCACTCAGGGCGATTAGAACCCCAATCACGATGATAAAAACCTCCCATGCGAACTCGCGCCAGCCGCGCAGTGACTTTGGAAAATGAACGTGCATGACAGCAGGGGCGTGACCAGGTGGGCCATCACCCTATGGCTCGGTCATGTGCCTAATTCGTTGGGCCGTAGACTTCAAGCGGCTGTTTCCTCCATTCAGATGGGCTGTAGATGAGATCAGAATAGCCTCCGGATCCAGCATTCACGGAAGCTTATGGAGGATATAACCGTTACCCTTGCCGTCGGCCAGCTCGAATCGTCCGACGATGTCTCCATGATTGTTGAGGCCCCGCGCAACAGTCCTTACTGCGCTTGGGTAGCTAAATCGGCTAAAAACACCGTTGTGACGATAAAAGCCGTACGCCTTGCCGTCGCCGATCTCACACAGGCCTACGACATCACCCATGTCGTTGATCGCGTCGGGTAGGCTCAACGTTGCACTAGGCACATCGAGCGTCGTGAATGTTCCTGCGTTCCAGTAGAAGCCGTGCTGCCGTCCATCCGCTGCGTCCCAGCGACCGACGATCTCTCCCCGGTCATTAATCCCGGTGGCATAAGTGAGCTTAGCCCCGGGGTAATCAAGCGTCTGAAAGCGCTCGTGCTGGTATAGGAACCCGTGCGTGACTCCGTCCCCGCTGGTGTACGACCCCACGACAGCACCGCGTCCGTTGATCTGGAAGGCGGAAGATTGCTGCGCGTTTGGCACGTCCAGGTACGTGACGTCTGTCCCTCGCCGAATATAGGCGCGATTTTTGCCGCCGGGAGGACGTGAGGCACCGACGGCAACGCCATCATCGTTAAGCCCACGCAGCATCGTGAACTCGGCCCCAGGAATGTCTAGGGGCTCAAATTGGCCGTCGCGCCACCGGAAGGCGTGGGTTTTTTTGTCGGGGGTGTCGTAGCGACCGACAACCTCGCCGCGTGTGTTGATAGCACTGACGATTGTCTCGGCGGCACCGGGATAACTAATCAACTTGAATTCGCCGATATCGGCGACAAGCAACGTTGCAGGCGCATTGGTCGGTGCCGTACCCGCCAATAGATTTGTTCCTGCGAGAAATGGCCAGAGGGTTAAAGTAGCGACGAGATCAATCACTACAACCTTAATCCGAATCGTGTTCAACACGCTCTCGAATAATGTAAACTCCGGTTGCAGCGCCGCGATGCTCGTGGTCGTCAGTTCCCGAACTTCGCCAGTGGAAAATAACGCGAATTCGAATTGTTTTTGTTCATAGGCTCTCTTTAATGTTTTCATAGGCCTAACGAGAAGTAAGGTAAATTTTCCTTCATTGCGAGGCGGAATTATTCAAGCTAACTCGACGTTGCGGTTCTGTAGATCACCCGGCAAAAACGCGATCCATAATCGCGGTTCTATCCACACAGGCTCGCGGCGGCAAGCCTAAAACATTATTGGCTCGGATGTGAGACATGAAGCGGCTGAAGCATTATACCCTCCGGACTGAGCGCGACGCATTACGAGCCGGTAGAGCACATTATGCGATTCGGCTCATTCGCCCGGCGTTAACGATGCGCTGCAAATCGCGCCTCCACACGTATTCAGTGATGGTCGAATAAACGACCCCATGCTTTCCGACTGGATCGTGAACCGCGAAACGTTCGAACTGCTCTGTTGGTCTCTGCAAGACAAACAGGTTCGGGTCTTCTTGTAATCGTAGGACGGTCCAGAGCTTTCCCTGCCAAAACACTGTTCGTGGCATCGTAGCGAAGTCACGCTCCGGAATAGACAACGCATCGGCTTGTTCGAGAATTTCTCGGTAGTGCGTCCAAATCCATTTTCGTGATGGATCCGAAGATCTGTATCCGTGCTGCTTCGCCACTTCTGCCACCGCCCTCCTCCACCTGGCCGCAAACGGACTAGTCCACGAGAATCGGGGCATACAGACCCGTTTAAAGTTCGAACTGTAGGAGACACGTCTCAATTTCCGATCCGACTTCAAGCGGCTTTGGTCGATGTGCCGAGCCAGATAGATGGACCATCCTTCGAGATCGTTAACACGCGAGACAGTCGTTCTTCCAAAGCCGTGAGTCTTGGCTGAAGCTTTCAAGCTTTTGCGTAGGCTCGTCAGGCGATTCTTTCCAGACTGTCGTTTACCGCAATATCCTCGAACAGCGAAGGTGATGTGATAATGAATTTGGCCCTCACGTGTTCGACCAGTCACTCGCAGATACAGCAGAGAACATGGCCTTATGACGTTGGTCAGAAAACTGTTCAGCCGCCTCTGGGCTTCTTTGCTCGCCAGATCCTCTCGTAGCGTCAGACAGATTTCCAAGAGGCGATTAGCCCGCCAATATGGTTCGAGACTGAGGATATTCTGCTGTACGGCGTACGCTTTTTTGGATAGTCGGAGGGGGTTGTCGTACTCGATGTTTCGATGAGAGGAAGATTGAGTTAGGTTGTTTTGGGAGTTTTTGGATTGAGTTATGTACTTCTTTACAGGACGAGAGGCAGGCCGCTCTTCAGCACCGCAGCGGTAACCAAACAGGGGATTGCCTGATTTCTAATTAGAATTTGGCGAAGCGAATATTCCCCGCCGGAAACATTGTGAAACTCCAGACCTCTTTGATAGAAATTGCAGCAAGAGCGTTCCACTCATTCTTTGTCGAACTCCCATCATATAGGATGCGCAATTGATCAGGACGAGCGACAATGCTTTCACCATAGTCTCGAATCTCAGCTCGGATTTTACCGATTTGGATCTCCAGTGCGTGTCTGCTTTGCGTGGCGGAAAGAGTGTCCACGACGCAATTGTCAGCCGCTACTCAGCAATAGCGAGACTATTTGTGGCAAACGCGGTAAATGACGTTTGCAAGATGCCCGCCGGGGGAGGATTCGTTCATGTGGAGCCGCAAAGAAACACGAGCATCGCCTAACGAAATCTAGCCTCAATTATTCCGCAAAGTACGCGCAGTAATGGGAATGGAGAGAACTGGACGCAAGTTTCGGATTGACCTCGCAGGTGTGCTCTCACTATTATTCTTCTAGAAACGCAAAAATACTCACACCTGAGAGGAAAAATCTATGAATTCTAGCATCGCCCGGTTCTGTTTCACGGCATTAATTCTCGCTTGCGGCTGGGAGAGCAATACCGCGAAAGCTCAGACTTTTTCCCTCGCAGCAGCAATCAATAACTCGGGCTATATCGTTGGAGCGGCAGGACAGTCACCGGATCCCACGGCAGCGACGGCATTTGTTTTTGATTTTAATGGCGATGGTTACACCAATTTAGGCACGCTCGGGGGCAGAGGAAGCGGCGCTGGTGCGATTAACGGGGAGGGCCAGATAGTTGGAAATGCGGATATAGGCGTCTTTGATCCAAACAATGGGACCGATTTCTCTCATGCCTTCCTCAGCGACGATGAGGGTTTACACGATCTCGGCACACTACCGGGTGACCAATACAGCGCAGCCAATGGAATTAATAATCGTGGCGATATTGTCGGCGTCTCGACGAATGCTGACCCGGCTGCCCCAGAGCATGCCTTTCTTTACCATGACGGCGTCATGACAAATATCGGCACGCTTGGAGGAGATTCCGCATTCGCCAACGCTATTAACAATCGCGGCGACATCGTCGGAAGATCGCGAAATGCAAAGGGCCGGATGCACGCCTTTCTGTATCGGCACGGTGTGTTTACTGACCTTGGCACTCTGGGCGGGAAGTCCAGCAACGCGCTTGCCATCAATAACCGAGGTCAGATTGTCGGCGTTTCGCGAACCGCCAATAATCAGCGTCACATTTTTCTCTATGACAAAGGAGGGATGATCGATTTGAATATTCCGGTCGCGTTTTTCGTTGAGCCTTTCCTCGCCATCAATGATCGTGGCCAGATCGCCGGGGAGTTTGTAAATACGGCCGGGGAACAGCATGCATTTCTTTACTCCCGGGGCGTCGTGACCGATCTCGGCACGCTTGGCGGCCCGAGAAGTTCTGCGTTGGGCATCAACAATCGTGGCCAGATTGTCGGTGAGTCTGAAACAGCAGATGGTCAGCGCCACGCGTTTATATCATACAAAGGGGTAATGACTGATCTTGATCCCTTTCTGAAATAACCGCCCTGAACCTAGCGCATTCCGCGCAAATGAAGGCCATAAGCCATCTTTCACCGACACTGACAAGGGCTAACGAGAATAAGATCAGCTACGCTGGCGAGAGCGAGCTTCGCCGCCGGTCGAGTGTGGAAGTGTTCTCAAAAGTTGGCACCGGGGCGGCCAGCGGTTCGCTGCATCGCCTGGTTAGGCCTGTGCAAGAATAATCTACGGTCTTGTCATCGTAAACGTCACGGGCATGTCGACCTCTCGGCGACCGCCTGGCTTAGCAAGGCAATGATAAAGACCGCCGGCTGCCGCAAGATCCAAGTCTGGATGTCCGGTAGATTTGACGACACCGATGGTCTTCACTGTCCCATAGGATTGATGTAAACTCGGAAAATGCCGCTACCGGTCCTGCGGGCGCGGCGAGCCTCATAAGGGTAATCCGGGTGCCCAAACTTGACGAACATCGCGGCCACCTGTGCGCCGCTGGCATAGGTGACTTTCACTCTACCAATCGCTTTGAGAGGCGTTAAAACGGTCAAAATGCATAGAACGACTCCAACACGGAAGCGCCTCATACCGAAGGCTATCTTTGATCGGGGCGCTAACGTCGTAGGAACAAGTGGAATCATGGGCCTAACGAGAATTAGACGGCAATCTGCAATCTATTTCTTGCCGCATCGGAACATTTTGCCGTGAAACCCGGCAAGATGGCAAGCCCGATTGCGCCGGGTTCCAACCCGGCTAAAGCTCATTAGGCGGGTGCGGCCAGTCCGAATTTGTCTCGTTTTGGTGACCTTGGCACCGCAAAACGCTCGTTTATGAAAATGGCAGTTATAACCGATCTCAATTACGCCGGGCATTGCCTCGGCATCCGCCGCACGCTACAAGAAGAGAATTCCAAGGCAATATGGCGCACGATGTTTTCATTTCATACTCTTCGCACGACAAGCCGGTAGCTGACGCAGTTTGTTCCGCACTTGAAAACGCGTCGCTCCGCTGCTGGATCGCACCCCGCGATGTTCAGCCGGGGCGATCTTTCGCTGGAGAAATTACGCGGGCGATCCAGCAGAGCGCCGTCATGGTGATGATATTTTCCACTCACTCTAACAAGTCCGAACAGGTTCTTCGTGAAGTACAGCTCGCGGTCGAGGGTCAACTGCACATCATCCAATTCCGAATCGAAGAAACTCTGCTTAACGATGATTTAAAGTATTACCTGAGTACTCCGCATTGGCTCGACGCTTTGACGCCACCGTTGCAAGCGCATCTGACGCGACTGACGGCGGCCATATCGTCGCTAACCGTTAGCAATGAAAGGAACGCAATAGCGAATCGAGAAAGCGAATCTCTGACAATGCTTACCTCCCCAACAGCGTCCCGGCGAATGAAGGGCAAGCTGATCATTGTCGCCGCTATCGCCATTATTACCGGCCTATTCGCTGTGGCGGCTTACTTCGGTCAATTTAGTCGAAAACCGGGAATCAGCCCAGCGCGTGACCCTCAGTCAAACGAGGCTATTGCTCACTCCCAAGTAAACAATCCACCTGCGGCTACGACGACGGCGGAACTCTCCCGATTCAATCCATCTGTTCAAACGGCGGATCAGGAATTCGAGAATAGTTTGGGGATGAGATTTGTTCCGGTGCCCGCAACGAACGTACTGTTCAGCGTCTGGGATACGCGCGTGCAAGATTATGAGGCTTTTGTAAGAGCGACGGGACGTGACTTTGAGAGCCCGCCTTTCCCGCAGGGGCCGACGCATCCAGTGGCGAATGTTAATTGGGATGACGCAAAGGCGTTTTGCCGGTGGCTGACAGATAAAGAGCGGCACGAAGGGCGTCTCAGCGCTGAACAGGAGTATCGTCTTCCCACTGACAGCGAATGGAGCGCTGCGGTGGGACTCATTAACGAGGTTGGCCACACTCCGCTAGACAAAAGCGGTAAGACCGAGAACACATATCCTTGGGGCACTCAATGGCCGCCTCCGAAAGGTGCTGGAAATTACGGAGCAGGACTGCAAGTGGACGAGTTTACCTTTACCTCGCCCGTGGGAAGTTTCGCCGCGAATAAGTACGGCCTTTACGACCTCGGGGGGAACGTGTGGCAATGGTG
>JALYIM010000269.1 GCA_030775785.1 Acidobacteriota bacterium
GGCAAGATTTCGACGATGGCGCGGACACTATCGCCATGGTCCGCGAGACGAAAACATTCCAGCGTTCCCATTTCGCCGACAAGTTCGGCACAGCCGCCCTTCTCTTGGATATCCGTTAACAAGCGCTGATTTAAATCCCTCGTTCTGGCATCACCGGAAAAGACAGCCACAAACGTTTCCGAGCTGAGCATTTCGAAGGGTCCGTGGCGAAAAGCGGCGCTGCTCATCCCTTCGGCGTGAAATAAGTCAGCTTCTTTTACGATCAGAGCGCCCGTTCCCACAGCAGCCAACGACGGCCCCCGGCCTACAAGGAATAAGTGGCGTATATCATTCAGTATCTGCGTAAGGCTGTTGACGTAGGACTTCCAATCGGTTAAATAGGCCGCCACTGCCGGGGCCGCATGCTTCAACTCCCGACGTGTGTATTTGTGATCGCGAAGACACAAAATATCTCCCAGCCATTTCAGCGCCATTAAAGCCGTGACGTAGGTCTTGCAGGACACAGAAAACTCGTCCCCCGCGTGCGTCAGCACAACGGCGCTCGCATGCCGGGCGAGTGCGCTCTCCGGAGTGTTGCTGACAGCAATGACAGCTGAACGTTTGCGATTCACCGCCGCCAACCGTACCATTTCCGCACTTTGTCCGGACTGCGACACGGCCACGATTAAAGTCTGGGAATCAAAAAAGCCAGTTTTGTAGTGGATCAACTCAGAAGTCTCCACCATGATGGCCGTAAATCCATGACTGATAAGCTGCAGGTTCAGAGGATGTAATGCATGGAACGATGAGCCCATGCCGGTGAGCACAATCCTCTGAAATTTCCCATTATTCAACTGATCCGCCAGCGCATCCAGCTCGGTTGATGTGGACAGCGCGGCGAACGTATTTTCGAGCGCCTGCGGCTGATGCAGAATGTCGCGCAAGTACGCACCTTCGATTACATCCAGATCAGGAGACATTTTGACCGCCTGAGAGGAAGTGGTGGTGCCACACTCTGGCGGCGCCAATCAAATTCGCATCCTCTCCCAGCGAGGCCAAGGCAAGTTCCGTTTTTTCAAACGGCACGTACTTGCAACTTTCACGAATTACCTTGCGAATGCCCGGCAGAAAGAGATCAGCGCTTTTCATGACGCTTCCGCCGAGAACAATCGTTTCTGGAGTGAAGAGCACGACCATATTTGCAAGACCAAGCCCGAGATAGTAAGCCTCTCGTTCAACCGCACGTTGCGCCAGTAAGTCTCCCGCCAACGCTAATTCGCAAATTCGTTTCGCAGAGAGATTCTCTCGATCAGGATCGCCGGGATGAAGTTCCTCTTTCATCCACCAAACCATGGCTGGCCCGGCAGCTAGAGATTCCCAGCAGCCATGAAAGCCGCACAGACAAGCCGGACCCGAGACGTCAATCACATGGTGTCCGATTTCCGGATGAGCGTGCGCTACGCCGCGGTAAAGCTTTCCGTCAAGAATGATGCCGCCGCCAATTCCGGTGCCAACCGTTATGTAAATCAGCCGCGTCTTGTCTTTGCCTGCGCCCCAACCTGCTTCTCCGAGGGCTGCAGCATCGGCATCATTTTCCATTGCGACCGTTACCCCGAAAAGAGCACCCAGATCGTCGACTATCTTGCTTCCTTGCCATCCGGGAAGAAAATTTACCTCGCCAATTTCTCCGCTGAAAGGATCAACGGGGCCAGTGCTCCCAATCCCAATACCTTTGAATTCGACACCGATTTTATGAGCGACTTCGCGCAGCAGATTCGCCGTCCGATCAAGTGCTTTCGCATATCCTAGCTCCGCGCATGTAGGAGTCTCCCCTCGCGCTAGTATGCGTCCGTCCTCGCTGATAATTCCCACGGCGATCTTGGTGCCGCCTATATCAACGCCGGCTATCATGCTTACCTTTCGATGTCTGTCTTGACGCCGGTCTGATGCTATTTCCATTCCAGGACGGAGGCCTCGTGAGGTGCGAGCTCCATCTGCCAACTGGAGCCTTGAACTTGCGGAGACTCTTCTCTCTCAAGCTGGAGAAGGCGCACCGAATGCAATGGAAGCGTTGACGCAACTTTAACTCGCTGGCGCTCAGCGCTGTGATTCACTAGGATCACGTAACCACGATGTTCTGCG
Organism: Acidobacteriota bacterium; assembly: GCA_030775785.1. Classification (GTDB taxonomy): domain Bacteria; phylum Acidobacteriota; class Terriglobia; order Terriglobales; family Acidobacteriaceae; genus JALYIM01. The sequence goes on from JALYIM010000269.1 coordinate 2,122, forward strand.
TTGAGAGATCCGGCCTCAACGGAGGGCTGATCGGTGAAGAATTGCGATTTATGTGCGGTCCAATCCCGAAACGCCTGATAAATACGGTGGCTGTTTTCAGTTTTCTCAAAGGCGGAAGGTGCGGCCGCGAGATAAGACTCGATTGGGTAAGCGCATAGCAATGTCTTGCCGCTCCCCACAGTGTTTGTAACTAACCCAGGACGGCCATCTTGGTCAACCGCAATCACTTTTCCGCCCATCACTTCGAGCAGAGCGCCCCAATATCGAGGATTTTGTGAAGGCACTGCATAGTGAAAAGTGTCTCCGGGCTTGAGATCTCCGAATGGTTCTATTACTTTCAGGGTTACTTCGGACGCAGTCAGCGTGTCAGCTATTCGAGCACCGAATATTTTCTCCATATCCGGGATGGCCCCGTCAGCCGCAACAGACGCGTATAAGAAGCCTCCTCGCTCGACGTAAGCTTTTGCTTTTTCGTAAAAATCGGTATGCACATGTACAAGGTGGCTATTCGTGCTGGTAAGCGGCGAAGGCAGAAATAACATGGGACGTTTTTGCCATTCCCCAGTTGCTTCGCGGGGAAAGTCAGCCCGCAACCCAGCGCGGCGCGTAAGCACAAATGTGTTCAGCCACGCTCCTCTCAACCACTGGTTGTCGTCCGCCAACCGGGGAGGGGGTTGCCCCGGAATTGCATCACCGTTGAAAGTTGAGACGTAGGGAATGACTTCTGGCCCAGATAATCCGAAACTAGAAAAGTCGCCAGCAACGCCTGACCACTCCGTGGGTACAGGAATTGCAACGTCTGCAACCGGAGGCTTTATGTCAGTAAGATCCAATTGACCAAATATTCGTGAGATTTTACGGAACTCTGTGGCGAGAGGCCGGTCCTGGCGGTCCCAGGTCACCATGCCCCACCTGGTTTCCTGCGGTGTTCGCAGGTACGGGACCTTATGAAATTGTTCGGGCGAAGCGTCACTGTAGCACCAGAGATCAACGCCCATAGAGCCCGCAGCAAACCCTGAGTAAATCTGCAGCCGGTCGTAAGCCACGATTCTTTCGGGCGAATATTGCGCCGACGAACCTCCCATTTCATGAATTATCGCGGGACGCCCTGCGCCGCTCGAAAGGGCTACCTGGAACGCGGCACCGTATGTTCCCCGTTCCGAAAGCATAGGATCGGGAAAGAGGTCAGCGTTATAGATCGTGAAAGGATGGACGCTGAAAAAATCCACATCGTGAGCTAGATTATCTGGACGAAACGGACCGTGGTCGAGATCTTCCTGACTTGTCCCCGCCACAATCGGATGCATCGTGTCGTGGCGGCGAATCGCTCCTGTCACTAATCGCGTCCAATTGATTGCCATGGCGTCGGTAGTCTGGCTGGCAACGATCCAAAATGGCGGTTCGTCCGTCAGGTCCCAGCCAAAAATCCCGGTTTCATTGGCATAGCGTCGTCCGAATTCTTCGGCATGGTTAGTCTGCAGACGAAGCATTTCAGGATCCGCATGAGGATGCCGCCCGTGCCTCCATGGCACGTCCCAGTAAGCCTCCCCAACTTCGCCTCCGATAAACAGAGACGGATGTAGATAGATTTGGTATTTATGGGCCAGCGAAATTAGAAAGTCGATCTGCTTAAAGGCTTCAGGGTTGTAATCCCCAGGACGCGGCTCAACCCATGCCCACAACACATCGAAGCGGACCAGGTTATATCCAAGTTCATGCATCTTCGCGAAATCGGCTTCGATATCCTTGGGATCCCATTGCACTGGCCATTGCATCCCCGCCTTTGCCGGGACCCAATGGGCCCCCACCGGAAGGAAGCGATGTCCATCGCGTGAAAAATAATTGCCGTCCAGACGCACTTGAGGCAGCTTGGCGATGTGCTGCCCTAGAACATGTCCTGTCATCGCGAACATGAAAAGCGCGAAGATGATTCTTCTTACGAATGACTTTCGCAACTCGACTCTCGACCATTCCGTACTCACCATAAATTTCATCAGACTCTGCCTCGTTAAGTCGCCGCCCGCGGACTAACGCAGCTGCTCAAAAATTGAATTTCAAAGCCAGTTGTACTTCTCGCGAACTGTTAGCGGTACCGGTAATAGTGCCCGAGACTCCGGGAGTATTCACTATATTGTTGGGATTGGCGAACTGCGGGTGGTTGAAAACGTTGAAGGCTTCCATACGAAATTGTAGGTTCCGGTTTTCTGAAAACTTGAAGTCTTTAAAAAAAGACAGATCAACGTTGTAAGTCCCGGGTCCCCGAAGACTACCCCGTCGCGCGTTTCCAAATAAATGAGAAAAAGCTTGTCCCGGCGCCAGCGCCGGCACTGCAAACGCGCACGGGTTATACCACGAGGCTAGAGTATGAATTTTGGTCGGTGCTAGACATCCGGGATTAGCTGCGACTGGACCGGCTCGATTCGGGTCCCCGACGATTTCCGGACGGTAGGCGCCTGATCCAGTATTAGAAGAGTCGCTTGATAGAAGAGGCGTGACCGCTTGGCCAGCATGGGCCTCGAGAATACCATTGAGCTGCCACCCGCCGAGAAACCAGCGAGCCGGCCCGTCACTGTTGAAGAAGCGCTTTCCCGGTCCAATAGGTAGCTCATAAGACCAAGCCGAACTGAACTGATGACGAAAGTCGGGTGCATTGTTGCCGCGCTCCGCCGCCGGATTATGCGTGTTCTGGGGTTCCAACGACTCATTCTCAGCCACCTGCCCTAGCGTATGTTGCCACGTGTAGGCCTCTAGCATGCTCCAACCGGAAGAAAACCGCTTTTCCAATTTCACTTGCAAACTGTGCGTGGTGGACGACGATTGATGAGTTTCTGTGCGAATTCCAGCAACATTCGGAACGGTGGAAAAATACGGACGGCCGTAGTTGGACGAAATACAATTGTTGGGATCGGGGCCGCAGAAATTGGAATCCAGCGGCTGCGCTGGCTGATTCAGATTACTCAAGAAGGCCAGTTTGACTCCCCGCGTACCCACGTAAGCGACTTGTAAGCTCATATCGTTGAATAAAGCACGCTCAACATTGAGGTTCCATTCCTGGATATACGGGGTTCGAGTGTTAAATGGCGTTGCACTGGTACGCCCCGAAGGGTTGGCAATCGTAGGATAAGAGGGAGGACTAAATACTCCGGTCGAAAGCCGTTCGGTAGGGCTATTAGCCGGGACGTTTACGCTCTGGCTGGAAAAAATTCCCGTGGGATTGTAGGCTAACTCGGTATCGTTCTGGTCAGCCTGCATATCGTAAAAAATTCCATACCCCCTCGCAGTACAGTCTTGTTGTCTACCCACGGGGTATAAGCGAATCCTAGTCGCGGAGCTACATTGTTGCGATCGGTCAAAACGTTTCCGGAGCGGCTTACACCGCGCTGCTGGGGAGAGATGAATAGTCCGGTTGCAAAATCGAAGTTCGCCAGCAGGTTGTGATCTTCCACCATGGGGGTATAAACGTCGTAGCGCACTCCCAGATTCAAGGTCAGGTTGCGGGCGACGCGATAGTCGTCCATGAGATACCCGCTCACTTCCCACCAGCTCATTCCATACGATCGCCTTTGCAGATCGCGTGCTGCGAAGATAGGAAAGCCAAGCTCGAAGGTCGCGAGGGCGTTCCCAGTATGGCCGCTCTGGTTGGAGAGATCAGCGGTGAATTGCTGATCGAAATTCATGACTCCAGTGGGATTTAGCGCTTGAAAAAATCCATGGCGGCGAAGCTTCAGGTCCCCTCCCGCTTTTACGATATGGTGTCCTCGGATGTAAGTAACGGCATCCAGCACCTGGTAGTTGTTTTCTTTTAAAAATTCCGGAAAACAGCAGATATTACCAAGGGCTGCGATGCCAGAGATGTTGATATTTGTAAGGCCACCCGTGGCCAACAAGTTGGTCGGATCATTAATTCCGGGAATCCCCAAATTCTGAGATACCGGCTGGCCGGCGAAATTCGGCACCGCATTCACTACATATCGTGTGTAGCCCAGCTTGAACTCGTTGACCTTCGTGGCCGAAAAAGTGTGTACTTCACTAACGCCGATCGCTCTCGATTTATTCTTGATGATCCCGGAAAAAGTTCCTCCCCCCGCCTGCCCGGGCAGAGGATCTGGATGGGCCGAGTTGACGTCGCCGAAGCTGAAAAAACCGAACAGACTATCTTTACTCGCGAGCTGATGATCAATCCGTATGTCGAACGAGTTCTGGTCATTCTTTGCCACCGGATTATAGCGAAACTGGTTGGTCGTGCCGGAGACGTTAGCCGCGGCTGGGAACAGTCCGAGAACATTCTGGGCAGCAGGATCTAGAGCATTCGTCGGGATTTGATTATTAGGGAATGGTGCACGGAGCCCTGAATTCCCCATACACGGGATCCCCATGACTCCGGTCCCAGGCTGACAAGGATTGTAAATTTGGTCAATTACATTTCCCTGAGGGTCTCGGTCCAGACAAATTCCTGAAGGGTCAAAGCCAGCCGCACACAAGTCTGCGAAGTTGCCATGGCGCTCGGCCACCTGCGGAATAAACGATATATCAGTCTGCGACTGGCGGATTCTTGTGCCTTGATAATCGACAAAGAAAAAAGTCTTGTCCCTCCGTATAGGTCCACCTAAGGTTCCGCCAAATTGGTTTTGTTTGAACGGCACAATGGGAGCGGAGCGGTCATCGAAGTAGTTTTTGGCGTCCAGCGCCGAGTTACGTAAAAATTCGTACAACCCTCCATGCAATGCGTTGCTGCCCGACTTCAGCACCACGTTGACAACGGCTCCCCCTTTACCGATGTCCGCGCCGAAATTATTGGTTTGAACCTTGAACTCCTCGATGGCATCCACGGCTGGTTGGATGATTTCGAATCCAATTTGCTGTTCGTTGTTGTCGAATCCGTTCAAGAGGAAATTGTTGTTCGTGGCGGTCAGTCCATTGACTTGGATGGCGCCATTTCCGCGTTCATTTTCAGGTATGCCGCCCTGTTGCACGGCCCCTTGTGGTCCAGCATTAACCCCTGGAGCGAGGTATGCGAGCTGGATGAAATTCCTGCCATTCAGTGGAAGATCATTCACACGGCTCTGCTCAATGACCTGCCCGAGAGACGAGGTTTCGGACTCAATGAGTGGCTGGGCGGCAGTTACTACGACAAGTTCTTGCACCGAACCAACGGAGAGTTGAAGGTCGGCTCGCACAGCCTGATTCACGTCCAGCTTGAAAGCCGCCTGTTCTACCCGCTTAAATCCTTCGTGCTCAGCCGTCACCTCATAATTTCCTGGCTGTAACTCCGTCACTACGTAATCGCCTGCGGTTCCGGTCGTGACTTTACGCAGCGTGTGCGTATTGGTTTCCGTCACGGTGACAAGCGCGTCAGCCACCATCGCGCCCGAGGGGTCCCGGACTGTACCTACAATCTTCCCGGACTCGACTTGGGCTCGGATATCAGCGCTGCTGAGAAACCCGCAGACGCTAAATACAACTAGCAAAACCCTGCTGCTGTTATGTTTGGCAGTTGGTATCATGATGACCCTCCACACAGCCGACGGTGAATCCTTAATTAGTCATATGTATAAATGTTGTCAAGCAATAATTCGTTAGCGTCTTCACGATTTGCTAGAGATTGAGAGAATTAAGGTTTAGTGATAAAGACATACGTCACAACCAAAGAGAAAAACTTGGGCTATAAAAGCTTATTGTGCTAGTCTTGAGCACATTGTATACTAGGTAGATATGCTAGTGGAACGACCTCCCTTTCGGCAATCCGTGATCGTTTCCGTATCTGCTAGTGAACTAAATTTCAAACTGGATATTGGAAGCTTCGTTCCTTACTACGCTCAAATAGTCGACCACATAAGATCGTTAGTGACGAAGGGAGGACTGCGGGAAGGGCAAGTTTTTTGCTCTGAGGGTGAAATCGCACGCGTATTAGGCATAAGCAAGATGCCGGTTCGCCAAGCATTTCAGAAACTACGCTCGGAAGGTCTGCTGGTTATCGCGAAGGGTAAGAAACCAGTGATAGGTTCCGGGCGGGTTCCCTGGAATTTTCAGCAGCTCCGAGGATTTAGTGAAGAGATGCGGCGGCGAGGTTTAGTGCCATCTGCCCGCTTACTTTCGCTGCAGCTAAAAGAACCCGACCTGGAAGTTGCTCAGGCACTCAAGTTGACATCGGGCGAGCAAGTATATTCGGTTAAACGACTGCGCTTGGTAAACGATGAACCCGTTGCGTTAGTCACCAGTTTTCTTCCCGCTCGTATATTTCAGGGGATCGATAAGCAGGATCTTGAGAAGCGCTCCCTCTATGAAATTTTCGAGAAAACATATGAGCGCAAACTGCACTGGGCTGAAGAAGTAATCGGTGCGGTGACAGCGAATCTCGACGAAGCTAACATTCTCGAAGCAAATGTTGGCAGTGCCATACTCCTAATCAAAGAAACGACATACGACCGCCAAGACATCCCGATAGAATATAGCGTGTCTTTGTTGAGAGGGGATCGCTATACAGCATCGGTAATTTCGGTGCGTAAGAACTGAAAGCGGTGAGCCGAAGCGGATTCTTGACGACCACTCGGCGGAGGAAACGTTCCTGAAGTGTGCTTTCCGATCGATCATCAATAGGCTAGATAAGTGAATGCGTTTTTAGACAATTTCTCCAGTGATCGCGGGTAAAAGAAATCCGGCAATTAGTACGTGTTTGCGATCGGTGTGTTCAGATTCGTCTCCGCTTGTTTTTGTTTGATGACATATTGTGCATACTTTCGATTTTTGCGCCAAGCGGCTTTGCGCTCCAGATCCCTCACCCAGCAATGCTTCCCAGAATTATAAGATTTACATAGCGTCGTATTACTGCTGACTAGGTGGACCCTGATACATTCCCAGGTCCCCCTTCAAAACTGTGACTGACGCTTTTGGCAAAGTAAAAAGGAAATTTTCTGAGGGCGTAGCTGCAACTGTAGAGCGCAGGATAGGCCCGTCTGGATTTGCCGTTCCACCCTTTATGTCGGAATGCCATTGATATTGCTCGCTGCCGAATGTGGAGACGTTCACTACTCCGCTAAATTGGCTGCTCTTTCCTGCACCATGAAATTTAATGTGCACCGGTTGCGCATTCTCTTGATCTTTGTTCACCAGCATCACGGACCATTTTCCGTCTGGCCGGTGCAACGCGTAGGCAGTCACAAGAACATGGCCGGCTGCGTCAACGACATCTTCCTTAACAGGAAACATCTGGTGTACCCCATCGCCGGGTTCTACCCATTCCAGGTTGATCATTTGACTTGAGAAATATTGGGATGTGGGCTGCTGAAGTTCGAAGTTTGCATCCGCGGTGAACAGGCTGAAAGTACCGGGCGAGCTTTCCTCACAACCATGAGAAAGCTCGAGAGGAATGTAATGAAAATAGTAAACGCCATTGCCTCCCGCCTGGAAAAAAGCTCCTACGTAGTCGGCCCACCACAATGCTCCGAATATGTCTACAAACGACTCGTCAGCGCCCGCTGCGATATTTGATTCCGTGATGAACATCGGAACGCCCGGGGGAAGACCGTCGTCTCGCCAAACCTGAAGTATGTGGCTCACCAAGGTAGCTTCATCGTAGAGGTCGCTCCAGTGCATCTTGCATGGAGTGAATGGATAATGCTCGAACGACACAAACGATAGGTCGGATATGCGATTGTGTTTTTTAAGGTAGTCAAAGAAGCGACCCATCCAGGAGGTCCTTCCATTGGAGTCTGCCCAAACCTCGATGTCTTTGTTCACACCTTCAAAAATGGGACCACCTAACTTTAATTTCGGATCCACCCGATGTAACGCCGTGGCCCATTGCAAATAAAGCGCAGCATAGTCCTCGGGCAAGGTATGCTTGCCGTCAGGCTCTTCGCCCATTTCCACGTACGAAATCGGGTAGCCTCTCTTTTCTATGTAGGATATTTGCGCGGCAGCGTTTTCTGGCGTGTCGTAAAGCATGGCGACCGGGATCATTGCAGGCAAACCGCGGGTTATCCCGCTGGTGTAAAAAAGATCGAAACCGACCTGGTCTCCGCGCTGGTTAACCACCGAACCTTCATGCCAGGGATCAACCGACGAACATATCGTTGTTGTCTGCCCGCGATCAGCCGTGTGACGGATCACGTCGTGAAGCTTGCCGTCAGCAGCATTAGTACCCAGAAAGAGTTCATTAATAGCGAAGCCCAGGCAGTTGCGACGGTCGTGAGAACCATGTGTGTCGCAAGTGTTCGATGAATCAGTCATCCAGATTCTCACGAATTGGACGGGGAGCGGAGTTCTGGACAGGCGTATCGTAGCGTCACCGCCATTTCCACCATTGATCTCTCCTCCTTGAAAAGTTACCCAACTTCCATTCGCCGCTTCATAAAGAGGGTCTTTGCCTGTCCAATATTGGACGAGATAATTTCGGGCATAAGGTTCTGCCCAATTGATGCGAATTGCGTTGACGTCCTGAGGATTAGCCAAATCGATCAAAACCCATTGTGGATGCACCGAATCATCTTCGCCGGTGAACTGCTTTGTTAGATAAGGATTGCTTTTCCAATATGTTTTCAGATCGCCGTCGGTAAGCCTCGAATAACTTAACCCATCCGGATGGGAGAAACCTGCGTGGGGCAAAGGATAGCCAAACGAATGGCGGATTAGCTCCGTTGGGGTCGAATTCCCAACAAAATATCCCCTATTGCCCTGTTCACTCCACGTGCCATTAGGATTCCAGTGCCATGCTTCGACATACAATTCGGTGTTTTGACGGTAAGTCACGGTTTGCCAGCCTGCTGACAAGAGTCGTTTGATCACCGGCTCCGTAAACATCTTGTCGGTGGCCGCAAGAGGTATGCGGTCAACTCCTGCTCCTAGGGCTTCAGCGGGACGAAATGAATTCGTCATGTGTTCCGGCGCAATATCAACGTCCACAGATTGCGCCTGCGCGGATTGTGTAGTTGGGCTAATTATTAAGAAGAACGACGCCAGAGTTGAGAATATGGCCCAGATTCTAAGATTCATTGGGATGCTTTCGGTCCTCGAAATTTGTATAGCGGGTGTTGCGAGATCTCGCTAGAAGTAAAGTTTCAACGCCATCTGCACCTGTCGCTGCGGATTGGCGAGACCTGAAATCTGACCAAATGTCGAAGTGCCGACCGCCAGGTTTGGTAGATCAAAATGGGGATGGTTGAAGGCGTTAAAAGCTTCGATTCGATACTCCAAATACCGCTTCTCATTGCCAAGAGGAAACTGTTTAAAGAGCGATACTTCCGTGTTCCGAGTACCAGGAGTCCGAACAGTGGTGATTGTGCGGGGAGCACTACCAAGTGTGAACGGCGCTGGCACCGACAATACTGACGGATCGGCAAAGTAATTGCCCTGATTTGCGGCTCCGGCAACAGCATTCTGCAAAGGTCCGTGCGAGCGCTTCAGAACACCATCCAGATTTGGTCTTTGGCCATAGGTAGGAATAGCTGGATTCGATACACCAATGAAAGGAACAACCGGTCTGCCGTCGTCAAAGCGCAAGATTCCGTTTGTCTGCCATCCGCCGACGATGGCGTTCAGAACTGAATTCCATTCACTTCCAAACCGCCTGCCACGTCCGAAGGGCAGGGCGTACACATAGGTTATTTGTAGGACTTGCGGAACATTGAATGTTGACTCAGCCCTTTCAGCCCGGAGATTGTATGGATTCTGCACGGGGATGGTTCCTCCACCTGGCAGGCCGCCGCCAAGGAAAGAGAAGCTGTCATCGCTTTGCGATGCGTTGTCAATTGAATGCGACACAACATAAGTCACTAGAAACTGCAGGCCGCTGGAAAACGCCTTTTCCATCCTGAATTGCGCTGCGTGATAAATCGAGTTTGCGATTGGGGGCGAGTCGCCTTGAAAGCCGGTAAACTGAGGGAAAGGCAAAAGCAATTGATAGGCGGGGATTGTCGCCTGGGAGAGATTGCTGTTCGGATCGGTAATGATACCGAAGAAAGGATTTGTGACCTGAGTAGTGGCTAAGTTGGCTATGCCAGCGGTATTGCCTGTCTGAACGAATTGTCGGTCGAATTGCGCACTTAGAAGATTCTGTTCTCGAAAACCTCCGAGATAGAGATGGGTTCCTTTCTTTCCGATGTAGTTAGCCTCGGCGACTATTTTCCAGGGCAGCTGTTTTTCGAATCCGAAGCTCCACGCCTGCTCGTAAGGGGTATTCTTACTGATTCGCTTGATCGGGCCTACTGCCGAAAAACCTATGTCGTTTAAGACCCCTTTAGAATTTCCCGGTGGTAAGACGGGACCGCCATTTGGATAAGGATTGCTGTATCGGGCTCCGGGCAGTACGCCGGCGCCCTGGTAGGATGGGATCCAATCCGTGGTTTGATCGTATCCCCTAAATCCCCATGGACCTGTACCTGACGCTCCATTTCGCGGCGTAGAAAAATAAATGCCGTAGCCGCCGCGTACAACCATACCGCGTGGCAACTGATATGCAAATCCAAATCTCGGCTGGAGGTTTGTCCAATCAGTTGCATAATTATTACGGTCTCTGCGATTGGCAAAGATTTCTCCACCGAGTAACGAACGTGTCACAGTCTGTCCAGTTATTGGATCCTGATATGCGATGCTCCCGCCGTTCAGGGGGCTGACGATATACGGATCCAGGGAATTCATCCGATTAAAACGTTCCGTGCGTGGCGTGTTCAGTTCGTAGCGTAGGCCGAGGTTGAGCGTGAGTTTGCTGCTTAGGCGATAGTTGTCCTGGACAAATCCGGCATATTGGAAGCTCTGCGTACTCACAGCATTGGGTACTTCGTAAGTGCAAGGAGAACAAGCTCCGGGAGCCGACATTGAGCCGATCCCCATGAGAAAGCTGGCGAGTCCGTCCCCGCCGGGATTTGGATCTGCGCTACCATCTGCAAGCACGCCGTTACTGTGCCCCGAGCTTGTGAAGTCAAAAAATGCCTGCCCCCCTGGGACACCCGGCTGCGTGAAGTTAATTCGATGCGCCCGCCACTCACCGCCGAATTTGAATTCGTGAGGTCCACGTAGCCAGCTAATACTACCGATCAATTGGTGAGTGTCTGAACCTTGGCGAAAGATGCTAAACGTATTTGTGCCTATATTTACCCCATTGACGGCCTGGGCTGCAGAATAGCCATTTATGCTGATTGCCGGAAATTGGCGATAACCTGAAACATTGAAATAAGCTGGCAGCCCCAGGTCCGTCACGGGATTTAGCGTCGGGTATGTCCCACCTATTCCATGTTGGAACTGAAAGTTTCTGGTATATCCATAGGCTAAAGTAAGAATCAAAGTAGGACTGAAGGTATGAGTATCGTTAAGAGCTACTAAATGCGCCGTGTTGTTAAAGGGCCCGGATGTGCACGGGTCGGCTTTATCCTTAAAACAGTTGAACGAACTTGAGTTGCCCCATTCTTGCGAATACTTCGTACTCAGCAAATTCGCATCACTGAACCGATAGTCAATCTTGGCGTCGATCTTATTGTCGCTATTGCGATTGCTTCCAGAACTGAACCAGTTAGGAGCGCCTACGGCATCTGTCGCTCGAGTAGGGAGCGGGAACAGCTGCATAAGCTTATTCATTGCCGGGTCAATCAGATTTCCTGGGCTCGTCACGGGCTGGAAGAGCGTCCCTGCCAATGCGGCGTTTCCCGGACTTGAGTAACTTGCCAGGTTATTGAAGGGAATTATTTGTGAACGAATGGGAACCGATAAAGTCGAATCGGCGCTGTAGGGATCGTAAAGCTGACCTGTGAGATTTGAGCACAGCCCCGTATTATCGAAGGTGCCACCATTGAGTGTGCACACCTCTCCAAAGTCGCCATTTCTCTCCGCCACGGTGGGGACCGATGCTGTCGCAGAGCGGAAACTGTTTTCTCTAGTGCCGTCGTAGTCGAAAAAGAAAAACGTTTTGTTTCGTTTGATCGGACCGCCAATCGTGGCTCCAAAATTGTTTCTTTGTAGCCCAGGCCTCTTCACACCATTGAAGTTGTTAAACCAGTCGTTAGCGTCGAGAATCTGGTTTCTAAAAAAATCGTACGTGCTTCCATGAAACTGGTTAGTGCCAGACCGCGTAACAATGTTTACGATTGTCCCCCCCGAAAACCCATGCTCCGCGCTGAAGTTTCCCGTCTGCACACTGAACTCTTCCACCGAATCCACTGATGGTAAATATGTAGGCGAGAGGATTCCGCTGTTTTGGTCGAAGTTCGTTGCAGTAACTCCATCGAGCAGAAAGTCAGCCGTTGAATTCCGGCTACCATTGGAGATGAAATTGTTCGCTGAACATCCGGGGCATTGGGTGTCAACTTCAGTGACTCCGGGAGCGAGAAAAGCTAAATCAGAAAAATTACGGTTGATTAGAGGCAGGTCATTAATCAATCTTCGATCAATCAGTTGGCCCGTAGCCGCGTCTTGAGTTTCCAACTGCACTGCCTCGCTTGTCACGTCTATCGTTTGACTCTGGGCCCCGACTTTCATGACAAAATCTAGCGAGGTGTTCTCGTTGATCGAGATCTCGACGTTGTCTTTCACTTGTGGTTGAAAGTACGGTGCTTGCGAAGTCACTCTGTATCGCCCAGGAGGCACTTGCCTGATGACATATCTCCCAGATTGATCGGTAGGTGAAGTGAAGACAAAACCTTTGTCCAAATCCTTTAATTGGACGTTTGCCGAGGCGATCACCGCTCCCGAAGAATCGGTCATTGTTCCAGAAACGGACCCGGTATAAAGTTGCGCAGACGCTATTGGCGCAAGTGTGAAAAGCCACAAAAAATGCGCATGTCGAAACCTCCGACAGGCAGACGCCAACACCTGCAATCGGCAACGGAAAACAATGGTGTTCATATTTGCCCTCAAGCGTGACCATTTAGAAACTTCGATTCAACTGAAACGTTTTATTAATGAGTGGTTGATTGTCAAGAATAATCTGCTCGACGCGTTCGCGGGTTATTTTCTAATGGCGAGCGGAGGCCGGCAAAGCCTGGCGCATTCAGTTAGCATTCGGAGAATAGATTTGCTACTGCGGGAGTTCCATCGTCGCCTTAAAACCGGAGGCAACAATCTGTGAACTGATATTACGGTGCCTTGGGGAGGGGCGGGTTTTTACCTGCAGGAATGTTCCAAAAATGCTTCGTGTTACGAGATGACGCACGGACCATGATATCCGAAGGTTTCGTGCTGAACCACCAACTCGGGCGGCGATTGCAAACTCATCAACGGAAGGAAAACATCCTCATTGCGCGCACTTCGGGCCGACACCCGACTCTACAAGACCGTAATGGTGGTGCCGATAACCGTCTGCTTCTGGGATCAGCTTGATACTTCGTATTCCGTTGAAGTTGGAGTGGGGGTTACACTGGATGAAAACACAAAATTCCACGCCCGACAAATCGCGGCCCCTTTGAAAAGCGATGACACGAATGACGAAAAAGCGCTCCTCTCGCATATCGAAAAGCATCTTTTTGAAATGGGCTGCCCTGGTCGGCCTCTGGCGGAATTGGACATGGGCAGTGCTTGACTTAGCCCGTTGGGCGATCATATAAGGTTTGCACGCCATGAACGCCAGTAAACTCAATCTTCTTTCTCAACTATCCGCAAACGGTTCTGTTTTGGTTGTCTAGTCTTTGGAGGTGAGATGCATCTGTCATGTCGCCACCTTTTCTGCCTTCGGGTTTTAGCGGGGTCTGTATTCGTACTCGCTTTATTTGTGCCGCAACAGATTGTTGCTCAGGCTGACTACAATGCGCAGATCCGCGGTAAGGTTAGCGACCGAACTGGCGCAGTAGTACAAAATGCCAGGGTGACCATGACTAACGATGGCACCGGCATTTCTAATGCCGCGACCACCAACGTTGATGGCCAGTACGTCTTCAATGGGCTGCGGCCCGCGGCGTACAGTGTAAAAGTCGAGAGTGCAGGGTTCCAGGAAATACTTCAAAAGAATATCGTTTTGGCGGTGGCGCAGCAGGCCACGCTTGATTTCATACTTAAGCCCCACGCCTTCCAGGAGTTGGTTACGGTCACGGAAACCGCTCCCCTCTTAGATACGACTGGAGCCTCACTAGGCACGGAAGTCACGAACGAGTTCGTAAATCGCATGCCGCTAGCTGACCGCAATGTCATGAGCTTGGTTTATTTATCGGCGGGCGTGACCCAACTCAACAATGCAATAAGCTACCCGGTCGGAACAGACTTTTCCTCCAATGGTCAACGGTACGCCTCCGCGGAGATTCGTCTGGACGGAAACCTGGCAACTGGGCCCGAGCCGGGAGAAGGCGCGACCACCAATTTGAGCTATGTTCCATCGGCGGAAGTGATACAAGAATTCAAGGTGCAAAATAATAGTTTCTCTGCAGAGTACGGCAGCAATGGTGGGACCGTTGTGAACGTGTTGATGAAGTCGGGAACCAACAAATTTCATGGCAGCGGATGGTGGTACGGACGGCGCACTGCTCTAAATGCAAACGATTTTTTTTCCAATCGTAACGGCATCGCTCGAGCCC
>JALYIM010000270.1 GCA_030775785.1 Acidobacteriota bacterium
GAATCATTCCAAATATATGGGACGCTGAGTGAATCCTATCAACGATTGGTTGCGCACCTCGGCAATCTGCGGAAAATAATTGGAAGTCCGGCTGCATATTTCCCCGACTCCGAAGAAGAACGAATGAGGACTCGACTCTTAAAAGGACAGGCGAATCAATCGAAGTAGACACGGCAAAGAATGGACATAAGCACTCTACCATGCAATCGTCACGAAGTAGAACACGTTCGCAAATTTATCGTGTACGCCAAGTCGACCGTAAACGATGCGTGGATTTACCCACCTGCAAATGACCATCGTTATATGGTCGCGCTTGCGCTGTATTCGAAATGTATAACGGTTGCTGAGGCTACGCTCGCACTTCTAGATGCAGGTTTTAGCGACGAAGCCTTTGGCGTGACGCGTACCCTCGTTGACATTTTCATCACCCTCCACTACATCTCCAACAAAGACACCGAGCACAGAGCGCGACGGTATGCCGAATTCGCAGCCAAAGACAGCGAGGTATGGATTGAAGTAGCCAAAACATATTGGCCGCAACATGTCCAGCCGATGGAGAAGAATTTACGGATTATTGCAGCAACGTACCGTTCTCCACATTCGTGGTCAGGCCATACCGTTAAGGACATGGCACTAGAGCCCGACACAGTCGAAGTCGACGAAACAACAGGGAGGCCCACGGTTCACGATTTCGCTTACCGAGTAATCTATCGCTGGACTTCTCCCTATGTACATCCCACCATTGGTGCTCTTCGAAACCACTTGGTGCAAGCGGGACGGGATAACTTCGTAGTCCGTAGTGGACGTGGGCAAGATATGAGGCACCTTACAATTTTCAACGTTGCCTCCTATCTGGTAAATACGATGATTTGCTTTTACCGATGTATGGGCGACCCGCAGCCCAACAAATTGAGCAACTGGGCGGCCGCATTGGTCGCGCACATTGCCAGACACCATCAGTAGCGAGGCTCGAAAGAAATAGTTCGGCGTGCAATTAATATTATTTAGCTGGGTTTGCTTTCTCAAAGTGAATCTGCCGAATCATCTTGACGACCTCACTCGGGAGGGGCTGTCTTTTGAGGGGCTTCATGCCATTGGCAGTTGGCATAGCAGCGATAAGAATACTTTCAATATAGTTTCGTTCCGCCCGACTATTAATCACAAACGCGGAGAAAAAGTTCCAATGATTAAAGTGTCGTGCATCAGGATTGCATGCATGGCTCCACAATCGGGTGCGTAGCCTCGTAGCCTGCCCAACGTAGTACGGAACGTCGTCTCGATACAGGATGTACACCCCGCCTTTACTGAGCAGGTCTATACTGCGGAACAATAGCCTTAAGGCGCTTTTCGTTTTAAGCCGAGCGCGGCTGTTTGTGTTGGCCTTCACTTCGCCGCGCCGATAGAAGACATCACGCGGCCACATCCTTGCGAATTCAAGTTGCACATCATTCGGCTTCATTCCATCCCCTTCTCACTGGAATTATTTCAATGTGAGCTGACCCACTTTTAAAGCCTTTGCTTCGCAAAAATATATCGCAACTGATTGCGGTTTGACCAAGGCGAATTATCCGAAAGAGATGTGAAGTCGACCTAAGGCGGTGTGCCTACTCCAGTGACACAACGGATTACCCCAACCCGTGAAGTGTAGCTGCGCAGTCGGAACAGAAGTATCCACGAGTCTCGACCTCAGTGTTCACTTCAGAAGAAGAGCTTGGCGACAACCGACCATCGTCATTTTCCACCCTCCCAAAAAGACTAGCGTTAACTGATTTCAAACGTCACGGGGCAACATTCTTATTTGGCCGCGCCCGGCCGCTCTTAATCCCGCTCCACATATGCACCAAAATCAAAGGGATGGATAATTAAGTACTAATCTTTGGGTTTTAGCCAAATGGTACACTTTACTGGCAACTTCAATGGAAAAGCCACGCACGTCGGTAATTTCTCTCGTCAGCATTTTTAATGATAATGGAAAACCGATATACTTCATTTCCAACGCCGCTGACGATACCTCGCTACGTACCCAGAATGCCCTAGGAACGACGTCTTCAGCTAGTTAAAGCCAGAGTGCCTCGAAACAGCCTTGACGATTGTAGGTCGCATTCCGCATTCCTGTTGATAAGTGGACACTGCTTGATTTGCACGAGTAGATGGCAGCTCTTCGAACAAATTCGCACTCCGAACTTGAGCTTAGAAAAACCATAAACATTTTATAAGGTATAGGAGGTTTATTTTCGATTGCCAAATGCGGGAAGCCTTGTTACTCTTAAATAAGTAGCTCTTTTCGATAAGTAACTCTTCGTCATCAAGCTCTCGTTACAAGCCACTGACATGAATTCAAGAAATGACCGCGAACACCAAGGTCACTTTGTGTCAGAAAGGCAATACAGTGAAAAGACAGCTTGAACAAAAAATGTCACCAGCAGCATCTGAAGTGCTCAGCGTCATCCGAGCACTGCGAAGCATCCCACGCACCACAGCCACCGAACCTGCAGAAAAATACGCATTAGAAAAGCTTTGCCCTAAAGACTTAACAGAAGTCGCAATGGAACTTGAATGGGGCAAATGCTATCTCCCCAGCGCGACTCTGTACGACATCCAGTCCGGAGAACTTGTCGAGACAAAGAGACCGATTGTCGAGCCCTCAAAACTTGACAAGGCCATCCACTGGCTCGCTACGTATTTGGCAAACGGGACGCCCATCCACTCTAAAACAGTCATAAATGCCGCAGCGGCTTCCGGAATAGCAGAATCGACACTCCAGAAGGCCTTCACTCAGCTCGATGGCGTGTCTAAGCGAGAACGATTGCCAGACGGACGCGGGCACCCGGACGGTCGATATTTTTGGTCGATTCCCGCATCTGTGGCCGTTGCGCACGGTGGCGGTTCTCAATGAGCAAGATCAAAACGCAATGCTTCGCCCATGACCATATGACTGCCGAGGAGTTCGCAATTTGGAATTTCGCAGCGGGTGTGTCGCACAAGAGCAAAATATTCCGAGCGGGCAGTCGAGTGATTGCTGCCCATTTCGAGGGGATGAGTCAAAGAACTGCCAATCGTCGGGTTCAAAGTCTTGTTGCGAAAGGTTGGTTCGAAAAAATAGGCCGCGCTGGCAGAAATAGCCTCGGCTGGGTACTTCCTAGCAAGTTCAAGGTACTGACGCACGACGAGTACGAGACACGCTACCCCCAAAGATGCAAGGAATGTTTGGAGAGAATACGAATTGCCATAGCAGCTATCGAGGCATGGTCGGTACAGTCGTCCATGACACCGGAGGTCTCCCATGAGTCACTGGAGGTCTTCCATGAGTCACCACAGGCCTCCCTCGAGTCCCCCATGGCTCAGAAGTTGAATTACCCAGAAACAAAGGTTAAGGAAATGGAGGGAGCGAAGCCTGTTTTCGATTTGTCGGAGAGTACGGGGAACATAAGAAAAAGTCTAGGTAGTAAACCTTCTATTTCTTCTGCAAGTCTTGACTTCCCAACGGTAATGGCCGACGAGCCCTTACAGAAAGTTAAAGGTATAAATAAGGCAGATGGTTGGTTGTGGCCAGACGCCATTCGCACGGGCGAGCTGACACTCATCGTTGGCCAACCCGGAAGCGGCAAAGGGGTTTTGACTATGGATATCGCCGCCCGCGTTACAAATGGAAAGCCGTGGCCGAACTGCCCGAATTTGTTGTCGCCTAGCTCGGCCATCATTATGTCGAACGAAGACAACGTAGGAGACATGCTGTGTCCTCGATTGAACGCGGCGGGAGCGGACATGAAGAAGATAGCGTTCCCAACGGAAGCAGTTAAGGTCGCCGAACTGGAGGCTTTATTACTGGAGACCGAGTTTGAACAAGGAGCCGTTCGAATGGTCGTCATTGACCCTGCTGCGAACTATCTGAAAACAGACAACGACATCGCCTGCAGAGCCGAACTGAAAGCACTTCGTGCACTGGCGCAAAAATACAACCTTGCCATCGTCATTTGCACACACTTTAATAAAGGGCGGGCAGACACTGCATTGGACAGGATTACATCTAGGCCGTTGAAGGAGGAATGTTTCCAAATCTACTTCCTGATACAGGAGGAAGACGGAGAAGGGCGGCTACTCTACCCGGTAAAGGGCGGGACGAAAGGAAAATACGAAGAAGTAGGAATGAATTTTCACATAGTTCCTGCACCCAAAACCGCCGTCACCAGCCTCACCGCCCTCGGTACTGCCAAACCCTATCCGTGCGTCGCATGGCATTGCGAAGGAAAGTTTAAATTCGTGGAGGTGGAGAAAGACTTCGGGGACGGATGCCCCTCTGTGCGATTGGTTCCAGAGTCAGAGGCAGCGAATGCAGCGGAAAGCGTTTAGGCTGGCGCAGCGGCCAACCGACTTTTCCTACCTGAATAAGGCTAACAAATGAATGCCACGAAACCAGCAGCTCGGGTTTTGTATCTTTCCAGCGTATCAATGCCATTTGCTGGCTACATCGAGGCAGTTCAGATTGTACACAGCTTATGGAGTACTTCATGACCTCGCTGTGCTCACCATCGTGGGGCGCGACTGCAAGGCAATAATCCGCAGCGCGTCCCTCCTACAACTTAAACTTCCAGCCTTCTTCGTCGTGAAACACTTCTTGCAGTCTGCGCAGACGTTCGAGGCTTCCCGGTAGCCATCGTTTTCTAATCCCTGTTGCCTCGTGAATTTCTGAAATAGATTTTCCAATTGGCCATTTCTTAATTCCATTACTGGTCATAGTGCCGGGACTTAAACACTCTTCCAAGTAATCCCTAACTTTACGGTCACGAACTCTGTAAAGATACCATTCCGCAGCTTCAATCGCTTTCTTTGGGCCGTAAAAGAGAACCCCCAATACAGTGAGCACGAACACCGTGAAGCCCCACCACGTTCGAGCATAGGGCCACAGATTTCGAGTTTCGTGCGCCACTCTGCCAAGTAGCGGCAGAATAAATGTCACAGAATTGAGAACTATCGTGCTCATGCCACTCGCTAGCCGCGTCACTGGGGCAGACTGAAGAGTCCACAATCGCTTCCGCAATCCGCGCTGAAGACCGAGAAGTCCCAGCGACGTGGCCTCTGAATCACATGTGTACGGTAACCCTAAAGAATTGTCCAATCTGAAAGAGCAATATCCTCTGTACATGTACAAAGACGGGGTAGTGACGCCAGTCGCTGAACCGACCGAATACTATTCAGAATCGGCCAAAGAGACATTGAAAAGTAACTTGACAATGTCCGATAGCACATGGAGGAAGGTACTCGACCCACTGGAAGCTTACGTCGGTACGGCGTACCGAATGGGGGAATAGGAGACAGATGAAGTACTCGAACAAACCGAGCCACAAAGCAGAGTGGCCCCAAGCTTAGGAAACAAAAGCGCAGTGTGCCTGTAACCTACTTTGTCTTTTTCAGAACCTTCCAAGAACTGACAAGCCGAGCAAGAAACGAGATAATGTAGAGCAGAACTGCCGTCTCAAACAAAATGCTTTTGTCACCGTTGAATGGTACGAAGATATATGCCAAAAGAACTATGTTGCCCAAAACTGAAATAATCAATGCCGCAGAAATGCGATTGTTCCGCTTCGCCCACCATACTGAGTATCCTGTCGTCAGGACTAATGCGCCTGCGCCGAGCTCGAACCAAGAAGGTCGCAAACGACTAGCATAGCGCGGAACCAACAGTAGAACTATTCCCCAAACAATTACAAAACAAACTAGAGCAATCAATCTTGTCTTTTTAGCGATTGGCACGATGCCGCCCTTTTGTGATGTCACGCTGCACGGCAGTTGGCCATCTTTAAAGTAGGCTGGCTATCGTTCAGTCTTTTCCAGTATACCGACCGACAAAACGATGAGGAAACCTCTCGTTTCGAACGAGCCCACTAGGGGTCACGTTTGACTACCCGCATGCTGAAACGGAACTCCGTTACAAGTCGGCCACCAATCGAACAACTCTAGGGTAGCGAGCTACTTTGGCTTTAAAGTTTTGAATCCGGCATAAAACGACCATGCCAGAAGTACATAGCAAGGGATGACAAGCAGCAGTATTTTCTTGGGCTGGTTTTCCCTAACAACGTGATAAGACATGATTGGAATGAGAGCAATGAATGCCACCGATAGATAAAGCGTCAACCATCGCCCAATGCGTCTCATTAAGCTACTTGTTCCTTCCTTACGACCCATAGCGGCTATAACACGAGAAATCTGATTTATTCGGCTTGTTGAAATTCTTGTTAGGTTCTTCTGTAGACCGACCCGCCAATCAGGCATGAGATGTAAACCCACGGAATATCCAGAGACTTAAGGCGGCCAATCCACGGCAGATTCCGTAAACGACAATCGGGACACCGACGACAATAAGCAATAGGGGCCAAAATTGGTCGATGTAAAGATTCCTTCCCGTCCACTGGTCAAAACTGAGTCGACGCGTCTCCTCAGCCGATTTGAGACAGTCTTTGAATACCTGACCCTTGCCAAGTTCATATTGATAGCAGGCTCGCAAGCTAGTGTCGTAGATATCATCTACTGCGGCCCGTTGCTGCATTGGATAACCGACAAGGCAGTAAACAACCCACAGAACAGCAATGACGATGAAGATTCGATTGAAGCCGCGCTTAGGGTTCGCTGGCATTTAACGAATGATATACGGCGCGTCAAGCCCGCTGTGCTTCTCGATGTCACTAGCGACATGGGAGCTCGGCCAAATGGCTAATCACAACTAATTCCTTCAGCTATTCTTCTGCATTCCCACCAGCGGCCCGTGAAGCGACTGCTGTGCCCACTACTGTCGAAGCTGACGGCTTGCTCTCCAGCAGCCTCATAAATCGCTTTTTTGATGTCGGCTCTCAACCAAGTTTGCGACCACGCTAGCTGGGTGTCAGAACCACACAGTAGCAAGTCCCTCCATTTGTCCGGTGGGATAGATGTGCGGCTGGCGATTTGACATGCTTTGGTTTCGCCCACAACCCAACTCCTCGAACTAATGCGGGGCAGAAACAAATCGCCACCAACGTACGCCACAAGCATGTTTTGGTTCTTAGGCTTGCATCCTAGACTAACAATGAGCACTACTCCGATTCCTAGCTGCTTGAGGCAGTGGCAGCGACAAAAAAGGTTAGCCAAGGGCGAACTCCTAAAAGCAAATTGCACAACGATAGTACCGCGAACGCTCGGCCACAAGTCGGCCACAAGGCTCTTGCTTCATTAAGTCCCAGTAGGAGAAGAAGACCTCTCGCCCTATAACGCCGTCGAAAGTACGTTGTAAATCTTACGAGCAATAAAAGCCCAGATACACAACCAGATTAGCAGCCTGAACTCAGATGCCGATGACGATGAGAAATGGAAGTGATGATGAAACACGTATTGCATGTCTCGGTCGATTTTGCTTAACCACAGTGCCAAATCTCCCACCCTAGCGACTAGGACTAAACCGTAGTAAACGAACGCAAGAACAAACGTCCCAAAAATCAACGACAGGAGAGCGGAAAAGGCCGAGTCAATAATTTTCATCTTCCTCCGTCTCAAGGAGCCTATCGAGCTTCTCGTCGATGCCGTTAAACCGCTCCTCCAAGACATCCGGGTTTATCTTATTCCCTGTCCCTCTGAAGAGATTGGCAATCAGCAATCCCACTATTACGAGAAATTCAAAGCCTTCCATAATCCCGCCTCTGCTTTGCACGGCATTGTAGCTGAAACACGAAAGTCAATACCCCTCGAGCACGGCAAACCGTACAATCGGGTGAGAGGTGATTTATGAAGGGATACTTAGCTGACTGCCCGTACGTAGACGGGGACACGAACCATATTGCGCCGTCGTTCGCTTCCAAGCCGGAGGGAGCTTGGAAGTACACGAATCGGGCATTTGCTAAGAATCACTGTCTGGTGCTTAACGAACGCTATCGGGAGGTCAAATTAGCAACAGGCATTTGTAAGGACTTTCAGGTGGAGGAGCTGGGGCCGAAACACTTCGTGGTCAGTTGCACGATTCAACAAGGCCCACGAATTAGCCCTCTCTTTTCGACACTTTTCTTCCAAAATCCATAGTTACCAAGTGGTTAACTGATACAGTTAGTGATACCGTTAATCGTATCACATGACATCTAAGCCGTTTGTTATCAACGGTTGGCGGAGAGTATAGGATTCTCCCATTACAGCGACCCCATCGACCAACGAACCGCACAGAATACCCAGAATCACAGAATCGCACGACAGTACACTATACTGTAGTGTCAGCCTCCAAGCAAAGCCTAACCCTTCCCTTTTCATAGAGATAGAGATAGGGGGGGTAGTGCCCCCCATAGGGGTATATGGAGGCGGCGGGCCAAGGTACAAAACCTAACATTTAACCGAAGGCACGCACTCGACACATAAACACACATTTTATCGACACAAAACAAAGGACATATG
>JALYIM010000271.1 GCA_030775785.1 Acidobacteriota bacterium
AAATTCCTACCCCACCCAGGCTGATCTCTTCACCGCGTGCATGGCTGATTATGGGCTGGAGTGAGTCGTTCCAGGAAAATAGTCTGACGGGCACATCAAGCTTGGAACGCTTCCACCTACGTGTGGGACGGAGTTTCGCAGAGGAAGTTGCAATTCCTGCGGTGGATTACGTGAAATCCGCCATTGGGAGTATGACGCTCGCAAATGATGACTCATCCTTTCTCGACCCGAGACAACCGCTGGCCGAACTTGCCAACCAATACCTAAGCGCGCTTCTTCGCTACGACCGACACTAGGCATCAGCTCTCATTTTGCGAGCCGTAAAAAACAAAGTCCGCATCAGGGAAATCTATTGCTATGTTTTTGAGCGTTGCCAGTACGAAGTTGGGCGTTTCTGGCAATCGAATGTTGTGAGTTTGGCCGCGGGCGGGGCTCCATGGGTCGCGGTCAGAAGATCGCCGGCTATGCGGTCGGGGTGGTTACGTCATCATGAATGATGAGGCATGAAAAACTTACTCTCCAGCGAGTTCAAGCTGGTGCGCAGCCGCAAAGTAGCGCTGTTCCTGCCGGATCAAGCGCATCTGATTATGAACGCCTTCCCGACGTGACCAATCAATAGCCAGGAAATGGCGCTTTCGACTTAGTCGACTGGGTCCGCCTCCCAATAGCGCAGAGAGCGTCGTGCTTCACGCAAGAGTACGCGACGCACGTGCCGGGATGCTCTCAGTCACCTTGCATCTGTCCTCCGGTTATTTCAAGATGCATCTGTCCGCGCACAAGGATCAAGTTTGTGGGTAATTTTGGATCTGGCTCGGAGGACAAATCTAAGGCTCGGACGTGACGCCCCAGAAGAACGATCCTCCGTTTTGCCAGTTCAGGGCTCACGGCTACTGAGTAGGTCAATAGATACCTATTAGGCCCGCTTGAATTACGAATAAACTTTTGTAGTTCGGAGCTTTGTGCTTGGGTGAGTCGAACCGCACCGGGCTTGAGTTTCAGCTCCAAACTGCGATCGGCAAAAATAACGTCCGCACGAATTAGCAGAGGCACGCCGAGCTCTAGTGAAACCGACTCAGCCGCCACTTGCCACGCAGCCTGCCCGACATTTTCTTTCTGGGTGGCCTCAACTTTAACAAGCAAGGTGCCGTTAGGTTGCATGCCAAGGGAGAGTACCGTCAGGTCGCTCACTCCCGCCGGAACAAGCAAAGACGTCAGGGAAGTCTGCACCCCGTCTTGCGCCTTCGCAATAGTTGCGGTCGTAAATGGGATACGTCCCTGAGACTCACCTTGTGAGAGCAATTCGCCGCCCAAATAGTCCTTCCCTTCAATCGAGCGATCTGCTTCCTGCTTTGCCAATTGGAGTTGCTGAATCTCAAGTCGCACCGGGCGACCGATGGCGGTGGACAGTTCACGTCCCAGCGCATGGACTTCCTGAGGTTCGATGAACTGGGATGTCTGCACCACGGCTACAACTGATACGTGATCTTTAGCAATCTGCAGTTTTACAGAATCTACGTGTCGTCCTTTGGATTTCTGAAGTTGACTTCTGAGGTGAGCACTGAGTTGCTGCCGGATTTGCGCCTGGTGTGCCGCACTTTTCAGAGTCTTCATCAGCGGAACCGATAATCCGGCGAGTATAAGAAAGGCAATCGCAATTCGGTGGCGGGAGAGAAAATTCTGGCCGTCTTGATCGACTTTTTGGGGCCGGACTCCGACCACGAGGAACACCAGGCCGGCACTTAACACAATAGCGGCAAAGTTGGTGAGAAATAGCATGAGAGCGCCGCTCGCAATCGACCACTGTAACGTCCCAATGCCGTATCCAACGATCGCCAAAGGAGGTACAACCGCAGTGGCGATTGCCACACCTGGCAGAATGGTCATTGCGGCTTTCCGAGAAGAGAGGGCAGCCGTACCTGCGGTTCCTGAGAAAAAAGCGATGAGCAAATCCATCATGTTCGGGGTCGTCCGCGCGAGGATTTCTGGCGTTGTTTCACGCAGCGGAGAGACTCGGATGGCGATCACCGCCATAACAATTGCCTCAACGACGCTCAGCACCACATTACGTGCTGCCTTCTTGCCGACATCCCAGTCGGCCGCCGTGAGTGCGACGCCGCAGGCGAGAATCGGCCCCATCAAGGGGGAGATCAGCATGGCGCCAATAATTACTGCGGGGCTGTTTAAGAGCAGACCAAGCAGAGCGATCAAGCAGGCTAGGATCAACATCACGAAATACACGGCATCGAACTGCTTGCCCTGTGCAGCATCTCGATAAATCTCGGCGGGGGGGCGGAACAGTCGACGCAGTCGAGATGTAGGCCAAATCATCATCACCGTTGGGCGGGCCCTCCGTTCTTTTCGCTCTTCAATCTAATGACCATTGAGGTTATGCCACAACATTTGATTCGCGCGGCAGCCATATCAGTTTCGTCCGTTTTCAAAAAGAATAATTAACTTAACAGGATTTCACATCTGCTCTGGTTGCGAGAACCTGAGCCACCGAAGAAGCGGCTTGACACTCAAACCCTGCACCAGCAGACTGAACAGCACCACACCGAAAATCATAAATATAAATTGCGAACGATCGGGGCACGCTGGTTGGGAGACTCAACACCAGAGCTATCGAAAGCGAGCCCCGGAGACCGCCCCAGAAGAGCAGATGCTTCCAGCGCAGCGGAACCGGCGAACCTAGTGGCTTTATCAAAAGGAGTAGCCCATAGACGGCGGCGATACGACCTGCCAGCATGGCCGCAACACCCCAGGCCACCGAAGATGCAGCTGTAGCAAGCTGGGGCAATCGTATCTCAAGTCCGATCAGCAGAAAAACGAGCGAATTGACGACAAAAGCCGAGTATTCCCAAAAGGAATCGACCGCAACCTGTGTCGTAGGGGACATTCCCTTCTTTCGCCCATAGTTTCCGATTACAAGACCAGCCATCAGAACGGCAATTACCGGGGAAACGTGGAGGCTATCGGCCGTCAGGAAAGAGCCATAGGCGGCAACCGTTGTCAGAGTGATTTCCAACAGATGATCGTCAAAGTACGACGTTAGCATGGACCCTATCAGTCCAACTGCTGCTCCGATTAGTATCCCTCCAAGGACGACCAAACCGAATTCGACAACGGAGCCCCACACCAACTCTCCAGTCGAATGAGGGGTGGTCTTGACAACAAATGCAAGGACGATGCGAAAGACGACCACTGCGGTGCCGTCATTAAATAGACTCTCGCCCTCGATAAGGCTGGCGAGTTGTTTCGGTAAGCCGGAACCCTTGAACAAAGCGGGAACCGATACTGGGTCAGTTGCCG
>JALYIM010000272.1 GCA_030775785.1 Acidobacteriota bacterium
CATGCGATCTGAGTAAGTGCAGCCGACATGATTGCACTCCAACAGAATCTGATTGCATCCGCAGACGCACATCAGGCGGTGGCCGAGATCGTTGATCCGAGCCGATTCATCACCGACTCCCATAAACATGAATAATGCAATGCAAAGCAGGATCAATTTCAATGCACGGTGGCGCGAAACGATATTCATGGGCGGCGTCATCAATCGCCAGCCCCAGCCGGCGCAACCTGAACGCGTGCAGGGGCGGTAGCAGTCAACGCAAGCGCATTCGGAATCAATGCCACGACGGTGCCGATAATCATGATCCACACACCAATCCATATCCACATTACCAAAGGATTGAGATGGACTTTAATAATCGGACGTCCTGAGACCTGGTTCTGTCCTTCATAAACCAGATACAAGTCCTCTCTCAGCGTGGACCGGTTGGCGACCATGGTTGAGGTTTGCTGACTGGCTTTGTAAAAACGCCTCTCGGGATAGAGAGTATCAATCCGCTTGCCGCGCTTGAATACTTGGATGATGGCCCATTCGCTGCCGTAGTTCGGCTTGTCTTCCTGCGTGTAGGACTGGCACACGAGAGTGTAAGCGCCGATGTTCAACTTGTCGCCGAATGCCATCTCCTGTTCGGCTTCTTTATTGAAAGCCGCGCCCGCGAAACCGATCATAATCACAATCACACCGAAGTGAACGATGTATCCCCCATAGCGGCGAGTGTTGCGATGGCCAAGGTGCAGCATGGATGCGAACAAATTGAGCCCGGTATGTTTCGCGATCACGCGACCGCCGCGAACGAATTCGGAGATCACAGTCACACCCACCAGCACCGAGAGCATGATGGTCATCAACGAATAGAAGTACGAAGCATCATGCCACGGACGCACTCCGAAAATGATTAGAAGAATCCCTACTAGAACAGTGGTTACCGCGGGCACGAGAAAATTGCGCCGCAAACTTTCCAGCGAAGTTCTGCGCCATGCGAGCAGCGGTCCTAGCGCGGTCAGCAACAGCAGCAGCATCGCTACCGGCAGATTCACGCGATTGAAAAAGGGTGGCCCGACGGTAACCTTGGTTCCCTGCACCCACTCCGAAAGCACTGGAAAGAGAGTTCCCCATAACACCGTAAAACAGGCAACTAGAAGAAGGAGATTGTTGAATAGGAAACTGGACTCGCGGGAGACCAGCGACTCTAACTTATGCTCGCTGCGAAGATGAGAACGGTTCTTGATGTAGAAGTACAAACAAACAACAAAGATGATCGCGAGAAAGGCGACGAACCAATCTCCGATGGAAGACTGCGCGAAGGCATGAACTGAACTGACCACTCCGCTACGAGTCAGGAAAGTGCCGAAAATTGACAGCATGAAAGTGGCAAAAATCAGCCACATGTTCCACACTTTCAACATGCCGCGTTTTTCCTGCATCATAACTGAATGCAGAAACGCCGTACCCGTCAACCAGGGCATGAGCGAGGCATTTTCAACCGGGTCCCAAGCCCAGTAACCTCCCCATCCCAGTACTGAATAAGCCCAGTGCGCGCCCAGGAAAATTCCGCAGGTGAGAAAGCCCCAAGTCACCATCGTCCAACGGCGCGTAATGTGGATCCACTTTTCTCCTGGATACTTCATTGCCAATGCTGCCAGCGCAAATGCGAATGGTACGGTGAAGCCGACGTATCCCAGGTAGAGCATGGGAGGATGTATGACCATCTCGGGATATTGCAACAATGGGTTCAATCCCGTTCCATCGGTGGGCAGCGAACCCTGCATCACGGCGAAAGGATGAGCGGCAAAATTCAGCAGCAGAAGGAAAAAAACTTGGACGGCCGCAATTACAACTGAAGCGTGCGCAAACAACCGGCTATCGGTTTTGTAGCGCAGCCGAAGCACGAGTCCGTAGGCCGAGAGCAGCAGCGACCAGAAGAGCAGCGAGCCTTCCTGTCCAGACCAAAGGGTCGCGAATTTATACGGAGCGGGAAGATCGCGATTGCTGTGATGAAAGATATAAGCGATGGAAAAGTTGTTTTGAAACGCGGCGATCACCAGCACCATTGCAGCGATGAACACCACCACGAAGGTTGCAATGCCGGCGCGGCGGGAGGTTTCACTGAGGCGATCAGCGCCCGGACCTTTCTGAATCAAGGCCACAAGTCCTGCTAAAAACGAATACACCGCCAACGCCAGGGCGAGTAGGAGCGCGAAACTACCTATTTGCGACATAGGAGGCCATTTTCTATTTTTCCAAAACGCTTGCTACAGGCAAACCTGCAAGCAACATCAGTGCAACAAACAGACGATTTTACGCTCCGCAGGCCTGATTGCGAGACACAAAGTAAGTGAAGATTGCTTCGGCGAGGCTAAATATTGCCTTGAACCAGGGCTCGGACCCGCGCAATTAGCTCTTCCGGTTCGCTCGGCTTGTTGAGGAACGTGACGTTGAGTCCGGCATATTCTTCCTCTGCCTCGGATAATCCGCTAATGACGATCACTGGTACGTGCGGGCTCAGTCTCCGCAGTTCGCGCACAAACACGGAACCGCTGGCCCCCGGCATCATGTGATCGGTAATAATCAGGCGCAGGGCCGCGCTCACTTCTGTCTGTTGAAGTTTCTCTTGCGCTTCGGCGGCGGTTGAAGCAGTGAAGACCGAGAACCCTGCCTGGACCAACACCGCAGCACGGACGCATAACTGCGTTGCATCGTCATCTATAAGCAGAATCTCGGGCATGCAGAGCGGGTTCAGTTACGCGCTCTGCTGACGATTGCGCCGCGCAAGAACTTCGCGCTCAGCAGTCAGCCAATCTTCGTATTCGTGGCCAGGAGTGCATCCACGCTCTTCGTATAATTCATAGGCGCGATTACGGATTTCGCCGTTTAAATCCAGCTGCGATGAGTTTCCCACTGAAGTGCTTTTCTTGGCCTGCGAAACCGAACTGTTGTCGGGCATCGTGATGACCGGATTGTTAAGGGGGGTAGCGGGGCTAGGGGAAATGCTGCGGGGTGTTTTTGCTCTTGCCATTTTCAGATTACTCCTTACAAATTTGGGTCCATAATCCCATGTTTTTCCCACAAACACGCCCGCTCATGCCTTTCGGATAAGGTGCAGAAAGTTTGTGGAAGTGGATGTCTTAATTATAGCCGAATGAAACGCCGCATCATGTGAAAAGCATAAGAAAAATTCAGCTTTGCCGAATTCGTATCATCGTTTTGGTCGCATGAATAGATTGTTAAAACTAATGAAAGTCATGTGAACTGGTTTGTGCGTGGGTAATGTTGAGGGGCAGCACGCGTTCCGCCTTAACGGAAATAACGTTATCCTGATTTTGTAGAATTCCTTCAACAATCAGAAACTGTTCAGACCCCACCATAAGCCGGTTTTTCTGAAATAAATCTGGATTAATAATTGCATTGGCTACGCCGGTCTCGTCCTCAATACTTAAAAACACGAAACCCTTTGCAGTCCCCGGACGTTGCCGCGCGATGATACATCCCCCAATGCGCAAATACTCGCCGTTGGAGACCCCGGCTAGATCAATGGCTCTGCGGATTCCCATTTTATTCATGCGCTCTCGGTGATAGGCCATCGGATGAGGACCAACCGTCATGCCAGTGCCGCGAAAATCTGCCACCAGACGCTCCTCATGATCCATCGCTTGTAAAGGAGAACTTGCATCAGGTTCATAAGATTGATCGAGCAGTGGTCCAGCATGCCGCACCGCGCGCTCCACCTGCCACAGCGCATCCCGGCGATGTAGTTTTGGGGAATTATTGCTATGAATTTCGTTTAACGCTCCAATCGCGGCCAGCGTATTCAGTTCATCTTTTCGCAGCTCGGGCACACGCTGAACAAGGTCTCGAATCGAATGAAACGAAGCGATACTGCGCTGTCGGACAAGATTTTGCGCAGCTTCCTCGCATAGTCCGCGAACATAGCGCAAGCCGATACGCAGTTTTGGTTTCTTCTGCGCGCCGTTTTCTAATAACTTTTCATTCACAACATCCTCCAGCGTACAAAGCCAATGAGATTTCGTTACATCAATAGGCAGAATTTTCAGTCCGTGGCGCTGCGCATCTTTCACGACAGTGGGAGGACGATAAAATCCCATCGGTTGGTTGTTCAGCAGGGCGGCGGTGAAGGCAGCCAGATAATGACACTTCAAAAACGCGCTGGCATAGGCGAGCAATGCGAAGCTGGCGGCGTGGGATTCGGGGAATCCATACAAAGCGAACGATGTAATTGATAAAACGATTTGCTCTTGCGCCTCTTGAGAAAGACCATTGAGTTCCATGCCAGCGCGAAGTTTTGCTTCGATCTCTTTCATGCGCGCTTGCGAGCGTTTGAAACCCATGGCCCGTCGTAGCTCTTCGGCTTCGCCTCCGCTGAAATTGGCGGCGACCATCGCGATTCGAAGCAGTTGCTCTTGAAACAAAGGCACTCCCAAAGTGCGTTCCAGTACCGGCCCCAGCGAAGGGTGCGGATAAACAACGGTCGCGCGTCCCTGGCGGCGCTCTAAATAAGGATTCACCATCTGCCCCACAATCGGTCCAGGCCGAATGATGGCAACTTGCACCACAATGTCGTAAAAATGTTGCGGGCGCAGTCGGGGAAGACATGACATCTGAGCGCGGCTCTCGATCTGGAACATCCCGATAGTGTCTGCTTTTTGCAATGTCGAATAGACTTCCGGGTCATCTGCCGGAAGATGCGCCAGATCTACTTCCTTGTCATAGTGGTTGCGAATCAGCATAAGAGAATCTTCCAGCACCGCCATCATTCCCAAGCCAAGCAGGTCTACTTTAATAATGCCGAGATCGTTGCAATCATCTTTATCCCACTGCACCACAACCCGTCCTGGCATGGATGCAGGCTCGAGCGGCACGACGGAATCGAGTTGCCCCTGACATATCACCATTCCGCCGGAGTGCTGGCCAAGGTGCCGCGGCAAGTCCTGCACTGCAACACAAAGCTCGAAATACTTGCGCAGGCGAGGATGATTTAAATCCAAACCAGCGTCGCGGAAGCGGCAATCAAAAGTGTCATTGGCGTCGCGATATTCCCAGTGGGAAACGGCGGCGGAAACCTTATCCAAAGTCTCAGGATCGAAGCCCAGCGCCTTGCCCATTTCGCGGGATGCCATGCGGCTGCGGTAGGTGATGACGTTGGCGGTCATAGCGGCGCCGCGCTCGCCATAACGCTTGTATAAATATTGGATCACTCGTTCGCGCTGGTCACCGCTGGGAAGATCAAGATCAATGTCGGGCCATTCGCCCCGCTCCTCAGAAAGAAAGCGTTCGAAGAGCAACTCCATGCCGACGGGATCCACCGCCGTAATTCCTAGTGAATAACAGACAGCACTATTTGCCGCTGAGCCGCGCCCTTGTACTAGAATGTTTTGCTCGCGGCAGAATCGAACCAAATCCCAAACAATCAGAAAGTAGCCGGCGAGATCCAGTTTCTCGATCAGATTTAACTCGCGCTCGATTTGATTACGGGCACGAGTCTTTAAATCTGAGGCTCTGAAATCTTCGGCGGTGTCTGTCCGTACATAACGCTGTTGGAATCCTTCCCGAGTGCGCTCCCGCAAAAACGACATCATGCTTTCGCCGTCGGGCACTGGATATTTTGGGAATTCGTATCCTAGATCTTTCAGCGTGAACTGAAGCCGCGATGAGAGCTCAACGCTATTCGCAATCGCTTCGGTAAGATCGGCGAACAGTTGGTGCATCTGTTTTGCTGACTTCAGAAAGCGCTCGGAGTTGCGGGTGAGCAAGCGTCCAGCGTCAGCTAAAGTGCGATGGTTCCGCAGGGCAGTAAACACATCGCAAATTTCACGCTCGAGAGCAGTCGCATAACACACGTTATTGGTCGCGAGAAGTGGCAAGCGAAGCGAAGTAGCAATTTCAATCGCGGCACGATTGCGAGCTTCCTGTTCGCGATGAAAGTGGCGCTGCAGTTCTACATAGACGTTTCCGTCTCCGAAGATCTCAGTCAAGCGCTCGATGCAGCGTTTTGCTTCGGATAATCCGCCACGCGCCAAAGCAGTAGCCAGCGGACCATCTTCAGATCCTGTGAGACAGATGAGTCCAGCGGCATATTCCTGCAATTCGTGCTCGCGAACTGAGCCTTCTTCTTTTATTGGCGAGTTTGCTACTTTGAAGATTTTCTTTGGTGTCCGCAATTTCATCTGCGTGATGAAGCGGCAGAGATTCTGATAACCGGCGCGTGATTGCACCAGAAGCGGTAGCCGTGAAAATTGTTCGCACGTAACCTCCGCGCCCATATGCGCCTTGATGCCAGCCTTTTTTGCGGCCATATAAAAGCGCGGAGCGCCATACACTCCATTGCGATCAAGCAGCGCCATAGCCGGCATGTTCAACTGCACGCAAGTTGCAATCAGATTCTCGGGCAGGGAAGCGCCTTCCAGAAAGCTGAAGGCGGAGCGGGAATGCAGTTCGATATACATGCGGAACTTTTCAGTCGTAACTCCCTTCCAGAAGCCACTGAGCGCGGAGCAAATCGCGGACGAGACGATACAACGTGATCCCACTTTCCTGCCGCACTGCGATGTCCCATTCGTCGCGGGCCCATCCGTCTTGCTCCCACCAATCGCCGGAGGAGCGCCACGGGCCGGCCGCCCAAAGCACATCGCCTTTAATTTCTTTTCGCGCGAGAACGTGCACAGGCTTGCCATCGCGTAGTGTCACTGAAGTCTGCAAGGGAGGCCGGAAGATGCGCAAAGCCATGACCAACTTATTAGGACTCACGCTGCTGAGCGTTTCTCCATAATGTTTTTGCGATGGTTTTGTTTTTTGCGGATCTGTCACCACAAACCGCTGCATGCGGAATCTTTCCGCGCGGTGGCTGTCCAGCAATTGCAGAGAGCCAACTTTATCTTCCCCAACGATTGCGGCAATCTTCGCAATCGTGAGCTCGAGTTTCTCCGGCTCCGGTGTAGGTGGAAGAAAAAGTCCGCCCTGCGCCGCCCGCGGATGCGAAGGCTCTGCCCGCAAATAAATTTTTACGATAGGCGCGCCGGGAGGATGCGCCCGCAAATCGAGCTGTAGCAGTTTCAAGAAAGTACGTGCATCCAGCAGCGGAACGGGAAGTCGCAGAGTTCGCAGAAAAGTCCGTGGCAATGCGGACTCAGGCTGCTGAAAACCGTTCTTGGGATCTTCATCCGAACAATCATCACTCTTGCAGCTATGGTCCAGCTCCAACTGCAATTGCAACTCCTGCGTCGCCAGGGCACGGGCGCTTAAGCGGGCGCAGAGCTGGTCCAGCAAACGGCCTAACAAAAAAGCCAGCGGCTCCAGCAGCATCAGCGGATGCTCCAATTCCACCGCTTCTTCAAAAATCAGTGGCGCATCCACGGGAACCAGCGTGCGGAAAGTCGCTCCTCGCGCCAGTTGTTGCAGTTGAACTCCTTTTTGTCCCAGCCGCTCGCTGAGGGCTACCGCCGGCAATGCCGCCAGTGCACGCAGATTGCGGATTCCCCAGCGGCTGAACGTATCCAGCAAGCGCTCGGCGTCGGCATCCGCGTCAGATTTCCTGAACAGCACTTCCACTGGCAAAGTTCCCAACTGCTCAGACTCGCGCCCTTCAGGAATCACAGTCACGCCGCAAAATCCACGCGCGGCAATCACCGACGTGTCCGGATTGGACGACACCGCAACGTTCGATTCCAGGCCGAGCTCGGAACTTCTGCGCGCAATATCGAGCGCAATTTTTGGCAGCGATCCGAAAAGCGGCTGCAGCCCGGCCAGATCAATCAGGATGGTGTCGCTGCCAGCATCCTCGACGCGTGGTGAAAATGACTGTGCGCAATCGAGCAGCGCGGCATGCGCGGCAGTTTCCTGTAAAGCCGATCGTGGACGCAGCACCATACCCGCGCAAGCTTCCACCTGCAATTTCGTCATGCCAGGCTCAACGCCAGCGCGACCGGCCTCTTCGTTGCCAGAAAAAACTTTTTGCAGCGGAGGCCTGCCCACAAGCACGACCACTGCCTGCGAACGTAATTCCGGCTCGGCGCGCAACACTGCTTCCACGGGAAAATCTGGTACGAAGATGCAAGCAAAAGGCATGAGAAAGTTTTCTTGCGGCAAACTTTGTGATCGCACACTTTCAAATTCGAATTTGTCATCCTGCCCAGGCAGCGCGACTGCGGAAAGAAGTTACCGAAGCCACAGGCTTGCGCTGCATGCGCGCGCGCAATAATTCCACCTGCACCTCAAAGCCTTCCATGAGTTGCGCGTGGGCGGGAGAAGATGGACCGCCGTCTGCTCCCTTGGAAAATTCACACGGATGACGTTCATATTTCTGCCCTGCATATTTCTGAACTTTCAACAGCAGCGTGGTGCAAGTCTGTGCACACGGACTCTCAGACACCACAAAAAGCACGGTCGGCGTATGTTCCACCGCGCGCTGAAAGCGGAACCATGAAGTCAGGGGAATGCGGCGCGCCATCTTGTGCGGGACATCTCCCAAATCAATCGCCACCATGCCAAATCCGCCGCTCTGCAATAAAAGGTCAGTCACCCGCAGCGCCTGCTCCACCGGACCTTCTCCCGACTGGCGTCCGGCATTGTTTTTAAAATCGAAATTTCTGGAGAAATTAGAATTTCTTCGCCCGGCATTATTTTTGAAATCTGAATTGTGGCCACCGACCGATTTACTTCCGCAGCGCACCCAGAGCAGCTTTTCAAAATCCACGCCCGCCTCTGCCGCCGACACCGGATCGAAAACATCGCTCACATCCACCAACGCGCACGCCTCCTGCCGCCGCGTGGCCGCCGCCAGCGCCGCCAGCAATACGCTGGTCCGTCCCGAGGAGGCCGCGCCGAAAACTTCCGAGAGGCATCCCCGCGGCAAGCCTCCGGCGAATGCGTCACTCTCGGCGACGCCGCTCGCCACCATCTCCGGCGTGGGCCGCACCTCCAACCGCGAGGCCGGAGTCACTCCCGAAAGCTTCTCCACGGCAGCGAAGCGTTCTAATAAAGAGAGTCGCCGCAACAACGCCGTGCGCGGATTCTCAGGAAACCGAATTACCGGGTGAACTTCTGCTTGGTTTGGAGATGGAACGAGTGGAGAGGGAATATATAAAGACGAATCGAAATCCAGTGGTGGGATGGAAATTGCCGAGGCCAAAGCCCCAACCGGAGAAGCAGAGAGCAGCGAGTAAGACGACGACATACGGGGCCTCGAACATCCAGAAAATAAAAACAGGAAGGCGTGATCCCGAGCCAAGTTAACGGCAAAGAACAGGGATTCCGAGCGTAAGCAGATTAAAGAGATTCCGCGTTATTTCGCTTTTTGTTCGCCATCAAGTTGCGATTCTGAACCTGCGAGATAAAACTGTCAAGAAGGAAAAATTACGTAGGGGAAACGAGAGAATATCGCCAGGAAATATCAGTAGTGTGCATCTTCACGCAGAAATTCACAAACAAGATCGCTGTCATCCCGCTTTGTTATAATCGCTTGCCAGCCTGTGGCGCTATCGTCTAGGGGTTAGGACGGAAGATTCTCAATCTTCAAACACGGGTTCGATTCCCGTTAGCGCTACCAAATAACAAGAGCCGCTCTTGTACCCAACTCCTTTAGGAAATGACACTTGTCGCAAACGCTTGTTATTCACACAGCTATTAAGATTCAATTCAGCCGATTAGCTTCTGCTCACTCAAGTCCCCATTCCCGAACTTCACCAGCCAGAGTCACAAACAGCACGGCTACGCCTAGTTTTTCGAGCCCTAACTTGGTTTCATTCAATAGGGTTCGATAACGCGGAAAATCTGGAAAGGCAAGAGCGACCTTTGCGTCTGGATGATCTGTTTGAAGCCGGAGCGCTTTCAGAAGCGCATGAGAATACCAGTGCTGTGCCTGATTCGTCGGGTTGGTACGTTTTTGTTCGCTGGAACGCCGTGGATCACGATATTGCGTCGAAGGATAGCCCTTTACTTCAACGAGCAGCATCCTCCCTTGTTTTGAAGCTTGAATATCTACGCCACGCTCCTTTGTATGAGTATTTGCCTGTTTTTCGATTACCCAGCCTTTGCCTTGCAGACCAGCGGCGGAACACTCGTGCGCATGGAACAGTCCGGCTTCCGTCCTGATCAAGAGGCCGCTTACAAGGGCGCGAACTACGGCTGGCGGAAGTTCATCGGCAGCCTGGAGCGAGTTGTTGCCGGGTTGCAATAATGTCGGTATCGAAAAAGGAGACTGGCCATGAAACGTTGGATTGTCCGCGGGATTCACATCGTCTTTAGCATTCCGATACTCGGTTATATTTATAGTCCGTTTGAAAAACTTCCTGACTATGCCCCTGCTACCCGGTTTGTCTTCCTTCCTATAATGGTTCTCTCGGGATTTTGGATGTGGAAAGGCCACGTCGTTCGAGGACTCATTTCCGGCTGGCGAAACGAAGGATCGGAGAGAACATGAAGCCGACAAGTCGTCCGAATAGTGAGGCCGCTTCAGCGAACATTACTAAGCGGATTCAAGAGCTGGGGGATTGGAGAGGAAAGACCCTCGCTCATGTCCGTCATCTCATCCACGATGCCGATCCCTACATCCAGGAGGAGTGGAAATGGGTGAAGTCCGCGTCGCCCGGAACCCCCGTCTGGTCCCATGACGGCATCGTCTGCACAGGGGAATCATACAAGCAGGTCGTGAAGCTCACCTTTGCCCGCGGAGCCTCCATCAAAGACCCGAAGAAGCTCTTCAATTCCAGCCTGGAAGGGAACACGCGGCGTGCGATTGACCTCCGAGAAGGGGAAAAGATCAACGAAGCTGCCTTCAGGCAACTCATCCGTGCCGCTGTGACAGCCAACTCCGCAGGGCGCGCTCCGCTCTCAGCCACTAAGCGGGCTAGGAAGAAGTAAGCTCGGCTCCCAAG
>JALYIM010000273.1 GCA_030775785.1 Acidobacteriota bacterium
CGCGAGCAGAGGTCCTTTGCAGAAGCTCTAAAGGAAGAGCCGGCGCGTGTCCGACAAAAGTGGAACTCGCTTTGGCACTTCAAAAGCATGGGATTCTACTACGAGCAAGTAAAACGTTATATCGACACCTTCGGGCGCGAACAGCTTCACATCTATCTGTATGAGGATCTACAGCGGGAGCCATTGCGTCTCATCAAGGACGTTTACCAAATAGTCGGGGTAGATAGCACTTTCCTGCCCGACACGTCGAAGCGGTATAAACAGTCATACGTGCCCAAGAATGCAAGGCTGGAGAAAATTTTATATAAGTCCAGAGTCCAGGTGGACTTCAGCAAGAAGTACTTGCCGAAGCGATTGCGTTGGCGATCGCAATTTGTAAAAGACTTCCTCGACCGAGTTGCGCGCCCTAATCGAATCTCTCCTCCTCCTATCCCACAAGATGTTCGCGCTGCCCTTCTGGAGGAATATCGCGAAGATATTCTAAAGTTGAGCGACTTATTGCAAAGAGATCTGTCGCACTGGTTAGCTCCAGTTTCCGTCAGAGCTGCCTCTGAAAAATGAAATTTTCGCGCCAGATTTGGAATCCCCGAGCAGGAAAACTTTCGGTTCAGGGCTAAGAATTCACGCGATTTTCTGGTCGTATACCAGGCAAGTGGAGGGTTAAAAATGAGTGACGAGCTGAATAGTCAAGAAAGCCAATTATCAGCGGCGAAGCAGGCGCTACTTCGAGCACGAATGAGGCAGAACGCAGCCGGGAAGGACACGATTCCCCCTTGCACCCTCCGGGAAGCACCACTTTCTTTCGCCCAGCAGCGTCTTTGGTTTCTAGACCAGTTCTCTCCTGGGTCCTGCACTTATAACGTCCCTCGCGTCTTGCGATTGACCGGATCGTTGGATGTGACGGCTTTGGAACATGCGCTGACTTCCATTGTGAAACGACATACAATTCTGCGCACTAATTTCGTGTTGGTTAAAGAGGAGCCGTTTCAGGTAGTTCGTGATGATTGTCCCGTTTCATTGCGGATCGTTGACTTGAGTGATGGCTCCGGGACAAAGCAACAAACCAAAGCCCAACAGATGATAGAAACGGAGGTGCAGCGTCCGTTTGATCTATCCTCCGACCCGATGGTTCGAGCGACCCTTTTGCGCTTGAATGATAACGAGCACATCTTGATTTTAATGACCCATCACATCGCTTCTGATGGTTGGTCGAAGGGCTTAATGTTCCGCGAGATCGCCGCCTTCTACAATTCAGAGCGAGGAAAACAGCCCGCAGATTTACCCGAATTACCAATTCAGTATCGTGACTTCGCCGTTTGGCAGAGGGCAAACATCAGAGGCGAAATCCTGCAAAAGCAACTGGCATACTGGAAGGGTCAGCTCGCGGGGGCACCCGCATTGCTTGATCTTCCTACCGATTTCCCGCGGCCTGCAATGCAGGGTTTTGCTGGGGCGACACAGTCTTCTGTCTTCCCTAAAGAACTCCTTCACAACTTAAAGACGTTAAGCCAGCGTGAGGGCACCACTTTGTTTATGACGCTGCTGGCAGCATTTCAATCGCTGTTGTGGCGCTACGCAGGTCAGGAAGATATTGTCGTAGGAACACCCATTGCTGGCCGCACGCACCCTGAGGTTGAACCTCTCATCGGCGATTTCGTGAATATGTTAGCGATGCGGACCAATCTATCCGGGGATCCGAGCTTTCGTGAACTGCTGCGTCGTGTAAAAGAAACCGCTCTACAAGCCTACGATAATCAGGAAATGCCCTTCGAGGTGTTGGTGGAGGAACTGGAGCGGGGGCGCGACATCAGCCGCTCCCCAGTATTCCAAACTATTTTCATTCTCGAGACTGCGCCCCCACCACCACCGGCAATGGATGGGTTAGACGTACAGATTCTCGATTTCGATACTCCCACTGCTAAGAACGATCTCATCATGATTGTTTCGGACGATTCGAGCGGATTGAACGTGAAGCTGGAGTATCGCACGGATCTTTTCACCAAAGCGAGTATCCAACGATTTCTGCAGCATTTCCAGGCACTGCTCGAAGCTATCGTCGTCAACCCTGGTCTAGCGATTACGAGTCTGAACATACTCCCTGAAGACGAGCGTCACCAGCTATTGATGTTCTGGAACGACACGAGCACAAACGAACGAACAGACCGCTGCGTCCACGAGCTATTCGAGGAGCAATGTGTGCGCACTCCGGACGCCATAGCAGTTGAGTTTCAAGGGCGAAGGCTTAGTTATCATGACTTGAACGAGCGCGCCAACCAACTCGCACATTATCTCCGCAAGCTAGGGGTGCGCCCGGACTCTACCGTAGGAATTTGCGTGCATCGCTCGCTAGAAATGATGGTAGCCCTACTTGGAATCTTGAAGGCAGGAGGCGCGTATGTACCGCTTGATCCCACTTATCCCCGCGAACGGCTTGAATTCATGCTCCAGGACATCGCCGCATCAGTGATTGTCACACAACGAAGCTTGACTCAGAGTTTGTCATCTCAAAAAGCCCATATGGTTTGTATCGACGGCGACTGGACCAGCATCGCGGAAGAATCTATCGACAATCTTCACGGGGAGGTCGGCCCTACAAATCTTAGCTACGTAATCTTCACCTCTGGATCTTCGGGAACCCCGAAGGGCGTACAACTAGAGCACCGCAACGTTGTCAATTTCTTAAATTCGGTACGAAAGACTTTCGCGCTGGGAGAGCAAGACACGTATCTCGGGGTGGCCTCCATGTCATTTGACGCTTCAGTCCTGGATTTTTATCTGCCCCTCGCTGTAGGAGCGCGACTGTTGATTGTGGATGCCGAGATGACCCGCGATGGGCATGCATTGGCAGCCACGATTTCGCACGCCGGTGTGAGCGCAATGCACGCAACTCCATCAACCTGGCGAAGCGTAGTCGATGCAGGGTGGGCTGGTGAACCGGAATTGAAAGTCTTGAGCGGGGGCGAAGCGCTTCCCTGGGAATTGGCCAAAGAGCTTCTGCCGCGCTGCTTCGGGTTGTGGAATCTGTACGGTCCCACCGAAACTGCCGTGTATTCGGTCATCCATAAAGTGACAACTTCCGACATCAGGGTGTTGGCAGGCCGCCCCATTGACAATACTCAAATCTATATTCTCGACGCACGCCAGCAACCTTCCCCTATTGGAATGCCGGGAGAAATCTATATCGGCGGCGCGGGTGTTGCGCGCGGATATCTCAACCGGACAGAGCTCACAGCAGAAAAATTTCTGGCCGATCCATTCCGTAACGGCCCCGGGGGGCGTATGTATCGCACTGGCGATTTGGGGCGGTATCGGGCGGATGGCTCTCTCGAGTGTTTAGGACGCGTTGACCACCAGGTCAAACTTCGCGGCTTCCGCATAGAGCTTGGGGAAGTAGAAGCCGTATTGATGCAGCACCCAGATGTTCGTCAGGCAGTGGCCGATGTGCGCACCACAAGTTCAGGAGACAAAAGACTGGTTGCATATCTTGTGGGAACCGGTGCCTCAGCGCCTACCATCCCAGACGTACGCAGTTTTTTAAAATCGAAGCTTCCCGACTATATGGTACCTTCGTCATTTGTGATTGTAGAAAATCTCCCACTCTCGTCGAGTGGTAAGTTGGATCGGCGCGCTTTGCCGGACCCGATTGATGAGCGCCCTGAGCTCCCTCCAGAGTTAGTTGCACAGTTGAGTCCGGTTGAACGCGCAATCGCCGAGATCTTTTCTGAAGTTTTGGAAGTTCGGCAGGTTAGACTTCAGGATAACTTTTTCGAACTGGGCGGCCATTCCCTATTGGCTACACGTGTAATTTCCCGTTTGCGAGACCGCTTTCAAATCGAAATGACCCCCCGCTTCCTTTTCGAGTCACCTACCGTGTCAGAGATGGCGTCGCGCATTAGCCATTTACTTCTGCAAGGTACAAATCCAGATGACATGGCGATAATGCTTGCGGAATTAGCTGAAGTTGACGAGTAAAAGAAGGATTTCGAGCAATTGAATGTCCCCGCGATCTTCAACAGTGCGCGATCCGAAACTGGCGAGATTACCCTGCGCCACACTTTAATAAAACTGAGGTCACACTCTTTGCCTATGGCGTAACGTTGTCCACTGCCCGAGCAGATTTATGCAAATGTATACATTCACGAACGAAGTATGGCTAGCAACAGGTCGATCGTAATGTTCAAGATTCAGCGCATCGCGTATTAGAGCGCAAGGTAAAGAGTTGCACTCTGATTAGTAGAAGATGAAGCCAGGTGAATACCGGATTGTTATGAGAGCACGTAGCTCCGGAAAATGCCCCGATCGAAGGAGATGTAGGATGCCGGATTTCGAAAGTTTGATGAGAGCTCTCTCACCAGAAAAGAAAATGCTGCTGGAGAGGCGTCTAATGGAAGCTCGCGCTACGGCGGCCAAGCACCAGGCCATTCCTCGCCGTCCCGTGCAAGAGTCTTATCCCCTCTCCTTCGCGCAAGAGCTGATGTGGTTACTTGATCACCTGATTGATACGAGCGCCTATCATGTACCTCGCGCTCTGCGCATCCGCGGTCCGCTGAATGTCAACGCTTTGCAGTATGCTCTCAATCAAATTGTCGCTCGTCATGAAATTCTGCGCACCACGTATCAGTCGGTAGATGGCGAGCCGATGCAGTTTATAGCCCCTAGCGCCACCCTCGAGGTACAGCGCATTGATCTCAGGGGGGTCGACCCAAGCCAGCGCGAGATGGAAGCTAACGATATTTTGGTACGAGAAGGTCGACGCCGTTTTGATTTTCGAAACGAGCTAATGTTGCGCGCCTTCGTACTGCAGCTTGATGAAGAGGAAAACATTCTTCTGCTGGTATCTCACCACATCGCGTCGGACGGCCAATCGAAGGCCGTCTTGTTTCGAGAACTGAAGAGCTTTTACCAGGCCTTCTGCGAAAGGAAAGCGGCCCACCTTCCCGATCTGCCGATTCAATACGCCGATTACGCAGTCTGGCAAAGGGAGTGGATGCGGGGGGAAGTACTAGAAAACCATCTCAGTTATTGGAAAAAGCAGCTTAGTGGGGCGCCCGTGTTGCTCGAGCTCCCCACAGACCATCCGCGGCCACCCGCCCAAAGCTTTGAGGGCGCACGGCAGTTTCTCAAGTACCCCGACGGGGTATTAGAACAGTTTAAAAGCCTCTGCCGCCAAGAGGGTACCACCGTGTTCATGACCATGTTGGCGGCATTCGGCTCTCTTCTTCATCGCTGGTCCGGCCAGGAGGACATGTTAATCGGCACACCCGTGTCCGGGCGAAGCCGAACCGAAGTCGAACCGCTAATCGGTTATTTTTCAAATTCAGTAGTTTTGCGCGTCGATCTCAGCGGCGACCCAACTTTCCGCGAGCTGATGCGGCGAGTCAAGGAGGTCTCGCTGGGAGCATATTCCCACCAAGATTTACCGTTTGAGAAGTTGGTCACGGAAATGCAGCCTGAGCGCGATCTAAGCTACAGTCCCATGTACCAGATCATGTTTTCTGTTGGAGAGCACAAAGATCTCGGCTTAGATCTCCCCGGGTTAGAAATAACTCCCATGATTATCGATCGCGGCACAGCAAAGTTCGATATGACTCTCGGCATGACCGAGCTACGCGACAGTTTGATGTGCAACATCGAATATTGCTCCGCACTGTTTGAAGCGAGCACTATGCAGCGGCTTGCAGCGCATTTCCAAAACCTGTTGCAGGGAATTATCGCCAATCCTGATCAGCACATCTCCCAGCTGCCAATGTTGTCAGCGGAGGACCGACA
Organism: Acidobacteriota bacterium; assembly: GCA_030775785.1. Lineage (GTDB taxonomy): Bacteria > Acidobacteriota > Terriglobia > Terriglobales > Acidobacteriaceae > JALYIM01. Next base: position 5,770 of record JALYIM010000273.1, read on the forward strand.
CAAGTGCCTTTTCGGATGGAACGACACGCATCGTGACTATCCGCGCGATGTCTTTATTCCTCATTTGTTCGAACGACAAGTTGCGACCACGCCGGACGCGACGGCAGTTGTCTATGAAGATAAGCGTCTTACTTACAGGCAGCTGAACGAGCGGGCTAATCAGCTCGGCCACTTTCTCAGAAACCGTGGTGTCGGTCCTGAGGTACGTGTTGCCGTTTGCGTCGAGAGATCGCTAGAAATGATTGTCGGAGTTATGGGTGTTATGAAGGCGGGCGGGGCCTACGTACCACTCGACGCAATGTACTCGCGGGAACGTCTGCCCATAATCATGCAGGATGCGGAATGTCCGGTGCTATTGACCCAGAAAGGCATGCTAGAGACGGTTCCTAAAACTGGGGCAGAAGTGATTGCGCTCGATTCCGATTGGGAAACCATAGCACGCGAAAGCAAAGAGAACCCACGTCATGAAACAACTTGGAATACGTTAGCCTATGTCGTTTACACTTCAGGCTCGACAGGCATACCCAAAGGAGTAATGGTTACCCACGGCGGACTGGTAAATCAGTATCGTGCGTATGAAGAGAGCTATAAACTGCGCTCACCCATTGGCTCTTGGCTATACATGGCTAATTTTTCCTTCGACGTCTTCAGTTCGGACCTCACGCGGTCTCTCTGTTCCGGCGGAAAGATGGTGATTTGCCCGATGGAGCTTTTGCTCAATCCCGCTGGCCTGTACGAGCTTATGTTGCGTGAGAAAGTCGATTGCGCAGAATTCGTGCCAGCTGTGTTGCGCACCCTCACAGCGCACTTACAAATATCTAAGAAGAAGCTCGACTTCATGCGCGTCCTGGTCTGCAGTTCCGACGCCTGGAGCATCGCCGATTGCCGAACCGTGCTTGAAGTGTGCGGGAACAAGCCGCGTGTTATCAATGCATACGGAGTGACTGAGGCCACGATCGACAGCACGTATCTGGACATTGCTAGCGAAATGCTGCGCGGCGAAGGATTTGTCCCGATTGGACATCCCTTTCCCAACACTCAGACTTACGTTCTCGATCGCCATATGGAGCCCTGCCCAATCGGTGTTTCCGGAGTTCTTTACATAGGCGGCGCCGGAGTCGCTCGTGGATATATGAATCGGCCAGAACTGAACGCGGAAAAATTTCTTCGTGATCCATTTAGTGACGAGCCGGGCGGAAGACTATACAACACTGGCGACGCCGCTCGTTACTTGCCTGATGGCAACATCGAGTTCTTGGGGCGCACCGACAATCAGGTCAAGATTCGGGGCTTCCGAATTGAATTGGGGGAGGTCGAGGCGGTCCTGTCCAAGCATCCTACGGTAAAACAAGCTGTGGTGATTGCCCTTGAGTTGTCACCTGGCGAGCTGGGTCTAGTTGCCTACGTAGTTCCGGCTGACAACCAAACTATCGACATCGCGACTCTGCGCCGCTTCCTCAAAGGCAAGTTGCCAGCTTACATGTTGCCCTCTGCGTTTGAAGTACTGAAGGAGGTGCCCCTCAATGCAAACCGCAAAGTCGATCGAAAAGCTTTACCCGTCCCCCAGAAGAAAAGTGCAGACCTGGTGCAGGACTTCGTCGCTCCACGGACCGATTCAGAGGAGAAATTGGCGAAGATCTGGTCAGAAGTTCTGCAATTTTCACCGATCGGAATTCACGATAACTTCTTTGAGCTAGGTGGGCATTCGCTAATGGCTATCCAGGTTATTTCGCGGGTGCGCACTCACTTTGATGTAGAACTTCCTTTGCGCACCCTGTTTGAGAATCCCACTGTCACAGAACTCTGTGTTTCTATCGAGTCACAACGTAACAATGGCAAGGCAAAAGACTCACCCATCGTGCCGATCCGACGAGAGACGGTGCGCACGAAACGATCTAATACATAGATCTGAAATATGGGCTAACGGCTCAGTCTGAGGTTGCCGCCCGGTGACCAATAGATACATTCATCCGCGCAGTACGCAGCAGACCGGCTTGGGAGGTAATCCGAGTTCCCGGCACTTCCGGAATACGCGAATTCTTAATCCACATGGGTATGTTCTCCTGACGCGCCAGGAGTACCGCGCCAAGGTGTAAGACGCGAGCTCCGCGAAGGGCGATTTCAACAGCGTCATCGAAGGAAAGTTCCTCGAGCGGAAACTGTTCTCGAACTTGCCTTGGGTCGTGAAGGAAGACGCCGTCGACATCGGTCCAAATCTCAACCTCTTCGGCATGCGTAGCCCCAGCCAGCAAGACGGCGGTAAGGTTGGAGCTATTCCGCCCCAATGTTGTGGTCACGCCGTTGAAGGTAGAACCGATGAACCCTCCGAGTACAGGAACGACGCCCCTCTCAACAGAAGCGAGCGCCTGGCGGATATTGGCATAGGTCTCCTTCAATTGCGGATTGGCCTGGGTATGCTGATCGTCAGTGCGGATCAAAGCTCGAGAATCGAAAAGCGTGGTTGCCATGCCCGAC
>JALYIM010000274.1 GCA_030775785.1 Acidobacteriota bacterium
AAGCACGCCTCCTAGCGCTTGAGCGACTTGCGTCGGTCGGACTTGCCGAGTTAGCGGATCGTATGCCGCATCAACTTTCGGGCGGTCAAATGCAACGAGTCGGCATTGCCAGGGCGTTGGTGCACTCACCGCGCATTCTGCTGGCCGACGAACCTACCGGAAATGTCGATACTGCGACTGGAAATTCGATTCTTGAACTGCTCCAGCGAATTTGTAATGAGCAGAAAATGACAATCGTAATGGCGACGCACAGCCTTGAAGCAACGGCTTTTGTGAACACCACTGTTCAAATGCGCGACGGGCACATCGAGGGGATTGTGCGTCTCTGAAATGGTTCCCCTTTTACTTTTCTTCCGCCTTATCGTTCGGCCGCTTGTGCGTGAACGAGCTCGCACTCTTCTCATTATTTTCGCAGTCGCCATGGGAGTGTCGGTGGTTCTCGCGATCGATCTTGCCGGCAATGCGGCCGCTGGCTCGTTCCGATCCTCCCTGGAAACACTGGCGGGAGACAACGACTTCGAAGTAACTGCGGGGGGCGGCGTGCCAGAGCAGATTGCCGGTCAACTCTTAAGATTGCCCTATCCTCTTCGGGTTAGCACGCGAATGGAAGACCACGCAACTGTTATAGCCACCGGGGAAACGGTTCCGCTAATTGGTGTTGACGTAATAGCTGAATTTAATAACACGCAAAGCCTGAGACTGGCAATGTCCGATGATTTTGCGCGCTTTGGACACATCGGAGATTCGGACGCTATTTGGATAACGCGGAAGCTCAATACCCAGATGGGCGGCAAGATCGCTCTGTTGATCAACGATCGGAATCGTGACTATACAGTTCGCGGATTCATCCCGGATTCGTCGCAGCTGACAGGTAATGTCATTGTCATGGACATCGACGCTGCTCAGCATGCCATGGCAAAGATGGGACGTGTCGACCGCATTTTGATTAAGACTCCCGAGAATCCAAGTTTTGAATTTTGGCAAGCGAAGCTGCGAGCCGTTCTGCCCCCCGGAGTTCAAATTAATGCACAGGGCAGCCACACGGCAGCCAATCGCCGAATGCTTTCTGCGTTTCGATGGAACCTGCGAATTCTTAGCTATGTGGCACTGGTTGTTGGGGCTTTCCTCATTTACAACACGATTTCCATTTCAGTTGTTCGGAGGCGCGCCGAAATCGGCACGGTTCGAGCTCTGGGTGCAAGCCGCACGGTAGTCCTCATCGCGTTTTTAGCGGAAGCTGGTATGCTCGGTTTCCTCGGATCGCTCATCGCACTCCCGATTGGGCGGTTCATGGCAACGGGAGCAGTAAGACTTTTGGCGACGACGGTCGATGCACTGTATATTTCCAGCCGTCCCGGCTCTCTTACTCTATCCGCCGGTTCGATTCTTTTAGCTTTCCTCGTGGGCACCGGGGTTGCAATCGCTTCAGCGCTCGCCCCCGCACGGGAAGCCTCGTTAGTGCCGCCTACCGAGGCGATGGCCGTTGGACGTCGTGAATATGCAATTCGCGTTGAACGCCACCGAGATTCTCTTATAGCGCTGCTACTAGCTGCGGGCGGGATACTAGCCTCGCGCGTTCCCGCAGTCGGCGGCAAGCCGCTTTTCGGATACTTAGCCGCTATCTTGTTCATCGCGGCCTCCGCGCTCGCGATCCCTACCCTTGTTTATCTTTTGATGTCCGTAACGTCCAAATTTTTGCGGAAATTCATGGCTGTAGAAGCGATGCTCGCCTCGCGCAGCCTGGTAGGATCACTCCGTCGTACCTCGGTATTGGTTGCCGCACTCTCTACCGCCATTGCGATGATGACTTCGGTCGGCATCATGGTGGGAAGCTTTAGGCAGACTGTGGTGACGTGGATGGACAGCCAGCTGCCCGCCGACCTCTACCTGCGGCCGGCCGGTGATCCGGCAGCTGACCGTCATCCTACGATCTCAGTCGATTTGACCGATCGAATAGCGAATCTTCCGGGCGTCGAAAGCGTGAGCCGCTTTCGCGCTTATGAAATCGAGTATCAGGGACTCCCCGTAACGCTTGGATCGGCCGAAGCTAATTTGTCACGTTTCTACCAGTCTTCGGGCTTCCTGTCGCGCCGTCCGGCGAAAAATGTGTTGAAAGAGCTGTTGGCGAGCGACGCCGCCATAGTCAGCGAGCCTTTCGCGAACAAGCATCACGTCTCAGCAGGCGACACAATCACACTGCCGCTCGGGCAGAAGGTCGCAACGTTCCGCATCGTTGATGTCTTTTACGACTACGCCAATGAACGGGGGTACGTCATTCTTGACCGCTCCACAATGTTGCGCTATCTGGATGATCCGGCAGCTTCAAATCTCGCCGTATACGTCGCTCCTGGATCCCCTCTCGAAGTTGTGCGGGACGAAATCAAGCAAGCAGCTGCTAATAGTCAGGTATTGATCTTCTCGAATCGCGACATTCGGCGCGAAGCAGTTCGTATTTTCGACCAGACTTTCGCGATCACATATGCACTGGAAGCAATCGCGATCGTCGTGGCGGTTTTCGGTATCGCTGCGGCTCTGATGTCGATCGTAATTGATCGCCGAAGAGAGTTTGGATTGCTGCGTTTCCTTGGAGCAGCTACTTCACAAATTCGCAAACTTATCCTGATCGAGGCAGGCTTGATTGGCATTCTTTCTAACCTCGCGGGATTTGCACTTGGAGTTCTGCTTTCGCTGGTGCTGATTTTCGTCATCAACAAGCAGTCCTTCGGGTGGACAATTCAATTCCATTGGCCTGTAGCAGTTCTTCTTGCGGCACTGAGCGTCATTTACGCAGCTACAGTTCTGGCCGGTCTGTATCCGGCACGGATCGCGGTCCGCCTGAATCCGATCGAGGTTGTGCATGAAGAGTAGGACGTGCTGCCTTCTCATTTTCATCCTCGTGGCGAGCGCTTGGGCGGCGGATTACGAGATCGCATTGCCGGGCTATCAGTATGCGTTCCCGCGCGATCATTTCGATCATCCGGATTACCAGACAGAGTGGTGGTATTACACCGGGAATTTGAAATCGAAGGACGGACGTCGATTCGGTTTCGAACTGACGTTTTTTCGTCATGGAACTGCCCGCGACACGGATAGCTCAACCTGGCACATACATGATGTCTACATGGCACACCTCGCGTTGAGCGACCTCAGCGGGAGACGCTTTTACTACGATGAGCGCATGAACCGCGCCGGGCCTGGAGTTGCGGGAGTTGATCAACAGGGCGGCTTGATCTGGAACGGTAACTGGCAAACGCAGTTCGCCGGCGGCCACCAACTATTGCGCGGAGTTTCAGAAAAGTTCGGTTTCCAGTTAGATTTGAAATCCGACAAGGCTTCCGTTATCCACGGACAACACGGGATTAGTCAGAAGGCCGAAGGGGCAGGGCACGCGTCTCATTACATTTCGTTCACGCGGTTGCTTACGTCGGGATCGATCGAACTCAACGGCGTGACATACCAGGTTGAGGGGACGTCGTGGATGGATCATGAGTTTTTTACCGAAGCAATGGAGACCAGCGAAGTCGGATGGGACTGGTTAAGCCTGCAACTCGACGACCATACGGAATTGATGCTGTATCGGTTGCGCCATAAAGATGGGAGTGTGGATCCATATTCGTCCGGCAGTTACGTTGACGCGCAGGGCAAAACCTTGTTTCTCTCGTCGAAGGATTTCGGGATGACCGCCTTGGGTGAGACTTGGACGAGTTCGAGGAGCAAAGGAATTTACCCACTACGATGGCACCTCTCGGTCCCCAGTTTGGGAATTGAGCTCGACGTTTCCACGCCGCTCCCGAGTCAAGAACTGGTAGGCGTTATAGGGCCGAGCTATTGGGAGGGAGCGATTGATATCAGCGGGCAGCGCTCCGGCAGATCATTGCACGGCATGGGTTATTTGGAAATGACCGGCTACGGTACCGAGGCGACGAAGTAAAAATCTCTAAACGCAGAACCAAGTACCCATCGGAAGCTTTGCCCACGACATAGTTGTTGATGTCCAAATCCTCGCTTCTTGCAAAGGGAAGCAAGGTTAGTTTGCTGCTCAGGGCTTCGTATTGCTGAGTTACACCATTTTCGTTCATGGGTTTCTCAACGAAGGGACGAAACGCAGTGGTGAGTTGGTTGGTAGTTTTGCTTTTAAAATAATCTGCCGCAGTGTCACTTCCAGAGAGAATTTTCCGGGCGTCATCAATGCTCGTTGAGAGGATTGCGTCTCCGAAGATCTTTTTTGCCCGAAGGTGCAGCCGCGTTCATGCTGAGAACAAAAGCACCAAATTTCGGCCGATAGCCCATTACGCCCAGCCCCTTCGCCAGTGGTTGGAGGTTTTTGGGCAGCAGGATCTTGATTGCCTGGTTATGAAAGTATCCGTTAGTAGTTCCCGTTAACTTCACGGAGTCGTTCGCGCCCACTCGAAGCGTCTCCTTCAGACCGGAAGCTATTTTTGAATCGCTCAAGTTCCTGGGGGGTGCACAATAGCATTCCGCCCAGGATAATGGCGCGAATCATCATTACTTGTTCTCCTCACTGCCATGGCATGATGCAGCTTTATCCAGCATCGGCTGCTTGCGAGCGCTCGAACGGATCTATCGAAGTTGGGAAGCTCAATTCTGTATCAAAATACACAGGCTGCGAAGATCTGATTTTCGTGGTTTGAGATTTCGATTCGTGAGGAGCTCTGGGGGGCCTCTCCACGCTGCTTTTTTAGTTCGGCAAGCGCTGTGAGGACTTCCTCACTGTGCTTGTTGGGGTTCACGTCCGTGTACGCACGTGCAATTTTGCCCTGAGGATCGATGATGAAGGTGTGTCGCGAGGCGAACTTCACCAGCCCCAAATTAGTCAGGGAACCATACTGACTTGAGACTTTGTGGCTGGTATCGGAGAGGAGCTTGAAATTCAGGCCTTCTTTAGTGCAGAACTGCTTGTGAGAATCGGCGCTGTCCACGCTGACTCCCAGCACTACTGCGTTCTTTTCCTGGTATTGTTTTTGATCGCGTTGAAAGTTGTGCGCCTCAATCGTGCAGCCCCCGCTAAAATCCTTGGGATAGAAGTAGAGCACTACCCAACTGCCCCGATAGTCCCCCAGGCTTACCGACCGGCCTTCCTGGGAGTTGAGTTTGAATTCGGGGGCCATGCTACCTACCGAAGGAACGGAAGCTGCGAACATCATCAACGGGGCAACGACTGTGACGATACAAAGACCGTTCAGCATTGAACGGTGCATCACTGAGAACACTCCTGCCATTTCGACTCCATTCTTGGTTCATTCATCAATTGATTTCGATTCGTTACTTTGCTGAGCACCAGTTGTACATCGCTAATGTAGCGTTCGCGAAAAGCTCCCTCGCAATAGCTTAAGTAGTATTCCCACATGCGCAGAAAGCGCTCGTCGAATCCCAGACGCCGCACCTCTGCCGAGTTTTGCATATAACGGCGGCGCCACTCCCTCAGGGTCAGGGCATAATGAATGCCAATATCTTCTAAATGGAAGGCCTGCAGACGGGTTGTGCGCGCCAGCGAGCGTAAAATTTCGGCAACGGAAGCTAATTCTGCTCCTGGGAATATGTGTTTTTTAATCCAATCGCTCTGCTTACGGTAACGATCAAACCTCGCCTCCTGAATGGTGATCGTTTGAAGCAGCATGCTACCATCCGACTTGAGCAGGCGGTCACATCCTCCAAAGTAATCGTCGTAATGCTCAAATCCGACAGCCTCGAACATCTCAATGCTGACGATCTTGTCATACTTGCCCCGAAGATTACGGTAGTCATCGAAGAGCAAGTCGATCTTTTCGGCCGCAGGTCCCAGTCGCAAGAATAATTCTTGCGCATAGTCATGTTGCTGGCGGCTGATGGTTGTCGTCGTTACCCGGCAACCATAAATCTCAGCTGCATGAGCAGCAAAACCGCCCCATCCAGTTCCGATTTCGAGAACGTGGTCCTGCGGCTCCAACTGGAGCTTGCGGCAAATTACGTCAAACTTGCGCCGTTGTGCCGTCTCCAACGAATCATCGGAGTTTTCATAGTAAGCGCAGGAGTAGGCTAAGGTCGGGTCGAGAAACAAACGATAAAAGTCGTTGCCCAGATCATAATGATAGGCAATATTCTTTTTGCTGCCCTCGTGGGTATTACGATTCCGCCGGTGTGAGAGAAAGTTGGCAGTCTTGCTAAATATGCCCAGAGCTTGGTTCCCGGCTTCCATCCGGTCCAGGTTGCGAACGCCGAATCGCACTAGCGGCACCAGGTCAGGTGTGGACCAATCCCCGTCCAAGTAAGCTTCTCCCATTCCGATGTCCCCGCCCAAAACTGCCCGCCGAAAGAAGCGTTCATCGTGTACGGCCAAGACTGCGTGCAGCGGGTTGTCGGGCAGCCCGAATCGGTAGGTTTCCTGCGGACAAACAATCTCGAGATAGCCGCCGATTGATTGTTCGAGCGTTTTTAGAAACAGCTTCTTCGCAAGACAATTCGTTAATCCAATCGCCATGATGCCCCCCAATTTTGCGTGTTTGCCTTCCGGAAGTGACCCTTGCCCGGATGGGAGACCACCGGAACTCTTTTGAGAAGCAGCTTCAGCGCCTCCCAATGGATGCCTGCTATAACTTTCATCGTCAGCCAAGGGTATTGGGCGAGAGTTCGATTCAGTTCAGTTCGCGACCAGTCACGGCGCTGAAGTTTCAAAGTCGAATCGAAGATCGCGCGCCCGTTTTCATGACTTACACACTGGCTGATGAGGCGTTCCGATGGAGGGGTAAAAGTCCACTCATACTCGTGTCCCAGCTTCAAGAAGGGAGAAACGTGAAAAGTCTTCGGGAAACGGTACTTTAGGTTTTCTCCCGCGGGTTGCACGTGGTCGGAGTTCAGCCAGTAATTTTCCGTCTCACCAAAAGTGTTACTGACCTCTGCGAGAATCAGTTTCAATTTCTCGGCGCGGTCATAACAGTAATAAAAGGACACGGGGTTGAAGTTGTACCCGAGATAGCGGAGATGAGTGAGAAGGAAGATTTTTCCGTCCGAAAGGTCCACCCCATTTCCCAGAGCATCCTTCTGCACGCGCTCGCGCAGCGTTTTGCTGGGGTCGCCGAAGTGGTCGCGCTCATGGTAGGAAGCCCAATTCCAACGGTTGTAACCGGCAACAGGCGAGACTTTCATTAACTCCGGAAGCTGGTCAATGTCTAGGAAGACCATGAACAGCGGATAGGTGAACTCGTGGCTCTTGGGACTGAACCTCCGATGACGCAGCTTTCCGATATAGATCGAGGATTCCATCAGATCGCCGTATCCCAGGCTACGCCCAGTTTTGCGGCGACGCGAATGGCGGAGTTCAACCCATCTTCATGGAAGCCATAGAACCAGTAAGCACCGCAAAAGTGCGTGTGGTTATGTCCACTGATCTCAGACCAGCGGGATTGCGCCCGGACTGCGTCAATGGTGTAAAGCGGGTGAAAGTAATCCATCACATGCAGAATTTTCAGGTCGCGTACTGAATCAGCGTCGTTCAGAGTTACACAATAGTCTTCGCGCGTCGCCAGGCCCTGGAGGCGATTCATGTGATAGGTCAAGGTTGGGGCTTTGCGGGATGCGCCGAGGTGATAATTCCACGATGCCCGCGCGCTCGGACGGCGGGGCAACAGGTGCGAATCGGTGTGCAGGACCGTCTGGTTGCGGCGGGTGTTGAAATTCTCAAGGATACGCCGCTCTAAAGGGCTGGCATCCTTCAGAAGTCCCATCGCCTGCGGAGCGTGACTGGCAAACACAACCTCGTCAAACTGCTCCGGCGGTATATCCTCAAACACGATCTGGATACCACTTGAAGTCCGGATAACGCTCTTAATCTTTGCTCCCAGCCGGATTCTTTGTCGGTACGGCGCGGTCAGAGGCGCGATATAAACGCTGCTGCCACCCTTCAAGGTTTGCCACTGTGCTTGCGTCGTTATTCCCAGAAGGCCGTGATTATCCAGGAAGCGAAACAGGGTAAAGGCCGGGAACTCTTCGATCTCTTCCAGCGAGGTTGACCAAACCGATGCTGACATCGGGTTCAGATAATAGCGGGCGAAGTCACCCTCGAAGTCATGGGCGCGGATGTAATTTCCTAATTTGACCGACTCATTCGCGGGGTCCTGTAGTAGCCGTCGTGCCTCGCGGTTGAAGCGCAGAATTTCGGCGAACAGGCGATACTGGCTCAGGCGAAGCAGATTGCTACCAAAGAAACCCCCCAGGCCGCGGGTACTGTACTCGAACCCTGTGTCGCGGCAAGATACTCCGAAAGACATGTCGCTAGGCTGGCGCTCGATGCCCAACTTCCTGAATAATCGCACGAGGTTGGGATAAGTACGTTCGTTATGAACGATAAAACCGGTGTCAATCGGCAATATTCCGCGACTCGTTTCAATGTTGTGTGTATGAGTGTGACCGCCCAAACGCGCTTCTTTCTCGAACAGCGAAATTTCGTGCTTCTGACTGAGCAGATAAGCAGCCGCCATTCCGGAAATGCCCGCACCAATGACTGCGATTCGGCTCATGCCGCAATCCTCTCAGCAGTTTCTACATTCCGAGGGTCGCGCAGATCACGAGCGATTCCCATCCAGCTCATGAGCCTAAGTGCATAATAGGTCGGGTCGACTTCCCACCAGCGAAGCCCCTGTCGGCAGGCGTACATGAACTGGTGATGATTGTTGTGCCAGCCTTCTCCTAAGGTGATAATCGCCAGCAAAAAGTTGTTTCGGCTGTCGTCCGCGGTGGCAAAACGGCGGGAGCCCCAAAGATGGGCCAAAGAATTGATGGTGAACGTGCCGTGAAAGAGCAGCACGGTCGAAACCAGAAATCCCCAGATGAACGCGTGAAGCCCGCCGAGCGCGAAAATCGCCGCTCCCAATACGATGGGGGGCACGCAATAATGTTTGTCGAGCCAGCGCAATTCGGGATACTTACCGAAATCCTGAACTAGCCGTGGATCGTACTCATCGTACTCATTGGAGAGCACCCAGCCGACGTGGGCCCACCAGAATCCGCGTAAACCGGGCGAATGAATATCGCCCTCGTGGTCGGCTTGCCGATGGTGAACCCTGTGATGCGCCGCCCACCATAGCACGCCTTTCTGTCCGGAAGTTTCGGCGAGGAAGGCCATCAGGAATTGCCAGAGGCGGTTAAGTTTGTAAGTACGATGGCTGAAATAGCGATGGTAACCCGCAGTAATCGCAAACATCCGCACGCTGTAGATTGCCAACGTGAATCCCACGAGATACCAACGGAACGGCACGAAGAACACGCCTAATGCCGCAAGGTGCAGCAGAAGAAACGGTATTACCGTTCCCAAACGATAGGTACGAAAATCTATCAAGACTTGTGCCTTTCGGATTGTTCCATGCGCCGAAGTTAAAGTGTCTGTGCTAAAGGTACGAAGTACGCTGGTAAGTGGATTGTCCCTTTAGGCAAGTGACTGATGTTGTGCTTTCAGTGGGGCAAAGCGCTTCAAACATGGACTTCGTCGGGTCGCGCGGCAATCCGTTATGGTGCAAGCATCGTACCCCATCTATACACTAACTCCGCAGGCGAATGCTTTCCTGAAAGTGACGCTTAGAACCTGATGAAATACGAAGACCTTTATAGAAGGCTGGTCCACCCCTTGATTTCCCTTCTGAAGCAAGGAATTACACCAGAAAAAATTGCTCTCAGCCTCGCTATCGGAATCGTGCTCGGGATCTTTCCTGCGCTCGGCCTGACGACTCTGCTATGCGCCGCCGCTGCCGTAGTTTTCAAGTTGAACTTGCCGTCCATTCAACTGGTTAACTGGTTCGTTTATCCGTTGCAGCTCATTCTTATTCTGCCGTTCATGCGTGCCGGAGCTCTTCTGTTTCGCGCGCGGCCACTTCACTTATCATTGGCACAG
>JALYIM010000275.1 GCA_030775785.1 Acidobacteriota bacterium
GACGACGACTGATACCCCGCAGTGCCCCTCAATTGAAGAACACGCACGGAAGCTTTAGGTGTTTTCTCGATCCCTTTTACAACCCGAAGGGATCCTCCACCCAGAATGGAACCCTCCTGGTTGACGAAGTTCCCGCTGATCGACGTCCAATGCCAAGTACCTGGAGCGAAATTATCAAAGACCGGTTCTCTGGGCTGACTTGAGAGGGGACTTACTTGATGAGGCCGATTAGGACTCCATCGTTGCTTGTTTCTCGGCTGGCCTAAGGTTATTTATTTTCTGGTTGCTGCGGTGTTGGGTTAACAGCCGACGTTCTGTTGGGGACGCGCGTCAAGTAAGGGAAAATGGGGGTGACCTCGAATGGCATTTTCTCCCGCGGTGAAGTAACCGTTGGCGCGGTTGTTTTGACTAACTCCACACGATCGGTCCACGGGTCCATCTTAATCCGCCCTCCCAATGGCAACGCCGCGATCTGATCTGTTCGCTTTTCCTGAAGCTGCGGCGAGGCATTAGCAAGGTTCGGCATCCGAACGTTTTTCTCGCTTGCCAAAGCGCTCCCTAAATATGGATGAATCAAATTTTTCAGCGCTGGAGCGCGAAGCTGGAGCTCTTTTAAGAACAGCCCTGCAGTGGCTAGTTTATCCTTATAAGGAGAGTTGGAGAGCAGTTCCGAGGCCTTCTTGTCGGCCGCTTCTTCCTCTGCCGCGCTTCTTCTAAAAATTAGGTTTTTAGACGTGTCTTCATCAGGGAAAAACATGCGATCGTTGAATGCCAGTTTGGTATCAATGCCATGACCAAGAGCGACATGTCCTAATTCGTGCGCCAACACCATGGCCAGGGAGGCCTCGTCTGGCAACACGTCCAGCAACCCTCGGCTCACGATAATTGTATGGCCCACGGTGAATGATTCCAGAGGAGAGGTTAGTAGTACTCGGGTGCGAATGTCTGGCTGAACATTAAGATTGTTAGTGACGATGAGGTTGTTGACCACAGTTAACAAAACCTTGTCGACGTCTCCCTCGGGTGCGAGCAGACCAGAAGTTTGCAATCGTTCGAGAACATTATCTTCTGCCTCGCGGCCAAACCTCCGCACACTCTCAACTGGACTAGCATCCTGAGCAGCGTCCGACTGGTCATGTACGCTGTTCGGATCCTCCACCACGATCTGTGTGAATTGCTGCGCGTTGCCCAAATGTTTCGTGTCGTAGGCCCATAATCGTGTTCGTGCCCTAAAATTTCGTTTCGGTCCACCTCCTTCTAAAGCTCCCGTTTCCTCGCTATAAACATGCGACGGCAGCCATACTCCGGGCAAAACGTTGGTGCGCCAGCTGTCAAAATGGAAAAAATATTTGGTCCGCTTTCTCTGTGGTCGATATGTGCCATTGAAGCGCACTACGTTATATTGTTGATCCTCTACCCACATCCTGCCCACGAATCGCACATCTTTAGATTTCCCGAGTGGTTCGACGTCAATCACGTAACATCGGACCTCGCCCAAAAATTCCCGTCTCACGAAGCGAAATTGATAGCGGTTTTTTTGGAAGTCACTATCGATTAAGATCATCTGCGCAAATCCTTCAGGCAGATATTTGAGTTGGTAAAGGCTCGTCAATTTCGACATGAATCGCCGCTTTAGACCCTGGTGCCCCGTAAACGAGCGATCCTGCACCCCAGTTTTTAAGTCCAGGCGACCCAGAAAATATTGGTCGCTTACGGGAACGGCGCCCATTTCTTGATCGGGCCGAAGATCTTGGATGTAAGTTTCAATCAAGGGATGGTAGCGGCGGACGGTGGCGACGAAAAAGTGCTCCCGTTCGACTACCCTGTCGATAATTTGATCAAATGAGCCCGGGACGCTACGAGTGGCATTCAGATTTTGCTCATCTACCGTGGAGGATCCATTTACGATCGGACTCTGGGCAACACCGGCGCAACATAAGGCAAATGCTAAAAATCCTGGGAGCGCGGCAAGTTTAAAACGCACGATGTCCTTTCTAAACTAAAACTACGGAAATCCTCGAGCAGCCTCTGACTTAGCATTGAACTGCAACAGCAGTGTTATGGGCTACAACTCCCTATGATGATTGCCGAAATAACCTTAGTTGCACCCACTATTCTGAAAAGATCTAACAGACTGATGTTTAAGCTTTTGAGCGCACAAATCCATTGAAACATTCAAGACGGTGCAGTGCAACTTAGACCCTTCCGCCGCTGTCTCCAAGGCGAGCTCGCGGAGAGGGAAAAATTAAAATGTACATTCCGTAGCTGTTCATCACCGATGGACGCGCGCATCTATAGCGCCTAGTTTTTTCCAAAAAGGGCCCGAGAGTCCGGGAGGAGGTCAAGCGGGTCGTGTGGCCCTCGCCACACGTCATAATGCCAGTGCTTGGCGGTGGACTTCATGGTGTGATAATTACTTTTGAGGTCCCTGTCGTTCGCGGCGCGCTCGATTGATACCCGTAGGCGTCATTCGTGACACTCCCGACATAGGCGTCGAAATCGTCGAGGCCAGAGGAGGCGGGGGCGACTTTTTGGGCGATCAACGTCGGCGGTAGTGCGAGACATACCATTAGTACGAAGCGCAATTTTGTGAGCGGCACGTTTGGTCCTCCACGGCAGGCGCATGGTACAGCGCGGAGCGAACCGATAGCAAGCCGCTTTCTAAGCAGCACCCTATCGCCCACAGAAATAGAACTTCGGTTACTACCGTTGCCAGAAGAAATGACCCGGCCATATTCAGAGACACGGCTGAGACGGTCAAACATTTTCCATGCAGCCAGTCAGATCTCGAGAATGGCATCTTCACCGTCGCGATCGTTGGCCGCATATGGGTCCCTGTGGTTTCGTGCCGGCTCGTTCACGGGCTTCAGAAGTCTCCTACATCAGTTAGGTGCCGAACTTGGCTTGCGGCGAGAGCGCTTGTTGAGGGACCATTCAGTCTATGCGTGCGAGTAGAACTACGGCTTGCGGGTTGTTAACCTAGGAGGTCTTCGGTGCCATCGAGTTCCGTTTCGCGTCGAACTTTTATCCAGTCTCTTGCCGTCTCCCTTGCAGGGGTCGCACTCCCTCGCGGCTTGCAGGCATCCTCAGCGCTCATCACGCCGGTGCTGGATGAATTCTCGTACGGCGATGTAGACCTAAAGAGTCCAATGCATGAGAAGCAACTCGACCATCACCTTGAGTTGCTGATGGCCCTGCACGAAGACAGCCTGATGAAGCCGTTCCGGCAGATGATTGGCAAACCGGCGCCCGGGGAAGATCTTGGAGGCTGGTACAGCTATAACCCGAAAGACGACGGCATTGAGGGCGCATATGCCCCAAGTTGTACGTTTGGCCAGTGGGTTTCCGCTCTGGCACGCATGTATGCGATCCGGAGAAGGCCTGAGATTCGCGAAAAAGTATTTCGGCTGAATCGGCTGTATGCGGAAGTGATTGACAGCCAGTATTTCAAGACCAATCACTTTCCGACGTATTGCCACGACAAGCTCCTCGGCGGGCTGATGGATTCTCACAAGTTCGCGCACGATGCTGACGCTTTCGAGATTCAGAAGCGCAGCATCGCTGCCGCCCGGGCCTATATGCCGGGCAAGGCCGTGGAAGATTCGGATGAATCCTTCACGGCATCCGAGAACTTGTTCATTGCCTTTCAGCGCGGCGCGGGCGAGCAGTATAAGAAGCTCGGCCTCGATTATCTTGCCGACTATTATTATGACCCACTGAGCGAAGGCCATGACAATCTTGCGGGCCGGCACGCTTACAGCCACGTCAATTCCTTGTCGTCAGCCGCACAGGCGTATCTGACCGTAGGAAGCGAGAAGCATCTGCGTGCCGCCCGGAATGCCTTCGATTTCCTGACCGCGCAAAGTTACGCCACCGGTGGATGGGGGCCTGACGAAACCTTGCGGGCGCCGGGCAACGGAGAGGTTGCAGCGAGCCTCAGCAACAGTCACGCCAGCTTTGAAACTCCCTGTGGGTCCTATGCGCACTTCAAGATCACCCGCTATTTGTTGCGGATGACACGAGACTCGCGTTACGGCGACAGCATGGAGCAGGTGATGTACAACACCGTGCTCGGAGCGAAACCGATTCAGCCCGACGGCAGATGCTTCTATTATTCTGACTACAACTTTGAAGGACGCAAGGTCTACTCCAGCCGTCGATGGGCTTGTTGCTCGGGAACGCTGCCACAGGTGGCGGCAGACTATCGCATCAATACCTACTTCCGTGATCAGCAGGGTATCTACGCAAACCTCTATATTCCGTCCACGGTAAGGTGGAATCACGCCGGCTCTCAGATCTCCCTAACCCAGAAAAGCGCGTATCCGCTCGTCGGAACGGTTCAATTTGAGTGGGCTCTATCACGGCCTGTGCAGTTCACCGCGAATTTCCGGATTCCGGGGTGGGCTCAAGGCGCGGCGGTTGCGGTCAACGGAAAACACATAACAACGGACGTCGTTCCAGGAACATTCACATCGATTCGGCGCGAATGGAAGAGTGGAGATCGGGTCGAACTGGACCTGCCTATGACGGCACGTTTGCAGGCAGTCGACTCACAACATCCGAACACGGTGGCTCTGCTGCGCGGCCCTCTGGTGCTGTTTGCGATCACTAAATCGGCTCCCAAGGTGAGCCGCGCCCAATTGCTGGCAGCTACGGGCGTAGGCGCTGGAAAATGGCAGGTTGCCACTGCTCAGGAACCAATCGACATGCTGCCATTCACGGCGATTGAGGACGAGCAGTATTCAACTTATTTGCAGATCATCGTGGGCGAGTGACGGGCAAAGCGTAAGTAATCCTTAAGGAGACGGGCTAGAGGTTGACCCTCGGAATCCGGTTTCCTGAGCGAGGGCGGCTTCGCCGCCGTCGCCTAGGTGCTGCAATCAACAACTACTTCAGAAGGACCGTCGTCCTCACTGTCGCCGATGCAGAACCGTATTTCACTGAACCCGTCAACGTGGCAATTCCTGGCGAGTTGGGAACCGGCTTGCCAAGCGCCGTCCAAGCCCAATTTGTATTCGCTGAGCATGAGAAGGACTTAATCGTGCCGGAATCAAGCGTCACCGTTGTCCCGCCCTGCACCTGCGTCAGTTTGAACGAAACTACACACGTACCCGTGAAGTTGTAGTCGGAGAGTGCCACGAGGTACCAGTATGTCGTGCCGTGGGTCAGGAGTGTCTGTGGGAAGCTCAGGTCCAAGTTCGACACTCCAGCCCCGGGTACGGCATTTAAGGCGGGCACTTTCCCGTTCGGGTCGGTGGGGCCAGCAGTGATAAAGGCAGGCAGGACTCCCGGTATCGTGGCTGTGGCTTGACTTTGGGCGAAGCCCCGAAACGGGGACATGGTAACGGCAAGCACGAAGGCTGCTACTGCGATCTTTAACCTCATACGATCTATACGTCTCCTGGAAATATTTTGTTGGTTGCGGCCCTCACTCTCCTAGAAAATTCGGCCAGTGTCAACCAAATTACTGTGTCCCCCCCGACGCGCAGACGCCGAGAACCTCGAAGACAGCTCCAGTTCTGTGTGTCGATCACCGGGCGAGACAAGATAGGAGAATCATTCACACAAGATGCCATCGCCAGTAGTGTAAGTGTTGGTGGAGCGCTCACTGCGAGCATCGGCCGAGAGATGAGGCCAGGAGATCTTATCTGGGAGGAGTACGCTGAAAGAAGAGCACGCTTTAGGATCGTTTGGGTCAGAAACTCCCAATTTCGGCAGCTTACTCAGACCGCAGTGCAGTTATTAGTGGGCGAGGAATCCCCCTGGAAGAGCGTGTAAGACGCGTCGCGTGCAGCAAAAAGGCTACCGTGCGGGAACGCACCTTGAACGCACCTTCGAGATTCGACCACCAGCGATTGGCATGGACTACTCGCCGCTACTTCAGATCCTCACCACCTTTTTTGGAGGAAACTTCCGAGGGCCGGAAAGAGAACTTTCCCCAGTTCCGACCCACGCTTTATCAACTTGGCGTTATTTATTCGGAGCGGTATTCTCTGCAGAGGTGGGTGCGCCCTTATTGTCCCCAGAACTAATGTGCGAAAGCAGGGGATAGAACGGTGTCACTTCGAACGGCATCTTGTCCCGTGCTGAGGTGATGGCGGCCGGTGCTGACTTCACCATCTCGATGTGATCGTCCACGGATTAACTTGACCCGAAAAGACAGGCCTGTTTGTGTTTTCCGCCAATTGCTTAAAAATCACGCGAAAATACGGTCCCGTGAGGGTAGGCATCCCCACGGAAGCCATTAGCCCAGGCTTTTCCGTCCATACTCACGCCAGGTTTATCGCTTGCCGGATCGCGGAAACGCGAATCTAGGCTGAGTGCACCCGAAACCGGGTCAAAGTTGACGATGAAGATCCTGTGCTCCCCGTATTCGCCCGAGTTCAGAACTATGCGGCGCCCAGTCGAATCCGCCGAAATCCAGTGCGGTTTTTGTTTGTTATCGAAATTTAACCGGCTCACTTCATGCGGATG
>JALYIM010000276.1 GCA_030775785.1 Acidobacteriota bacterium
GCCTCGCGCAACGCGTCGGCTGCCTCCGGCAGTTTATTCATCTGCTTTAGGACCGTCCCCAAGGTGTAATAGGCCTCGGCGTAGTCGGGCTTGAGAGCGATGGCACGTTTCAACTCTTCTGAGGCCTCGGGAAAATTTCCCTGCTGCCAGAGGGTTACACCCAGTGTGTAATAGGCGTCGACCAGCTTTGGATCTATCCGCACCGCTTCTTTCAACTGTGCGACAGCTCCCGGCAAGTCATCTTTCAGCTTCAGGGCAAGCGCCAGGTCGTAGTGAAGATGAGCGTCCTCCGGAGACGACTTGAGTGCTTCAGTCAGCTCTCGCACCGCGCCATCAAACTCGGATTTTTCCAGATACGCGACCCCGAGGTTTCCCTGGATACCGGTATCGCCGGGCCGAAGTTTCAGGGCGGCCTGGAATTCCCGCACCGATGCGTCACCCTCTCCGCCCTGCATGAGGGCCATCCCCAGGTTGTTGTGAGCTTCCGGATCGTCCGGCGTCAGGGCCACGACTTTGGAGAACACGGCGGCAGCCCCGACTGGATCTCCGGATCGTTGCAGCAGCAACCCGAGGCGTGTCTGGAAAGTGGGCGAGTTCGGTTGCATTTCGATGGCGCGCTGATATGCCTCGACTGCGCCGGCAGTTTCGCCCTGGGCTTCTAGCGCAGTTCCGAGATAGTATCGCGCGCCGGCATCCTTGGGATTGAGTCTTGCTGCCCGTTCAAGTGATTTTCTTGCCCCATTGGTGTCGCCCTTGCCGAGCAGGGCCACTCCAAGGTGAAACTCGGCCAATTCATATTCAGGATTTATTTTTAGGGCAGCCTGAAACTCCGATTCCGCACTTGCGAAATCCTGCTTCTGAGCCATAAGAGAGCCCAATTCGTCGTGCAGGTCCGGACGTGAAGGCGCTAACTCGACAGCCGCCTTCATCTCTGCAATCGCTTCGTCCGTCATGCGGTGCTGACTTAAACTTTTTGCAAGCGCACGGTGGGCCTCAGGTTGCTGCGGAGCAAGCCGGACTGCGACACGGTTCTCCGCGACAGCATCTTCCAGGTTGCCTTTGGCGGCGAGCGCCTGCGCCAGATAGGAGTGTCCCGCGGCCAGATTTGGCTTGAGTTTCGTGACTATTCGAAAGTGAATGATCGCGGAATCGAAGTCTCCCTGTTCTAACAGGACCTGGGCCAGAGCGTTCTGCATTTCTGCATTTCGGGGACTGAGTTTCACCGCTTGAATGAATGCCTTGTGGGCTTCGCCGAGGTCACCTTTTTCCACTGCCGCGAGTCCGCGCTGGTAAGCTTTTGATCCGTTTTGCGGAAGCGAAGGTACTTGCGCCGCAGAGATTCGGGAAACGCCTGCGCTCAACAGCAGCGTTAAAAAAGAGACGGCCAAAGAGCGATGCCACCTTCGGATGGATGATTCTTTCAGCACGATAGACAGGTTACGTGCGTCGCCTATCTCTAGTCCAATTCGTCCGGGCGAACTAGATAGCGGCAGGTTAATATTGTCACTGTTGTCCCCCGGAAGTCGGAGGCCCATTGACGAATCCGCAAATGAATTTGAAGTCGGCGAGATTTTCTCGAAAGAGATCGCTGCTGGCGTTCATCGTGATTGTCCTTTCGAGTCAGCTCGGCGTTTGCGCGTCCAACAAATTGCCTTTTGGGGAATGGCGACGCACTGTAGAAATGCCTGTGCTGTCGCCTCACGGAGACACTTGGGAATCGGCCGGCACATTCAATCCGAGCGTGGTCGAGCATGATGGCAAATATGTAATGCTCTATCGTGCACAGGATAAAAGTGGCACATCGCGTCTGGGCTACGCCGACAGTGAGGATGGCGTTCACTTTCGCGAGCAACGCGATCCCGTGCTTTCACCCGAGGCTGACTATGAGAGGGGCGGCGGGGTGGAAGATCCGCGACTGGTGAAAATCGGAAACACCTATTTCCTAACGTACACCGGCTATAACAAAAAAGATGCGCAACTCTGCCTGGCGACTTCCAAAGATCTGATTCATTGGGAACGGAAAGGCGTCATTCTTCCTGCATACAAAGGAAACTGGAATGTTGTTTGGACAAAGTCTGGCGCCATTATCCCGGAAAAGATTGATGAAAAGTACTGGATGTATTTTTTGGGGACGGCCGCCGATAAAACCGACCAGACCGGACTCGCTTATTCTTTGGATCTGATCCATTGGACAGAAGCGACCCATACCCCCGTGCTCCCTACCCGGCCGGGACGATTTGATTCGCGTGTGGTGGAACCTGGTCCGGCGCCGATTTTGACCAATGACGGAATTGTTCTCATTTACAACGCCGCCGATGACAAACTGGTTTATCGAACTGCGGTTGCGATTTTCGACAGAAAAGATCCACGCAAATTACTCTACCGCTCCGATCAGCCAATATTTTCCCCGGAAAAACAATGGGAAAAGAACGGCCAAGTCCCCAACGTCGTTTTCGTCGAGGGCATGGTGAAGCGCGGAGAACGTTATCTTTTCTACTATGGCGCGGCCGATAAGTACGTAGGTGTTGCTGAGGCCCCGGTTCAATGAATTTCAAGCTATTAAGAATGTTTGTTTCTAGCTTTATTTTTGTGGTGCTCTTGGCATTTGGATATACGGCCCCAGCACAAAACCGGCCCACCAACTCAGATCCTTCTTCAAAATCCTCTGCCGTAGCGGCTGCCGCCACCTCATCTCATGCGAATGCGACTTTCGCGGAAATTCACAGTCTCTTGCAAAAGGGAAAGCACGACGAGGCAATTGCCAAGCTCGAAGAGCTCAAGGCCAGGAATCCAAACACGCCGGGACTTTCTCATGAATTCGGCAGCGCCTACTACAAGAAGGGCGACTTCCTGAAGGCTGCGGACAATTTGACGCGCGCGCTGCAGGAGAATCCGAATGACGCTGAGGCTGAGCAGTTGCTGGGGTTGTCTTACTATCTCGCAGGACGCCCGGCACAAGCGATCCCATACCTGGAGAGAGTTCAGTCCTGGTATCCGTCGGCCAATGTGGACGCATCCTACATTTTGGGAATTTGCTACATCCAGGCCAAGGATTATGCGCACGCGCGCAGCGCTTTCGCGCGCATGTTCGACGTGCCTCCGGAATCGGCTTCGAGCTACCTATTTACGGCGCGAATGTTGCTTCGGCAGGAATTCGATCCGGTAGCGGAAGAGTACGCGAACAAGGCTGCGACACTCGATCCCAAGCTGCCGTTAGTGCATTTTCTGCTGGGAGAACTCTATCTCTACAAGTCACGCATTCCGGAAGCAGTGGGTGAATTTCAACAAGAATTGACGATCAACCCCGCAAATGCCGCCACGTATTACAAGCTTGCAGACGCCTATTCGCGAATTCAGAAGTATGACGATGCCGAACGGTTGCTGCAACGTTCAATCTGGCTGGATGCGAACTCCACTGGACCCTACGTTCTGATGGGCAAAGTCCTCGAAAAGAAGGGCGAGTTTCAACTAGCAGAGCGCGCCTTGCAACGCGCGCTCTCGATGGATCCTAACAATTCAATGACCCACCATCTGCTAGGCCAAACCTATCGCGATCTCGGACGAACAGAGGACGCTGAGCGCGAGTTGAAAGCAGCAGAGCAGTTGCAGGACAACCCGAACAGCAAACCTTAGTATGGGGACCAATTACTCGAAGCCAGCAGCCAAGACAGCTTATGGTTTATCTGGTCCGGGAGCGGCGTCCTGCGCCGCAGCCAACTTATCTTGCGCCGCTTTCGGCAGTTCGTGCAGCAACTGCAAGTAGACTCCATTGGTCCACCCGAATCCGACGACATTCGCCTGATATCCGGCCGTCACGTGCGCTTCTGAAGAACGGGTCACGACGTCGTATTTTTCTCTGATGGTACCTTCGCGCTTAAAATTCGCTCCTACTGTAGAAAGAAATTCCAGCGACGCGCGATCGGCATCATCATCGAACTTATAACGACGCAGACCGTCAACAGTGATGACCTGCAGGGGAGCCCACCCATAGGGGAAATCCCACTGGCCTCCGGTTTCATAAGGACTCATTGCCACTCCGCCGGGGCGTTCGAATATTTTCATATTTCTTGCCACCGCCTGTGCCTGCCCTGGCGTGGTCAGTCCCGCCCACAAGGGATAAAAAGTCGTAGCGTATTCGTAAGTAGATCGCGCACCCGTATCGAAGTTGTAATCGAAAAACATTCCTCGGTCCTGGTCCCACAAATATTGATTAATCAATTTCTTGCGCTGCTTGGCACGCTCTTCCCACTTCTTTGCCTCATCGTTTTTTCCGAGTTGCTGAGCAATTTCCTGCAAATCTTTTTCGGTCTTATAAAGAAGACTGTTTAGGCAGACTGGAGCGTAGTGGTGAGTGGCGGCGCCGTAAGGGCCAAAGCGAAACGATATGTCGAACCCCGACTCGCGCATGCTACGGTCACCTTTGTAATAGTCCGAGCTGAGATTTACGGACCCGGAAGAGTCGCAGACCGCGCCCACCTTGTTGTCAGGCTCATCGCAGATTTTAATTCCGTACGTAAATCCGACATCACTCTGGCTCGTGTCTGATTTCTTCGCTACCAGATAGCTTCCGGAGAATTCCGGATGAGCGACGAAATATCCAGCTATACGGCGGTAAACTCCGGTTTCGTCTTGCACGCTCTCCGGCGCCGGGCCAGTTCCATAATCGAAATAGCGAGAGAGGCCGGTGGAACCTGCCATGTGCGGATCGTGGACCCAGTTCTCGTAATCTTTCGCGGCAATGTCGTAAGCACGAGCGAGCCAAGCTCTGTCTGGGTGACCGGCTTGCTTTTGAGCGCCGTACACAGAATCGATCATCGAGCTTAAAAACGGCGGTTGCGATCGGGTGAGGTAGTAAGTGCGGTTGGCATTCAATACGGTGCCGTAATGCTCAATCTCAAAAAAGAAGTTTTCGATCATGCCGCGTGCCAGGTCGAGGCGGCCATCGCGCACCAGTCCGAGAATAATGAAGTAGCTGTCCCAGCCGTACATCTCATTGAATCTGCCGCCCGGCACCACATAACTGTTGGGCAGGTAGAGCAATCCATGCTGCTTGATGGCGGACATGTCGGTCTGCCCAGGATGTTCTATCGGAGCCGGCAGATGCTCGATCCTCACTTTGCACTGTTGGTCAAGTTTCTTCACGGAATCCGGTTCAGGAAATCCAGCGGGCAAATACAGGACCGCGCCCTCCGCCAATTTTGGATCCACGATGCTGTCACAACGAGTCATGGATCGTGTTAGAACGTCCCAGTCAGATGCAATGTAGTGAAGAACCGGGGCTAAACCTCGATTCGCCGCTTCGGTAGCTGGCTGTTTGGACTGGCACTCAGAAACACACAGAGCGGAAATGCAGAACAAAACTGCGCAAACAACTTGGCGTATCGAATGTCTGTGGATGCTCACTGTTAACCTCGGCTCATAAGCCTACACGGCTCTTTCGCCAGTGTGAAGTGCCACGCGCAGAAATTCGATTTTAAGACGGATGCTCAATTTGCCGTCCCGCTGGCATTCCAGATATGATTCGCGACCATGAGACCAGCGCAATTATTAATTCTGTTAACCTTTTCGACGTGGGCCTGCGCTCAAAGCGCCACCCGCAGCGAAGTTCAGGATGTTTACGCAGACGCCTACTCCCTTTACACAGATTTCCACCAGAATCCCGAGCTCTCTGCTCACGAAACGCATACTGCTGAAAAACTGGGCGGCCGTCTTCGAAGCCTCGGCTACGACGTCACCGAACAC
The DNA here is from genome assembly GCA_030775785.1 of Acidobacteriota bacterium. Lineage (GTDB taxonomy): Bacteria > Acidobacteriota > Terriglobia > Terriglobales > Acidobacteriaceae > JALYIM01. The sequence continues at coordinate 5,743 of JALYIM010000276.1, forward strand.
GTGGGTGGCACCGGAGTGGTTGCAGTCCTCAAAAATGGAACAGGCCCGACTGTAATGCTGCGAACCGAGCTAGACGGGCTTCCAGTGGAAGAAAAAACCGGATTACCTTACGCCAGCAAAATACGTACCAAGGATGACTTGGGACGAGAGGTTTCCGTCATGCATGCGTGCGGACACGACATCCACATGGCGTCCTTATTTGGCACTGCCTCGGTTATGGCGCACAAGAAGAACGTGTGGCATGGCACCTTGATTTTGATTGGCCAGCCTGCTGAAGAAACTATTTCGGGCGCTCACAAGATGATTGAGGATGGCTTGTTTACCCGCTTTCCAAAACCTGACGTCGCCATCGCTCTGCACGTGGGGAATGGGCTGCCCGCAGGGAGTGTTGGTATGGGTCCTGGTTATCGTTATGCCAACGCTGATTCGTTGCGAATCACAATTTACGGCAAAGGCGGCCATGGCGCTGCACCAGAGACCACCATTGATCCTATCGTCATAGTCGCGAAAACAATTCTCTCGCTGCAGACGATTGTCTCGCGTGAAGTACAGCCGGGAGAAGCCGCCGTGATCACCGTCGGCACCATTCATGCAGGGACGAAAAATAACATTATCCCCGACCAGGCGGAGCTGGGGTTGACCGTCCGAACTTACAAACCAGAAATTCGCAGACAGATTCTCGCCGCGATTGCTCGTATCGTCAAAGCTGAGGCAGAGTCCGCTGGCGCGACCCGGTCGCCTCTGATCGAGAATTATGAGTCCACGGACGCCGTGTACAACGATCCCTCACTGGCGCAACGGCTCACCAAAACGCTCAGCGTCGCACTCGGGGATGGGCACGTTTCAGATGACAAACCGCAAATGGTTTCGGAGGACTTTTCGTATTTCACCCAGCAAGGCATTCCATCTTTTTATTTTTCGTTAGGAGGCGCTAGTCCGGAAAAATTCGCGGAGGCAAAGAAGAATGGGAATAAGCTGCCATCAAACCACTCATCCCTGTTCGCTCCCGATGCCGAGCCCACGATAAGAACAGCAATAACCACGGAGGTAGCAGTACTGCGAGATTTGCTGCAAGGTTCGGCTGAGGCACTGCGGCAGTCAATCACCTCGAGCGAACCTGCTCACTAGAGTAGTTGCTTTATGCAGCGTTGCCGAGCATCCCTTTAATCTTCTGCGCGATTGAACCTTGGTCCGGCACCTGTCCATTCGGCGTCAAGTGATTCACGATGAACGGCAAGGCCGCAGCGATTGCGATTTTCGCCACCGTCGGCGAGACTCCAGCCTTGGCGGCCAATTGATTTAGCATTCCGGAGCCCATTCCCTGTTCCACCTGATCAGGATTGATGGGTTGATTGGG
>JALYIM010000277.1 GCA_030775785.1 Acidobacteriota bacterium
GCGGCAGCGTGATTTTTTCGTTCCGTGGCAACCAATCCCCGAAAACCGTGTGCACATGCATGTCCCAGAGTCCAGGAATCAAATATTTGCCGCGTCCATCCACGACCTTTGCGTGAATGGGAAATCGCGCCCGTCCACTCTTCGTGACTTCAGCGATATGTCGAGCCTTGACGATCACGGTCATGTCTGATTGCACTGGCGCCCCCGTTGCATCAATGACATTCACATGGGAAAACACCAACGTGGAAAGTGAAGCACCGGATTGAGGGAACGCGGCGGCAGCGATCAGGACCACGAGCAGCGGAACTATAAACCGTTCTTGCCTGCGTAATTTCACTAGGCTCCTGAGGTCATTATTGAGGTTCAGACTGCGGGACCAAATAACATAGAAGTCGTCATTGCCAGACAAATCCAATTACATGATAAGCAGTAAGCATGCCTAGCACGTCGCTAAAAGGTCAGACGCATTCCGACCTCAAGTGCGCGCGGAACGCCTTGCGAAAAGACACCCGATCCGAGACCGTAATGGTTGACTCGCTGCCGCGGGGTAGTGCCGTTCGCAGAGCCGATACTGCCATCGAGAACACCGCGGAGTGGCGATGTCACGAAGCCTCCGGGCGGATCATAATTTGCCTTATTGGCAACATTGTATAAATCGAGAGTTGGCTGGAGAATGGTTGTCTCCCCGAAGCCATGCCAGAGGTGGGACAGGTGGAGCAGGTAGCTCAACCGTATGTCGTCTGCCACGAAGTTGTCGATGCCAACCTGCCCGTTTGGCGCAAGAACGATAGGTTGCACCACGCCTCCCAGTTGCTGAAGCTGGCTGGAGGTGATCACGCCCGCATTAACGAGCGCTTGCCCCGCAGGTGTGACCGTTCCGGCGTACTTGGTGTTGAAACTGTTGATTTTGCTGTTTAGACTGCCGACTTTAACACTGCGACCGAAAGCGCCGACGTTGTTGCCAGGCAGAAGATCCCCGCCCGTGCCGTCACCGGTAAGATCTGACTGAAAAATGTCCGCAGAACAACTGCATCCGAGCGGCACTGTCAAAGTGTTGGAGAGTGCGCTGTTGACTCGGGCCAGCATGGTGAGCTGTAAGCCCCCGGCGATCTCAAACGTGGCGGCAAAGCTGAACATATGTGTGCGATCGAGCGAGTTTGGACCAAAATAGTGAAGCGGGCTCAAATTGTCATGCGCGTTCTGGTTATAGACGACATCCTGGTCAGGCGCCGTCGAGTTATTACGTGAGAGGTTGTAGTTTGCTAGCCATGAGAGCTGGCGGACCCCTTTGAACGGATGGCTTACGTCCTGCTTCACTCGAAACTGCAACGCGTTGTAAACCGACCGTCCAATCGTGTCACTTAGCATGACCTGCCCAAATTTCGGATTCTTCCCCGGAAATGCGTCGCTTCCTGGCGCAATGAACTGACTATAGAGCCCGCTTGCGGGGCTGCCGAGTCCGTTTGCGCCGAAGTCCGCTATGGTCGCGCCCCCTTGAGGGTGCGCCGGCGTGGGACATGAGGCGATCGCCGCGTCGATGCTGTTAGCACCGCACTGTGCAAGCGTGGCGGCGATTGCGGCTTGTGCGGAAGGCACGTTCAAGGTACTGGCCGCACCCACGTTGTTGACATCATGGTTCAACACAGAGTGAGTGTTGACGTTGCGAATGTAGTCAGCGGAGATGAAGATACTCTTCGTTAGTTGGCGCTGGAAGCCGAGATTAAACGCGGTAGAGCGCGGCAGCTTTAAGTTTGGAGTCAGTACGCCGAATCCGGTATTGAAGTTGAAAACGTTCGGGTCCTGAAATCCGGGTGTACCGTTGGGATTAAAATTCTTCGCCGCTTGCGCGTTCGATGCCTGGTAGGCGGTTTGTGCGGCGGTGACCTGGTCGACGACTGAGCCAATGGGCTGGCCGATTAAGGACGTGATATCGACGGTTGTGCCGGGAATTACGCCACTTGAGAACACGGGGGTGCTGTTCGCCAAACCGCCGGGAATGCGGAGAGGGCGATCAAAGATCAGGTTTTCGATCAAGAAATTGTCGTAGAACAGACCCGCCCCGAATCGTATCGAGGTCTTTCCGTCTTTGAATGGATCCCAGGCAATTCCCAACTGCGGGGCAAAATTGAGATTGGGCTGCCTCGGAGGGTGGCTTGCCCCAGGAATTAGAGGTTCCAGCACAGGGAGGCCTCTTGCATCGCTATCCGTTCGCCCAGTGATGCTGTTGTAACGAACTGCGGCGGTCACTGTCAGGTTCGGCTTCACCTTCCAAAAGTCTGCAAAATATATTGCGAAACGTTTACCTGGGAACGCGCCATGAGGAAAGCCAAGACCGGTCTTCTCCGATGAGTAGCCTAGGCCGTTTCCGAATTCGATAGCTGTCAGCGGGTAGTTAAGCGGATTCGATGCGCCGCCCGGGAAGACGTTGGACGGAGTCGCTGTGCTCAGGCTGTTCAGAATAGGCCCATTTCCACTGAAGCTCGCAAATCCCGCTTCGGGAATGTTTTCGATCTCTCCTCCGTATCGAAACGTGTGCGCACGATAGGGCGCGGAGCCGTCATAGCGAATTTCATTCGTGTGTTGCAAGGTAATCTGCGGCGCGAGCCAGTTCGGTCCGGTGCAGATAAGGTTAGCACCCGAGGTACAGAACGGGTCGCTGCCGCTACCGATGGCAATGCCGGCGCTTTGTCGGTTGGGAAATGGATTCGGTATGCCAGCCACCTGAGAACGCGCATCCACAACGTAGTTGCGGTAATTTAAAAGACCAATACGAAAACTATGGGTAAATCGCCCGGTGGTCCCGTCCAAGCCAAAGGAACTGGTCGAGTTGTAGTTTCGATTAGCGAAGGGAGAAAACAGAATCCCGCCAAAGCCAGTGATCAGGTTCATCTGGTTAAAATGCAGGGAATAAAAAAAGCGCCAGGAATTCGTAACGTTGTAGTC
>JALYIM010000278.1 GCA_030775785.1 Acidobacteriota bacterium
CACTGCGCTTGCTCATTCTAAAGGCGTTGTAGGCACGCCAACACTGCCTCCAATTCCGGCGAAACCAGTGTTTTGGCGTCCTCGGAAATGTCCATCGCCCAAGAACCAAGTCCGCAACGTGCTCAAAACCAAGAGCCGCACAACAATTGCTTTTTCCCCTGTGTTCAGAAGCAATTGCGACGGTGTGTACGTTCATCGAACCGTCAACAATACGTCGCGCCCAGGTGATCTGTGTTGCAATTCGCTTCTCCCCGTAGCTTCTGATACAAGCGCCCGAACCGTGCAGTATCTCGTACCAGCCAACAGACGCGCAGCCCCGCGAGCAAAGAATCATTTTTGACATCAAGGTGACCCGGCCGGCAGGCCCCCAAGAGCCACCCGTTCCAGACGCAGAGCAACCTGGGTGTAAGCGCTGCCCCGTGGGCGAGCCTTCGACAATAGCGCGGCTCTAATCTGGAAGAGTACGCGTACGGGTGTTCCAAACTACTTCGGCGTAATGCTCCCCCTGGCTCCACTTGCAGTTGCAGAGATCACGAATAATAATGATTTAAGGAGTCCATGTGAATAATGCCGCGCTTTACCGCAAAGCCGTTGTGTGGATTGCTCTGATCTCGCTGGGATTGCTAGCTGTGATGGGCTGGGCGCAAACAAATCCAGCGGCGTCAACAATTGACGCTGCTCATCTCATCAGCCCGCAAGATCTGGTAAAAGCCCTGCAAAGCGGCAGCCCCGAAAAGCCTCTGGTCATCAATGTGGGATTTCACGTGCTCTACACACAAGCCCACATTCCTGGTTCTGAATACATAGGCCCTGCATCCAGCTTGGCTGGTTTGCAGCAACTGCATAAGCGCGTGGAACCCTTGTCGCGCAAACAGTCGATCGTTTTATATTGCGGCTGCTGTCCATGGAGCCATTGTCCCAATGTCGGCGCGGCGTTCAAGGAATTAGCCGGGATGGGGTTCACCAACCTGAAGGTTGTTTACCTCCCCGATAACTTCGGGACCAACTGGGTGGATAAAGGATTCCCCGTTCTTAAAGGCGAGTAAGGCGTGCCCAGTGGAGAAGAAAACTACATTCCTTGTTTTATCGGTTTTTGTCGCGGCCGCTGTTGTGATCGCTCTGTACTTCGAGAGCAACCATCGTCACCGTATGAGCGGCGCGGATGCAAATTCCACAGGATCAGCAAAACACGCGATGGCCCCAGAGTTCTCGCTGACCGACCTTGACGGGCAGACCTTGGACTTGGCCGCCTACAAAGGGAAAGTGGTACTTCTGGATTTTTGGGCAACCTGGTGCGAACCTTGCCGCGAAGAAATCCCCCAGTTCGTGCGGATGCAGTCCGCGCTGAAAGACCAAGGATTACAGGTCGTCGGCATCTCCATGGACGACGCGCCGCAACCCGTCAGAGAGTTCTATGAGCACTTCCACATGAACTATCCAGTGGCGCTCGGCGGTGCAAGAATGGGGGAACTCTATGGTGGAATATTCGGATTGCCGGTGGCCTACTTGATCGGACGCGACGGCAGGATCTATTCAAAACATCCCGGCACAATCGATTTCTCAGCGTTCGAAGCAGAAGTGAAAAGTCGTCTGAGTTCTACACAATGACGCGTTGCGAAATTTGATTTCGGACCGTTTGGTCACTGACGCAACAACCAGTTTTTATCAGGACAAAGATATTACCGCGAACAAAAAGCGCCAGCGGGCATTCCTTTCCGCATCATATTGCTAGCCGGCAGCGCAGGCATTCCTAACGAATTGCTTTTAATACCGCAGGGTCGGCCGTGCGGGAATGCGCGAGAAAGTCCGATTTGGGCAGCCTGCGGCTATCGAATCGAGCCCGAGCGAAACCATTCTTCAAGCCATTCTGCCCTTGCGCGACACGGTCTCCTCACACTATTCGCAAGCAATTTGTCAGCAGTCAGTGAGGAGCTAGGCGACAGCGAACCGCACCTAGCAATGTTCGGTCCGCTTCAATACACAAAATTCAAAGATAAAAAGCCCGTCGCTAGCAAACCCAAACCGTCAGACGATCAACTAGCGAACGTGGGCGGAATCTAAATATGACGATTGCGGCGTCTACATCTCATCGGTTTCTTGGAAAAGCCACCCGAAGGTTAGAGAATGGCCGAACGCAAATCGGAATACCTGTTCTTTTAATCGGTTAGCTGCATTGCCATGCCTGCGAATGCTTGCCCTTTCTGTCACACTGCCACGACACAGAAAATTCGTCACGCACTAGTTTGGCCCGGACTTCTGGTTCAACGTTGGAGTCACGATCTTGCCTCTCGCGATTTTTCTTAGCGTCACTGCTCTTATTTATTACGGGTTTCCGATGGCAGCTGAACATCCGAAGTCCGAACAGGGCAAGGTTTCCCTTAGGAGAGGCGTTATGAATCGAAAACCGTAGGGAAATCCCGAAGCTTCCATGCGGTCATGCCGCCCAGAACGTTAATAATCCGTCCGAAGCCCGCGTTTGCTAGGATGCTTGAAGCAATACTGGAACGATACCCGCTTCCGCAAATCACATGAACTACCTTATCGCGAGGAAGTTCATTCAGATGTTTGGACAAGTTCCCCAACATGATGTGCTTAGCTCCACTAATGTGGCCTGATTTCCACTCGCCGTCGCTCGTAACGTCCAATACAAAATCCGGATGCTCGCAGCTTCGCAACTCTTCGACCGAGACCTGGGGAACGTGCGCTTGCTCCAAACCGGCCTCAATCCATGCCGTCATTCCGCCTTTTAGGTAACCGCGAACATCGTCCAACCCCACTCTCACCAGAG
>JALYIM010000279.1 GCA_030775785.1 Acidobacteriota bacterium
TGTTCGTCCGTAATGGTGGTTCGAAAGTACTGAATCTCGACCATGCGTTTACGAACGAAGACCACTTGTGCGACATCGGCGATATCGGTGATCCAGGAATAGCAGAGCAGCTGGGGATCAAGAGCTAGCAGGCCTGCGGGTTCTTCCGGGTAGCGGCTGGAGGTGGTCTTCCATTCCAAAAGACACGGAATTCCATCGAGTGTGCCTAGAGCATCGATATAAGCCACAAAGTCATTGCTGGCTGAAATCTGGCGAAGGAACTTGATCTGCTGATTGCGAGCAGGCTGGTTTATTCGTATGCGGTCTTCCTGGGCAAAGCGTTCCAGCAGTTGGATCCCGGACTGCAGCATGCGATCCCAGCTGTCGCGTTCTGCGTACTTGAGACCCGAATCCTTGTGCGCAGCCCATTCCTGGAACAGCACGGAAGCCGAGTCTTCACGCCGGAAGAAGGCAGCCAGGGCTTGCTCGAAGGCCCTCCCGAAAAGCATGACGGCTCGTGTGTCTTTCTCTTTCCAGCCATCGAGGTAGCGATGTTTGTAGCGGCGAGGGCAGCCCAGGTACTGGCTGATCTGAGTGTAGCTGTAGGTCACTTCGCCACCTCGACAGCAGCGGTTGGTCTGGATAAAGCTTCTGAGAACTCCTGCCACTGACTGGCGGGGGCAAAGCCATCGAAGCTGAGCAGGGAAACGCCATTTACGACCGTGTGACTGATCTTGACGACACCGCATAATCCAGAGAAAGCCTTTTCGTCTACTTCCTCGCGGCTGAGCAGTTCAGCGTCATAGAAGAAATCACGCAGGAACCAGCCCAGTTTCCACAAAGCTTTGGGCGTGCAGTAGAGGGGGCCAGAGAGCTTACACCCTGCGAATGCATGAGGCTCGATGACGGAAAGGCGAAGGAGATAGAAAGGCTTGCTGGCATGCCAGCAATACTCGGCTTTGTCCACACGAACCAGAAACACGCCATCGGGCACCTGGTCTTGAAAGGCTGGAGCAGTTTCTTTCAATCCCTGGATCTGGCGTCTCATGCGGCACTCTCCTTACTGCCCAGACTTGCCTCGTCAGAAGAAGCGACATCGGACCTGCCTAAATAACTGTTCAGCTGGCAGACCAGGGCATTGCGATCTGATTGTGCCCAGTCAGAAAGTTGCTGGACGAAGGCCTCGACCTGTTCCCGGCTCGCTTCTCTCAAAGTCTTGGTCCCGCAGAAATCGACTGCGTAGGCTTTCACAAGAGTTGGATCGAGTTGGTGCTGGCGAATCAGTTGACACAAGCGATCTCGCACCAACGGGGGACTGCCAAAACCATTGCCATTGGCGGATTGGGGCGGAATCTTTCTACGCTCACGCGCAGGTTGCGAGGAACCATCAGCAGAACCAATTTCCTCGACTGAACACAAGCCAATTCCGTAGGCTTTCCGTAAGGCACGATTGACGGCGCGGGTTTCGGCAACACGCATCTCGGCACCGCGAACCAGAGCAGAAACATTCGAAGGATCAGCGTCCCCATAACCGACGAAACCTTTGCAAGTTGGGGACTTATAGACAACGCTTCTAAACACCCAGCGCGAACTACACTGATCACAGGATCTCAAAACTGGACGGGAATCAATTCCGGCACAGCGCCTGCGTTGTGCAATGCGCAACAGGCCCGAATGGGTGATATACCAGTGGCCCTCCAGATAAAGGATCTCTCCATCCGACACAGAAACCCTGTATCGTCGGAGCAATCCCTGCAGCGCCCGGAGCGCATGCTTCGGCAAGTGTCCGCATAGTGACTTTGCGAGCCTTAATTCACGTGAAAAACTATCGCCTGACTTCATGTTTTCTCCGAGCCAGAATAATAAGTTTTAACATCGGTAGAAATATTATATCTCGAAAGAAATGAAACGGTCAACCAAAAAGGCTTACCCGCTGTTTGAAATTGATCTTCGATCGTTTGGTCGAAGAATAAGGGAGCTTCGAGGATTCGATATGACGCAGGCGGAATTCGCACGCGCAGTTGGCATTACACAAAGCTATCTTTCGGCTTTGGAGCACGGAGATAAGGAGCCAGGTGCGAGAGTGTTGTTGGCCATCGCTCAGTACTTCGGGAAATCTATAGATTGGCTGCTTACAGGTGGGACCATCGGGACGTAGTCTTTTTACTCCGGCAAGATATGTCTGGGTGCAAATAAGCCTCGAATTTGTGAAGCACAGAATCGCAGAGAGAGACGAAAAACAGCTAGAGCAAGCGCGCGCCTGTGGGCAGCACGGCCAAGCTCCAATCCGATGCCGCTGCCGGGCTGCTCACCACACGCTACGGGCTGGCCAGTCAAAGAGGTTGAGTGTCGCATCTAATCGTGCCCAGGCGACCAACCGCCAAGACACGCCAAAGAGGGTTATGTCTTCTAATGTGGCCGAGCGTTGTAAGAACCGCGGGAGAACGTCAAGTCCGTCCACTCGAGGGTGATCTATTCTTGGTCTCTTTATGCCAATGGTGTAAATCGTCCGAACTAAACGAACCTAAAACTTACGACAGCCCGAGTAGCCCACACCGTGTCGCAAATCGATGGGGCACTATGGTCTGTAACCCGACGTGGTAGCTCCGGCAAGCAGTTGCTGCGTTGCCGGAAGCTGAGTTTAGTTGTGCATCTTCGGGCTAGGGATCGTGATGCCCCTCGGTAGTGAACGTCGTGCAGGAGTGTTGTGATTGAGAGTCCACGCCAAACTTTGAAAAGAAACGGCCAATGTACGTTGTGCATGAAGTGCACGAAAGTGTGCGCGGGCCAGAAATGAGAACGCGACGACATCTAAGCAGGGCAGAGAAGGAGCGTATCCAGTCCGCGCTTGTGCTCTTGGCGAGGCGGGTGTCGAAATCGAAGTAGATCAAGACCGTCTACTTCCGCTCGGCTACTGAAAACCGAACCCATTGCTGGCTCTGACCGCTTTCTGTTTGCTCATCCCAGTGAAGGCATAGGTATTGCCGTCTGGCTTCGAATTGTCCGGTGGAAGGATCATAGATTGCGAGATCAAGGGGTTCTATTTGCATCGCGTCGCGTCTTAATCGCTCGGTCGTCAGGCAAGCTGCCGGATCTTTACCGTAACGGTAGATCGATTCCCGTGAATCTGTGGTTCTTTGAACAGTTTGACAATTGCTATCCGGTAGACGTTACGTTATCTGTAATTTGTGATCAGCCTCCCCAAACGGCGTTCGCGGAATACCGAACTTTTCGACGGCGAGGGAAACGTTAGGAAACGAGTGATAATGCTGCGCAAAATTGCCGGCTTGAGCAAGATTGGCACGAATGGTGACAAGATGCTTATTGCATCACGAAAGTTTCCAAGATCTAGACGGGCTGCTGGGCTCGGCTTCTGAAAAATGTACGGTGCTGACTTCTCGCGCAATTCGGATGGGGATTTACGAAGTTACGAGCCGAAGCCAAGAACTACTTGTAGTACAACAATAATGCGAGCGGGACTGGCCTGTTTCGGCGCCTAGCTCAGGGCGTGTTTAAGCGAGGTCAATAGAGGCCGCGCCGTCATGGAGGTTGGAATAAGCAATGCGATTGAAAAACAAAGTTGCTTTGATAACAGGGGGCACTTCGGGTATCGGCGAAGCAACAGCGATCCTTTTCGCAAAAGAAGGCGCGAAGGTAACGATCACCGGTCGCGATGAGAAGCGCGGCCGGGCTGTTGTCGGGAAAATATCTGATGACGGCGGCGATGCCATTTTCGTTCGCACGGATGTGCGAAGAGCAGAGGAGTGCGGCCACGCTCTGAACGAGACGCTGCATGCCTTCAATCGTGTCGACATACTGTTCAACAACGCCGGCGTTTCCTATCCTCATACCACTCTCGATTGCACGGAAGAGGAGTGGGATATTCAGATTGACGTCAATCTGAAAGGCACTTTTTTGATGTCGAAGTCTGCCTTGTTACCCATGATTCAGCAGCGCAGCGGGGTCATTATCAATAACAGTTCTGGGTGGGGAATTGTAGGCGGAGACGCGGCGGTCGCATACTGCGCGTCCAAAGGTGGTGTTGTTTTGCTGACCAAAGCCATGGCAATCGACCACGGAAAAAATGGGATTCGAGTGAACTGCATTTGTCCCGGCGACATCGACACGCCCATGCTCCCTGAAGAGGCCCGACTGCGAGGCTTAAAGTGGGAGGACTATCTGGCGGGATGCGCCGCCCGTCCGCTGGGCCGAATCGGAACCGCGCAGGAAATCGCTAAGTCGGTCTTGTTTTTGGCGTCTGACGACTCTTCTTTTATGACTGGCGCCACGCTGGTTGTGGACGGTGGGGGTACGGCTGACTGAAGATTCGTTTCGTCTTTTGGTGATCTTCCGAAGGCGGTTATGTACTTCAAAGAGTCGCGAGATAGTGATTGCAGTTTACGGTTGCTTCGGACGAACCCTTCTAAGGCTTGCGGTTTTCAGCCGATACTGAAGAAAATAGAGCACAGGTTACGCCGAAAATTTTCGCTTTCCAGCAGATTCCATCTGCGGTTGAGCTTGGTCTTCTTCCAAGACTGAATTCAGTGTTGCCACAAATAGGTCAGCGTCCTGATCCGAGAATATAAGAGGCGGACGCAACTTAAGCACGTTATGGTGTGGTCCATCTGTTCCGGTAAGTATTCCGCAATCGCGGAGTCGATTGGCAACGTAGGAAGCCTCTTCGGTTGCCGGCGTTCGCGTTGCACGATTTCGGACCAGATCCAATCCCAGAAAAAGTCCCGAACCGCGAACGTCGCCGATCAGCTCGTGCCGCTGCTTTAATTCTTTCAATTGTTCGAACAAGCGACGCCCCACGCGGAGAGCATTCCCTTGGAGTTGCTCTTCTTCGAGAACATCCAAAACTGCCAAACCGGCTGCGCAGGAGACGGGATTACCACCAAACGTGCTAAAAAACTCCATGCCATTCTCGAAGGAGGCTGCGATTGTTTGCGTTGTAATTACCGCACCAAGAGGGAACCCGTTTCCGATGGGCTTTCCCAGAACGAGGATGTCAGGAATGACATCCTGGGTTTCAAAACCCCAAAAGTGGGTGCCAAGTCGACCAAAGCCAACTTGCACTTCGTCTGCAATACAAAGTCCGCCCGCGGCGCGAACGTGGCGATATACCTCTTCGAGATATTTCGCGGGAAAGACAATTTGTCCCGCTACGCTGGGCATTGTCTCCGCGATATATGCTGCGGCGCCACCGCCCTCGATCCTTAAGCGATGTAAAATTTCTGCGACGTGACCAGCATATCTGGTCCCGATATTGGTGTCGCCTCGCCTATAAATCCCGCGGTAGTCATCTGCGATCGGCGCAACATGAACCCAGGGCTTCCGGCCTTGCCCTCCGGGACCGTCAAACTTATACGGGCTTATATCAATGAGAGTGTTAGTGTGCCCGTGGTACGCGTGTTCCAGCACTATGATGTCTGAAAATTTCGAGTGGGCCCTAGCAATACGTATGGCAAGTTCGTTTGCTTCGCTCCCGGAGTTCACGAAATAGCAGACCCTTAGGGGTGCAGGCATTTTGTCGGTGAGGCGTTTGGCGTAACGCACTACGTTATCGTGTAAGTAACGGGTATTGGTGTTAAGAAGGCCAAGCTGTTTTTGTACCGCGTTCACCACTTTCGGGTGACTGTGCCCTACCAGCGGAACATTGTTGTACACATCTAGATATGCCCGGCCTGTGTCGTCGTACAAGTATTGCTGCCAACCTCGTACAATTTTGAGGGGGTGCTTGTACGAAAGGCTGAGATTGGACCCCAAAAAAGAACGTCTTTGGGACAGCGTTTCCTTAAAGCTAGGCTCCTTAGAAGGGAAGCACTTAACGGGAATGCCAAGTAGTAGATTAGGGTTTGGGCAAAGGCTTGTCCAAATGGCACGCTCTGAGGCATTGGCCACTCCTGGAAAGTTTTCGTTTTGCTCGAGTAAATCAGCAATGACTTGCAGATGGAGATGTGGTGGCCACCCTCCGTTCTCTGCTGCAGTGCCTACTCTGGCGAATACCTGCCCTTTAGAGACGTGCTGACCGACGAAAAGATTCCGCAAGCTTTCCCGTGAGAGATGTCCGTTAAGAGTAAAGAACTCTTCCGACTCCGCGAGGTGTTTGAGGATGACAACCGGCCCATAGTCGAGCGGCGCGTCGTTATCCGCCATCGCATGTACTGTACCCTCGAAGGGCGCACGTACTTTGGAACCAGCCTCCACGAATAAGTCGATTCCCAAATGCACTGTACGGCGTTCGCTGGTTGGAATACTGCTGTGGGCAAAGAGCGGAGAGGAATACAAGAGACGTGCCTCATCATACCTGCCGACGCCCACATCGGCGTTGCCCAGTTTTAATTCATTTTGTATGCTTTGCGCCAAGGCAGGCGCTTCCGCATTGCGTGGGTCAGCCCCCAAGAGAGTGCTCGAAACACTCAAGTCAAAGACCAGACACGGTTGTGTTCTGAGATCCACGTCGAGCATCGCAGCAGCACTCGCGCCGTGGACCTCCAGCCATCGCTGCAGATTCTCGCCCTGGGGCGTCGGGGGCAGACCGCAAGCATGACGAAAAGCGTAGTGGCCGAAGCGCGGGTGAATTTTTGCCAGACGCGCGAGCGCCTCCCATGCGGGACGTTCAGAAACGGTGACGTACGGATCGTCGGGTACGAGAGTCTTACGATAAGCTGAGTTCACGACGCT
>JALYIM010000280.1 GCA_030775785.1 Acidobacteriota bacterium
TGCCGACGGCCTATTCTGCTGAGTGACGTCGATATCGCGGCCCTTCGGACGTTGCCCAACGACCTGAATCCAACGCTGCTATGTAGTCAGCGCGATCTTTCCCCAGGAATCAAGCATGTGCTGTTGGCCTCAAACAACCGGCACTTTCACGTCGCACGGGGGAAAAATGAGCTTCACGCTTACGGCGCTAAGGCATTTTCTGCAGCTCCTGACCTCAATAATGATATCGGTGTCAAAGTAAGTCTCTCACCGGCACAGAATTCACTACGAAACATAACGGATGAGGACAAGGAAAAATTCGCCGATGACTTTCAGGCTAAGCTATTGCGATACCGGTTTGTGAACTACGAGCGGGTGCGAGACTCGCGCCCTGATGCGAAGGAGTTCGTTCCCGCGATGCGAGACCAAGTCCACACTTGGCTAGCACCATTATGTCAGTGTCCGAATTTGCAGAAGTTGGTTCGCAGCTCCTTGCTGCAACTCAATCGGGAAAATGTAAGCCACCAGCTAATCGATGTGCCATCTCTTGTAGCCGAAGCGGCGCTCTTTTATTGTCACAAGAAAGATGCGGAATTTTTCTTCATTGGTGAACTGGCAGACCGTGTCAATGTTTTGCTGAAAGGACGCCATGAAGATGGAGCGTTGACCTCTAAAAAGGTGGGCTTAGTGTTGCGCTCTCTCGGGATTTGCGGCCAGCGGGTGGTGGAGGGATACAAAGTTGTGCTCTCAGAAAATGTGCGTGCGCAAATCCACGGTATAGCACGCGCTTATCAAGTGCCTCCAACGTTGGATGGCGTCCAGAGGTGTAATCATTGTCTTGGCTGAGTAATGTCTTCAGCATGTACTTATGCATGTATGTACATGCAAAAAATCACAAAAGCGAACTTTCAAAAGGATAAAGCCATGGGTAAAGTACAGGACAGACTAAAGCTTGGCGTAGCGCTCCGCGAGTTGTCGGCAGTTGGAAGCCCGGTCGATTTTTCAGTGGCCGAAGATGCTGGAGAAAATAAAAAAGTCGACATCGAGCAGGTCGGTGGTGCGCACGAGTCGATGATTTTTGAATTACCCGATACGCGATCAGGCTACATCTTAGACTTAGAAATTGTTAACCAAACTTCCAAAACACTGTATTGCTCCGACATCGAGTTGCGGGTGCCATGGGAAGATGCCTCATTTGCATGGCTCCCAGATCCGAAAGATACGGAGCAACGCCTCTCGTATATCCGCAAGAACCGTTACGGGCGTCGCGAACGCGTTGACGAAGTATCCGAATTATATTGTTTTCGCGGGGGCTCACAACTTGAGTATCCGCGGGATGAGGTCCTCAACCATATTCTGCTTAAGCGGTGCACTATACCACCGCACCGTCCTCTCAAAGGGTTGATTCTGGCCACGGGGGCTCCGATGCCAAACGTTCTGCGTCACGGGCAATGGCTGGACGCGACATTCTCGATCATTGCGTCCGACCATGATGAATTCTCTGTCAAGGCACAATTCTGGGTTGAGCGGCTACAATTCAAGCCAAAGCCGAGAACCCACAATCTTTATGAACCTATTGGGTTGGAGGCGGGCTCTCTAACAGGACAGCACAGCGAAGGCCGTGAGGCGAATGGCTCGAAAACAGGGACTTCTAAAACTGTTCGCCGAACCAGGACTGAAGATTCAAGCGAGCAGACCATCGACTACTAGCCACTGCGTCCTCCTCCTGTTGACGAGCAGATAGGATTGGTTGAAATATGATTGAGTCAAATCGCACCAGTTTTGTCCCTGTACAAGACGGTCTAGAGCGCAACGGACGAAACAGGCGCCGTACTCATTTAAGCGGTGCAGGTTGTGAACGTTGTGCACGTTGATGAAGCGAAATGAAAAAACGAAAACGGGTAATATGACTTCGGCTGATGTTTCGCTAAGTGTATCCGGTGACACGCTTATGAACTACACTCATTCTACGAACTGACTATTGAACGAGACGAAGTGGTCGAAGAAATAATTGCGAGCACGGCGAACGACTCCAGATGGTTGCGCTTCAAGGCATAAATTATCTAATTAATCCTTATGATTTATTTTTCTAACCAATATCGCCGGCTTTCCACCGTTATTTTTCTGCTCCTTATCATGGCAGTGTTCTCCGCAGCCAAAGACAACACCAAGCAATTAGCCACCCATTACAGGGAATGGCTGACCAAAGACGTCGCTTATATCATCACCAATCAGGAAAAAGATGCATTTCTGCAACTGCCGACTGACGAAGCGCGTACCCAGTTCATGGATCGTTTCTGGGAGATTCGCAATCCCACCCCAGGCTCGCCAGACAACGCCTACAAGATTGAACACTACCGGAGAATCGAGTACAGCGACAATTACTTTGGACACGCGTCCCATACGGAAGGGTGGAGAACCGCCATGGGACGCGTTTACATCACCCTTGGAGAACCCTCGCAGCGGCAAAAATTATTTGGCTTACAAAAGATCACTCCGATGGAGATTTGGTTTTACTCGAACCTAAACCCGGCACTTCCGCCTTTTTTCTACGTCATCTTTTACCAGCGTGAAATCACCGATGAGTTCAGGCT
>JALYIM010000281.1 GCA_030775785.1 Acidobacteriota bacterium
TAACAAAAACAAATTAATGTAACACACCCCGAAATGTATGCCCAAAAAATACTACACACGCCTAATCACCCCCCTGTGATATTAGTCTCAATATGAGGACTACTGACTTGACCGACTCCCCTGAATCTGCCCTAGATGTCGCAGCGCCGGCACGATTGACCGTGGACGAAATGGCGAAAGCACTCGAAAAGCCCAAAGTTTTCACGGAGCGAGATCACCATGCGGCCCTGCGGCGCGAACTGGAGCACACGGTAGAAATACTGGAAACTACGGAACTGCCGAAGCTGAAACAGGCCATCAAGGATTTGGACAGCTTGATATGGAACGCGGATCACGACCCGAATTTACAGTATCACCAGCAAAAAGCCGCACAGTTCTACCCCCGCCCGCAACTCGACAAGGCAGAACCTACCAGTGGACAGTAACGCACCCATCGGAACAGAGTTCGCGCATTACGCTCCCCCTTCGGACGGGCCATTCTCCTGCCGCCACTGTGAGCACTACAAGCCCCTTGGCGGCTCTTGGAAGTCTCATCATAACGAGAAGTCCCATGCTGGCAGTTGTTCGCACCCAGACGTGAAAAAGGACGCTGACGCGGGACACATCAAGAAACATGCTGACGGGCTGCCCTGGGTGCAGGCGGGCGGTTGCTGCACATACTTCCGATGACAACTAAAGTTAAGCTAATCATGCCCCCCGCCCATCTTGGCGCCACTGCCAATGATGACCTGATGGAATTGATAATCCGCGCGCTCTCGCTGAAACATGGCGAAGATGGATCATGGGCCGACAAGTACGGCGCTGACTACGAAGATGACACAATCCTCCTTCGCAGGGACAATCAGCACCCTGACTGCACTTGTTCCTATGAACCCAACGAGAAGGCATGGCTAGAAGCTAATCCGCACTCCGAGAAATGCTTTGTCACCATTGCAGGGAAGGTTGTCAAGGAACTGGAAGAAAAGCACCCGCTCCCACCCTGTAAGATGTTTTACGAAATGGACGACGTGGATGCTGCCCAGTTCGTACAGTTTTGGCACAATGGGCCGGGACCGACTGCGGAACAACTGGAACGCCAGAAGGCAAAGAAGGCCGCACATGCCGCTGAGCACGAAGCGTACAGCAAGGCGTCCAAAGTGCGCCGCGAAGCTGTTACTGCGGCCATCTGCAAGTTAGCAGCGGAGCATGGGCAGCTTGGCAAAGACAAGATTGAAGAGCGATTCGCGGACTGGGTGTGGGAGTACCGCTGTACCTGCGGACGATCAAAGCTCCATGGCGAATGGCAGCATAGCAACGAACACGTTCGTCCATGCGAAATCTGGTGGTGTGGGCAGCCAAACTTCATGCACAAGCCGAGCGGCCTAGAAGTTCGTTGGTACAAGTACATCGGACGCGACATGAAATACAACATGAAGACTTTGCCGCCGGAACACTGGCAGCAGATCAAACAACTCGTCACTGAGGACGAGATCAAGCAAGTACTCGATAATGCTTCCGAGGCACATGAGACTTTTGCGAACATGATCGCCACTGCGAATGCAGCCATGCAGCGATGAAATCTAAAGACCACACTTACTACATGCCTCACTTGCTTTACGCTCTCTCTGCGCCCACTCAATCGGAGCAAGCAAAACTTCTGAACCGGATTGTAGAGAAGAAGATTGTCTCCCGAGCAACCATGTACCGGCGGCTCCACAAACTCCCGCATATTCGACGCTTCGGCGCCAACTGGCTAAAGGATTACGAAACTGAGATGAATGCGCTTATTAACGCGCACGAAGCTCGCAGGAAGGTAGAAAAGCTTTTAGGAGAAATAACGCCGGAGGAATTACGGGAGCGGGTAAAGATTCGGGTCAAGAAGGAAAAAGATGGGCAGGAAAGCATCTCAGTCGAGCAAGCGGCCAAACTGCTGCAAGTACGATATTCTACGCTGCGCGACTGGATTGATGTTCTGGGGAGACTGAAGACGAATCGGGAGGGGAGACTCGACGTAGCGGACGTGAATAAACTCGAAAAGAGCCACTTAGTAGCGGCTTATCGGGCGAGGAAGAGGATGGGTGTGTGAATTGCGCTCGCTGCGGCCACCCCGAAAAGGCACACCGAAGAGCGAAAGTGGAGCGGCATCAACATTTCAACACACGCGCCGGCGACGAGAATCCTAAGATGTTCCCGACTACAAACCACGATTACTGCGGCTATCCGCAATGTAGTTGCATTCACTACCTCCCAAACCTCCAAGGCTGAGACCCTCGGTAGCTGACTACATCGGTTTGCTTATTCAATTCGTGCTCGACTTTCTTGCGGTGAATCATGGCTTGTGTTGGGTCGGTAATGTGCGCGACCGCTTCTTCTAACAGTACGGAGTTTGGCTTCCGTGCTGGCCGTAAGTAACTGTAAACGCTATACCTTAGCCCATCGTAAACGTCATCAAGGGGGCTCTCTTTTACCTTCAAAACGTCGTTCGGGTTCTTGTCGGTATCGTGGACGCGCCCGGGAATGCACTTGATGATTTGCGTGCATGTGTCCGCAATCTTTAGTTTTCCTTCGTGGAGCATGGTGTAGAGCAGCATCGCTCCCCCAACGCGATCATTGGACGCCTTCTCGAAGCCTAGCCCTGATGCCTCGAGCATCTGGTCAGCGATCGTATGCGCGTCGGTGCGGTCATTCCAAGCGTCCGGGGAAAGATAGTATGGGCCCGGCAGGGTGGCGCCCTTCGCCCATCGGTCGCGAATAGCCACCGCGAAGTCCGATGCCTTCATGTGGCTTTCAAGGATTTCGTCTATCGCGTAGGTTACGCCGTTTGGGTCTTTGGTGCAAAGCACAGCATAGGCACTGGAGCCCGAGAATCCGTAGTCAATCCCTACCCAGGTCGGCCACCAGAATTTTTCTCCAACCAACTGGCGTTTGACCACCATCTTGCTTTCATCCCAGCAATCGTAGAATTGGCCTACAAAAATATCCCAGCATCCCGTCGCCATGGCTTTGGCGTAGGTTGCCTGCATGGTATTGAGTTGTTCGCGGTAGCTCTGGTTGTTTTCTCCCCAAATGTTGTGGTCGTCTAGCGTTGCGGGAATGAAGCGCGTCGAACACCCGATCGCGCGGCTGTCCGATGGCCACTTGCGGTCTCTGTATTCGTGCCAAGGCGCGATAACGTCCTCGAGTATCCCGTATTTGCAGTGAGAACACCCGTTGCCCATGAATACATCTTTGTGCCAGGAGTGACCTTCATTTCCCGGATTTGTGTATAGCCTCATGCGCCGCTGTTCATGCAAAGACGGGCTTGAAGATCGGAGGCGGCCAAACATCAGCCTCACCGGAGCTTCGGTGAAGAAAGTGGACTCATCGAACGCGATGAAGTCGTACTCCGCGCCATGGTACTTCCAAATGGCTTTGTCGTGTTCGACGTGGCGAAACTTTACGCGCATTCCACTAGGGAATCTCCACGTGGGAGGGTTGCCAGTAAACGTAGCTCCGCACTGAGAATACAAATACCGACTACGCTCAATGAGTTGTTCTAATTCAGGGTAGGTGCGGCGGAAGATGATGCTAGAGCCGCGAGGATCGTCAACGCTGCGCCAGATGGCCTCTAGAAGACACGTGTCCGATTTCCCACCACCTG
>JALYIM010000282.1 GCA_030775785.1 Acidobacteriota bacterium
GCACTGAGCAGGGAAATGAGCCAGTGGGCGGTAGCCGTCAAGACCGGCCTGGAAAGCAGACTTTCAGCGAGAACGTTATTTCCCCGCGATCGCTTTTCCATCCCCAATTTCTGCCTGGACTGCTTCCGCTTTCAACGGCTCGCCCTTGAGCCATGGCTCCAACTCCCGCGTCGCCCGAAGTAAAAGGATGCGAGCTTTCTGGAGTTCAAAATTTGCGTCTTGAAGAGTGTTGTAACGTTCCGTGGCTTGCGTCCGCGCTTCGTCCGCGTCGTGAAGGTGCGCGGTCCCAGCATCGAGGCGGACTTTGATCGCATCCAGATTCGCGCTCGCAACTTGGTAAGACAGGTCCGCAACTTGTTGCGCCGCCGCGAGCTGGTCAACGGCACGCTGCAATCTCATCGTTTCTTCGGAAACCTGGTTCTTCGTTACCTCGATCTGCTTTTTCGCGTGCAAGGCTTCTGCATCTGCGGCCTGCGCGTGCGCATGTTGTGAAGGATTGACGAAAGGAAAACGCATGACGATTCCCAGGGTCGCATTGTGCTGCTGAAAACTTCCAGTACGAAAGTACTTTTCATAGTTATTGAAGCTCGCGAGCAACGCATACTGAGCGGCGAAATCAATTGTCGGCCACAGCGCCCTATGCTCGCCACGTGCGCGAAAACCCTGCGCGATGGAATGTTCCGTTGCTGCCTGTACGGCAAGATTGCTCTGGATGGTTTTTTGCGCAAGATCGTCTTCGCTCTTGATTTCTGGTAGTGGAGGAATGGAGTCTTCCACGGTTTCAATCGAACCTGCGGGAAGTCCAGTCAACTGGGAGAGACGATTGCGCAGAATGGCGATCGCTCCCGCGGCTTCAGTAATTCGCAGGTGTGCTCGCGCGGCCGCCAGGCGTGCCTGGTTCCGCGTCAGAGGACTGTCTATGCTCTCGGCAATCCGGCTTTCAACAATCTGCACCGCCGATTGAGCTTCGGTTTCGTCTTGCTTTAAATGATCGTTGAGCCGCTCCCATTTGCTCAGTTCCACATAGGTAAGGACCGTGTCCTGAATGAGTTGTTCGCGAACGTCTTTAGCTTGAGTTGAACTTGCCTGCCACTCCGACTTGGCGGCACGCACAAAATCGCGCAATGACGGGTTGATCAACGCTGACTGCGACGTCAGGTTCACAATCGAGGGAGCGGAGCCTTCGAGAGAGAGAGGATAACCCCAACTCTTCCCCAGCCCTGATCCAACGACCAGTGCCGGCAAATATTGATTCCTGGCCTCGTGATAGGAGGCAAAAGCTCGTTGCTGGTCGGCATCCGCAATTGCCGTCGAGATGCCGTGACTAAGAGCAAGCTCAACGGCTTTTTTGAGCGGCAGGGGTTCAGCCGCGAGCCGGCTGGGAAAATACGAAACAAAAAAGAGAGCTGCAAATAAGAAAAAAAAGTGGCTAGATCCGCGAGCAAGTTTCATTGCTTCACCTTTAGGAAAATTCGGAGGTCTGAAGACAGAGATTGTAAATGCAGCGGGAAGGCGTCTCGACTGCGGTCCATAAACAGCGCCAGCAACTCGCCTTCTTCAAGGGGGGAAGCCAGGTTATTGATTCACTCGCTGGAGTGCCTGCTGCGCGGGTGAGAAGCTTCTCGCCAAAGCGAGCGCAGATCGATATTCACGTTCCGCCGACTGTTTGTCGCCTTGTTTTTGTAGCGCAGTTCCCAAAAGATAGTGCGCCTTGAAAATCGGGCCTTGCTCGACGGTCGAACTGGAGGAAATGTAGCGCCGGAGCAATTGCACCGCCAGGGGAAGATTCCGATCGGTATGAATCAAAATCTCCCCAGCGTCTATCAGGGCGTCTGGCCTATCGAGATGGGCAGTAGATACGTTGGCGAGGGCGTTCACCATGTCATCCAGCTTGTTTGTATGTTTGTAAAAAAGGCCTAAATTCAGCCAGGCACTTGCCGCTCCTTGGCTCGCTTTTATCGCCGCCCGGTACTCTTGCTCAGCGACTGCTGTATCTTTCTTCTTCTCCGCAATGCGAGCATTCACCCAATGGGCCTTGGCAGGGTCGAGAGTAGATAACTCCGCCGCTTGCGCTTCTGCTTTGTCTCGGCCGCCCCCGACTATACCGGGAGCTTCCAGATAAAATTCTGCGAGGTCAGTGCGCGCGTCAATGTTTGTAGGATTCAATCTTACGGCAGCCTCGAACTCGGTTCGAACTTTCTTGGCGAGTCCAGCAGCGGCCATAAAATTCGCGCGGTCGGCCTTCTCACCGTAAATTCTTCCCAGCCACATGTGATAGCGGCTGTTGTTAGGATCCAATACGACAGCCCTTTCACAATCACCGACGCCGCGGTCCCAATCCCCAAGGCTGAAATAGGCACGACACAAAAGATTGTGGGCCTCTGCATCATTCGGGGAACTGCTGATCTGGGTTCGCAGAGTGGTTATAGCCTCATCAACTCTGCCCTGGGCCAGAAGCGCAGGGACAGGGGGTGACACTTCGGCGAAAGCTGAGAAACTAAGACATAAAAGTGCGGCGACACGGAAAGGGAACCACATGCTTAGTGGACCACCTTCGCCGTCACACCAGGACGCAGCGGTTTGAAATTGGTAGAAGTCAACGCAACCACATCGTTAACTACGAGTCCCGAGGTCACTTCTACTTGCGTGAGATTAGAAATAGAAGTCTGAATGTCGCGGTGTTGCAGTTCGTTTTGGACGATCTGATAGACATAAGTTTTGCTGTCGTCCTGACGTACAGCTTCTCGTGGCACTGTGATCACATCACGATGCTCAGCCGTAACAATCGTCACACCAACATTAATGTTGGGCAGAAGTTTGAAGTCTCGGTTGTCCACCACGCAGGTAATTTCTCCCACATTCCTAGTTCCATGAAGTTTCACGGCAGCAGGAACAACATTGACACTGCTCTTCCAGATACGTCCCGGAAGCGCGTCCCACGCAACTTCGATGACCTGTCCAGGAACAAGTCGTCCAATGTCGGGCTCGTCCACGAAAGCACGAACTAGCACCTTCGATAAATCTGCTGCCTGTAAAACCAGATCGCCCGGATTTACATATGCGCCCTGGTGGACTGGCAACGAATAAACTACTCCATCAAATGGCGCGCGGATATTCATCTGACGCAAGATGTCTGTGGCAGCGGAGTATCCGCGGTTTGATTGCTCAGTCTGAGCGTCCACGCGAGCGACTTCCGGTTGGGAATATCGGTCATTCTGCTTTTGCTGCAATAACTTTGAATCAGCTTCCGCGCGCTCCAGCTGTTCTTCAGCTTCCTTTACTTCGCCGGGAGAAGCCGCGGATTTCTGTTGCAGTCGTTGGAGCGCTTCCAAATTTCGCTTCGCTGTATCGCGCTCGGTTCTCGCCTTTACCAGCTGTGCATCGAGTGTTAAAAGCTCTTCACGATTACCGCCGCCCTTGATTGCGCTAACGTCGGCCTGCGAGGAACGGACTTGAGCCAGAGCGCGTGCTACTTGGCTCTGTACTTCGGCGTCGTTCAATTGCACCAGGAGCTGACCTTTTCTAACGTGATCGCCCTCCTTGACCAGTAGCTTTTTGACTGTAGTGCCTACCGGCGCGTGGGCCTCAAAATTTTGAACGGGCTCGATCTTACCGTTAGTGGAAATTACGCTTCGTATCGTATGGCGAGCAACGGTGGCGGTGACGACAGGAACAATTTCTCCGCGGGACATGAACGACGCCAGCAATACTACGGCGAGAACGACGCCTACAGCCCAGATCGGCCACCATCGGCGGGACAACCAGTTTCCGTTATTGAGGGGTGCTGTCATTAATTGATCGAATAATTAATCTATCATTGTCGTGACTACTTCACACTCACCTGTTCCACGTAACCCATTAGATGCTCGTAGTTTGCGGAAGAGTTCAAATCAGATCGCCCAAAATATCGCTTATAAAAAATCTCTCTCTATCCAGTCTGGTTAAAATAGGCCATGGCAAAAGCTCCCCGCTATACTGACGATCACGCAAAATCCGGTTTGGATCAAAATTTTCCGGAGATCGAAACCTGGCCCAACCAGTTCCCTGGTTACGAAATTCTAATTGATGACCCTGAGTTTACTTCGGTGTGTCCTAAGACGGGGCTGCCGGACTTTGGCATAATCCATGTTCGTTACATGCCCGATGAGCGCTGTCTGGAACTGAAATCGCTGAAGGAGTATTTTTACTCCTTTCGCAATCTCGGTATCTTCCAAGAAAATATCGTTAACCAGGTACTGGAGGATGTCGTGAAGTGGACGCGTCCAGTGTGGGCCGAGGTGAAGGGAGACTTTCGTCCGCGAGGGGGCATTTCGACGACAGTTACAGCGAGGTGGCCGCGACCAGAAAGAGATAAAAAGCGCAGGTGATATGTTCACTGCCCAAGTGAGCGAAACGAAACTCTATCCGCGGACTGCGCTGGCGTTGCTCACCGCGCTGAACCTTCTGAACTACATTGACCGGTCAGTTTTGTTCGCCGTCCAGCCAATGGTGCAGACGGAATTTCGGCTCACAAATGCTCAAGTCGGCTATCTCACCAGCGCTTTTCTTCTCTTCTATATGGGGGCTGCGCCTTTTGTCGGACCGCTTGCCGATCGCTATTCCAGAAAGCTAATCATCGTGTTGGGCGCGATAGCCTGGAGCGGCCTGACTCTTCTGACTGCGGTGACTCATACTTATCGGGCTCTGCTGGTACGCCATACGCTTGTGGGTGTCGGAGAGGCGACCTTTGTCACTATTGCTCCGACCATCGTCGCTGATTTATTTCCGGAAGAGAAGCGCGGGCGCGTGCTGGGCATTTTCTATCTTGCGATTCCGGTCGGGGTAGCCGCAGGGTACATCCTGGGCGGTAAACTGGGACCGGAGCACGGATGGAGATTTCCCTTTTACATTGCGGCTATTCCGGGATTTCTTCTGGCCTTGGCTTTTCTTTTTGTGCCTGAGCCAAAACGCGGCCAGTTCGATTCCGCACGGCAGGGAGGCACGAAGGGCAGCCTTCGAAGTCTGGCGCGCAATCCGGCATTTTGGACGGCCACGCTCGGCATGGCAGCGATGACGTTCGCTCTGGGCGGGGTGCAAGTTTGGATGCCGACTTTTCTCTCTCGCGCAAGAGGCTATTCGCTGGAGTCCGCAAATTTGACCTTTGGCCAGATCATTGTGGTGGATGGGATCGTCGCGTCGCTGGCGGGAGGATGGCTGGGAGACTATTTGTTGCGGAGGACCAAGACTTCCTACTACCTGGTTTCGGCGTTGAGCATGGCCCTGGGAATTCCGGTAATGTTCGTCGCGCTATTTACCACCGGAAGTGCAATGCTGCCCGGAATCGCACTGTCCGCTTTTTTGCTGCTCTTGAATACCGCACCTTTAAATGCCGCCTTAATTAATTCCACGGGCGCTCACATCCGCTCGACCGCTATTGCTGCGAATATTTTAATTATTCATCTGCTCGGCGACGTCCCGTCCCCCGCATTGATGGGATACATCTCCGACAAGCGCTCGTTGCAGGCGGCTTTCATCGCTCCGATCGTGGCGATGATGATTTCTTCTGTCATACTGTTCTACGGAATGCGATTTGCCCCCGAAGTTGGATTTGCGGATAATCCGGACGCCCTCCCGGTGCGGGCCGGATGAGTTATTTTCATTGGATAACAGGCACGACTCTCGGATTCGCGTGGCTTTATCGTTTGATAGGCGCTGCCCGAGGGATGCCAAAGATTCCAGATATTTCTTCGCCTGAGTGGGATTGCAACTCTAAAGATGGCCACCATCCGAAGGTTAGCATCATCGTCCCTGCACGGAATGAGGACGTGTCCATCGCCGCTTCGCTCTCACAGCTGCTCAATCTTGACTACGACAATTACGAAGTGATTGCGGTAAACGATCGTTCTAACGATCGCACCGGCGAAATCATGGAACAAGTAGCCGCCGACCGCCGCGTGAATGCACGCTTGAAAGTCGTTCACATTCAACAACTGCCGCACGGTTGGCTCGGAAAGGCCCACGCCATGTGGACCGCCGGAAAAGCTGCCACCGGAGAATGGCTGTTGTTTACCGACGCCGATGTTCTGTTTCGACCCGATTCGCTGCGGCGGGCGATAGCCTATGCGGAGGCGGAATGCGCTGACCACCTGGTCGTTTTTCCCTGGATGATTATGAAGACTGCTGGCGAGAAGATGATGATTGCCTTCTTTCAGACTCTCTTCATCTTCGGGCATCGTCCCTGGAAAGTAGCAGATCCGAAAACTAAAGATCACATGGGAGTGGGCGCATTCAACCTGGTCCGGCGAAGAGTATACGACGCCATTGGGAGCTACGAAGCGCTCCGCTTTGAAGTTATTGATGATATGAAGCTGGGCAAGATCGTGAAGAATGCCGGATTCGCGCAAAGAAACGTTTTCGGAAAAGACCTGATTTCGATCCGCTGGGCGTTTGGCGCAATGGGAGTGGTGAACAATCTCACCAAAAACTTCTTTGCTGTCATGTCGTTTCAATGGCCGAGAGCTGTGGCGTCGGCCTTTGCATTAGGCTTCCTTAATCTCATGCCATTTCTTGGCGTGTGGCTTGCGCACGGATGGGCGCGAGCTCCTTACGCCCTCAGTCTTGCGTGCATATTCTGTGTCTACTTCGGGATGTCGGAGAAGAGCGGGATTCCGTTTTACTACGTTTTCCTGCATCCTGTGAGCACGTTGCTATTTGTCTACACGCTGCTGCGTTCTACTTTTCTCACACTCCATCAGCGGGGAGTTATATGGAGGGGCACGAAGTACCCGCTCGAAGCCTTGCGGAAGGGATTGGTCTAGTTTGCGACTGGCTAGTTAATCGGCTTCGCTGTCCTCTGGCACGTCAACAGGAAATGTTGCAGGCTGTCTCTTTCTAACGTTTTTATGTGCGGTTTTCGCATGGCTGAATTTTCCCGCGCTGTAACTTCCTTTATGGTCCGCATCGTACTCTCTAGGCAAAGCTAGGGGCTTGTTCTCGGAAGCTAGTTGTGGTCGTAGCTGCCCTCGTTCTTGCAGCGCGATTTGTATACGCCCGCCAACCGCTTGCAATTTTCCGTGAATTTCAACGCTGCTCCCAATCAGCTTCTCCAGATTTTTAAAGCGCGGCAAATCTCCGGGAGCAATCACCGCAGTTAGTCCGCAATGTTGGGAATCTTCACATAGGCGGAGGGCGGTGGCTCCGCTGTCGTCGCGTTCCACAGTGACAATCGTTGCACTGACGCATTGTGTCTCTCCGACATGTTCAATTGCGTCGTCGGGCGACAGGCATTCAGCTTGAGAATAAGTCGAGGCTCCCAGGTGGACTAGAAGCAATAAGGTTAGCGGAACTGAAACTGGATGAATATGCACAGCCAGCCTCCTTTTTAGAAGAAAGCAAGGGTTACGGAGCCATTGTAGGAAGGTGGGAGGATTTAAGCAGTGACAAGGCAAAAAAAAGCGGATTTGTTCCCAAAAACGGACGGCATTATAGAGATTGCAGGCCGGCGTTGGAACGCCGGCCTTCCAGAATGAGATTCAGTGAGTCAATCTCTAATTAAATGCCTTGACTGCAGCCGCCTCGTCATCCTTCACGTCAAAGACGGTGTAGAGTTTGGTGATCTGCAGCAGGTCGTGCACTTTCTTGGTTAACTTCAAGAGCTTCAGCTCTCCGCCCTGATTGCGCACCGTGGTGTAGGCGCTGACCAGTTCACCGATACCCGAGCTGTCTATGTAATTAACATCCGCGAGGTTGAGAAGGATTTTTTTCTGCCCTTTGGCAAGTAGCTCGCGAACTGTATCGCGCAACGTCACGCTACCTTCACCCAAAGTTATGCGGCCA
Source organism: Acidobacteriota bacterium (assembly GCA_030775785.1). GTDB lineage: Bacteria > Acidobacteriota > Terriglobia > Terriglobales > Acidobacteriaceae > JALYIM01. Next base: position 7,816 of record JALYIM010000282.1, read on the forward strand.
CTGCAATCCACAATGGTTACCCCATCTAGCTGACGAACACTGGTCTTCATGCTCACTGAGAAGCCTCCTTAGCGTCCCCGGCTGGTCCGTGGACGTGTTTGACGAGTTTAATTTCGGTACCGGTGCGTGACGGATAAATCTGTACTTCATCCATAAATGAGCGTATTAAAAAAATTCCGCGGCCTGAGGTCTTCAATAAATTTTCAGGAGCCAGCGGATCGGGAATTCTTGCCAGATCCATACCCTTCCCTTGATCGCGAATCGTAATGATCAGATCATCCACAGTAGTTTCAAAGTCTAACGATACCTTTTTGCCGGGATCGTAGGCGTTGCCATGAAGGACTGCATTGACCGCGGCCTCCCGTACCGCCATGGAGATTTGCATGACCTGGTCTTCATCGAAGCCGGCTTCGGTTGCAATGCGACTGGCCTCCTGTTCCGCGTTGTCTACCGTTTTCAGCGTTGAATCGAAAGTGTAGGAGACCCGGTCTTCGGTCATGGGTTACTTGATCGCAACGAAAGATGTGGAAGCGTGCATGAAACTGGACCGTGAATCCAAAAGCATTGCTTCAGGCGCCTATGGAGCGAGATCGCCGCGAGCAGCGGATTCGGTAGTTTGCCCTTTCCCATGCGTAAATGTCAACGAGAAGCGTACTCTGTTTTCGCATCAGTCGGATTGTTGACGGCCTCGCGCCAATGTCACGAAACTTCAAGATGACGACGTTTCTCTATTGACACTTCTGCGCTCTCATAACATTCTCAGAACTATGTCCATGGTCTCGCTCACCGAGCTGTTGGGCGCCGCCGTTTTTGACGACTCGGGAAACCGATGTGGTCGAGTGCGCGAGGTGGCATTGACGCCTGGCGAAGACCGGTCTCGTGTCGCCATGCTGGTTGTACGCACTAGATCCGGCGACCGGATGCTTCCTTTCAGCTCCGTAACCTCAGTTAATGGAGAGATCAGAACGGATAGCGCGGTCGCATCCTGGCCGCTGTCCGATGGTTCGGAAGGGCTGCTGCTGCTGGAGCGTGACCTTCTCGACCAGCAGATCATAGATGTCCACGGGCGCAAGGTGGTTCGGGTAAACGACATTGATCTTCATCAGGAGACGGGGAATAGCCGTCCAATGCTGAAGGTCGGCGCAGTAGATGTGGGAGCTCGAGGAGCAGTTCGCCGTCTTCTGAAGGGGGTAGTTCCGGCAGCGGCGCTGCGGGCATTACTCCATCAAATCCCTCCCCGTCTCATTCCATGGGAATTTGTTGATCTGATCGAAACCGATCCCGCACGGCGGGTGAAGCTGAAAATCTCCCATGAACGCCTGTCCCGTCTGCATCCGGCCGACATTGCGGACATTGTAGAAAACCTCGCTCCAGACGAACGCGAGGCCGTATTCGAAACTCTCGATGAAGGATTGGCTGCCGATGCGCTCGAGGAAGTCAGTCCCAAAGTACAGAAATCTATCGTGGAGTCATTGGAGACTGACCGCGCCGCAGAAATTGTGGAAGAAATGGATCCGGACGCGGCCGCTGACTTGCTGGCCGATTTAGGAGAAGAACGTAGCTCGCAAATTCTGCAGGAGATGGCTCCCCAGGAACGCAAGGAGATGGTGGAGCTTCTTGAATTTGGAGAAAACACCGCAGCCGGGCGTATGAACACCGACTATCTTGCGTTGGACGTGAGAGCTTCGGTAAACGATGCTATCGAAGCCCTGAGAGGCTTTGAGGGCGGGGTTGAGACTGTTAGCACCATTTACATTGTGGATTCCAAGGGCACGCTGGCGGGGGCCGTCCCTCTGGCGAAGCTTGTGCTTGCTGCCCCCACCGCCCCTTTATTGTCTTTGACGCAAGAGCCGCTCATCTTCTGCCACGCGAAACAGAGGCAAAAGGAATTCGTTGAATTGTTCGACAAATACAACCTCGTAACCCTGCCCGTCGTGGATGACAATCAGAAACTCACCGGGGTAATTACTTCGGATGACGTCATCAGCATGTTGCGGGCGCAAGTTTAGTCCTCTATTAACTTTTCATTAGTTTTTGGCGCTTTCCACCTGTTCAGATTCTCTCCATGCATTTATTCTGAACCGTCGCTCAACCACTGTTGCAGTTCCCGAAAGCACCACCAATGAAATTTCTTAGGCGCTGGAAGATCCAGATCGTGCTGTTCTTTGCCGTGGTGGGTCCCGGTTTCATTACCGCTAACGTGGACAACGATGCCGGAGGCATATGGACGTATTCCGCGGCGGGAGCGCAGTTCGGGCACTTGCTGCTCTGGACCATGATCCCGATCACCATCTCTTTGATCGTGGTTCAGGAAATATGCGCCCGCATGGGGGCGGTGACTGGCAAGGGCCTTAGCGATTTGATTCGCGAGGAATATGGCTTCCGCATCACGTTTTTCATGATGCTCGGCCTCGTGGTAGTCAACTTCGGCAATATCGTCACCGAATTCGCTGGGATTGCCGGCAGCCTGGAACTCTTCGGACTATCGAAATACGCCACTGTCCCGATTTGTGCCCTAATAGTATGGCTGATTGTGGTAAAGGGGCAATACAAGACCGTGGAAAAGGTATTTCTCGCAGCTTCGTTTTTCTATGTGACCTACATCATCGCCGGGGTCTTGGCGAAACCCGCGTGGCTGGATGCAATCGTCGCGACCGTCAAGCCGCCGCAGAAAGAAATGTTCCTTCACCAGGACTATCTCTACATGGTGATCGGCGTGGTGGGAACAACGATTGCACCTTGGATGCAGTTTTACTTGCAGGCTTCCATCGTCGAAAAGGGAGTGACCCGGCGGCAATACAAAGCCTCGCGTTTGGACGTTATTGTTGGCTGCGTATTCACCGACGTTGTGGCATGGTTCATTATCGTCGCCTGCGCCGCCACGCTCTACGTGCATGGGTTCCGCAACGTAACCGACGCCAAGGACGCCGCCCAGGCACTGCGGCCACTGGCAGGCGACTACGCCTACATTCTGTTTGCGGTTGGATTGTTCAATGCATCGCTATTTGCGGCATCAATTCTGCCGCTTTCGACCGCCTACACGGTTTGTGAAGGATTAGGGTTCGAGTCAGGCGTCGGGAAGAAATTCAGCGAGGCACCGGTTTTTTACTGGCTATACACGATCCTGATCGCAACCGGAGCGGGAGTGATTCTTATCCCCGATCTGCCGCTGGTGAAGATTTCTATTTTGTCGCAGGTGGTAAACGGAATCGTTTTGCCCTTCGTGCTGGTCTTCATGCTGTTGCTTGTGAATAAGAAGGACTTGATGGGCGAGCACGTAAACTCGCGCCTATACAACGTTGTGGCTTGGGCGACCACGATAGTTATGGTCGCCCTTAGTCTGGCCTGGTTTTCAACTCTGCACAAAGTCGCCAGCTAGTTCTTTAGCTCCCGGGGGAAACAACAATCAGATGGAAGGTTCCTTGCGCGATCTTAGGACGCGGCTTGGGATCGGTTGCAGTTGGCGCCGGTGCGGGAGTCATCTCGGCCGACGCAAGATAGACTTTGTGGGTTTTCTGGTCCAGCGCCAGTGTTCGCGCCCGCTTCTCCGTAGCGAGATTTTGCAGCACGGTGTATTTATCGAGACCATCTTGATGCACCACCGTCAGCGTGCCGTCGTCTCCGTTCGAAGAGAGAATCAGTTTGCGATCCGCGTCGTAGACAACCGCGTCTGGCCCGTCGCCGATGGCAACAGTCGCGACTACCTTGCCGCTGTCAGCGTCCACGACTTCCATTTTCTTATTTGCGCATACGGAGAAAAGACGGCGACCGGGTAAATCCATGGCTAAGCCAGTTGGCTCTTCGCACTCTGCCATCGGCCAGCGAGATCTTACTTTCATCGTGGCGGAATCAATCTGAATGATCTCGTGGGTATCTTCAATATTGGCGTATACGTTGCCTTTGCCGTCAGAGACTGGAAATTCAGGCTTGCCGCCCACCGGAGTCGTTGCTAGAACTTTGCCGGTAGCCGCGTCTAAGACCGTTACATCTTTACTCTTCCCATTGAAGGAGAATACTTTTTTGCTGGAAGGATCGTACAAAACTCCGTCAGGATTGGTCCCGACCGCTACTTTCTGCAGGACGGCGTGTGATTTGAGATCGAAAATTACGACGGAGTTGTCGCCGCCATCGCTGATGAATCCGCGTCCTAAATCATTCGCCACGGCAACTCCATGGATGCGCTTCATACCGCCAATCGTGGTCGTTGGCTTCTCGGAATCAAGATCAACCAGGTTGACGTCGCTACCGTGGGAGACATACAGAGTTCGGTTTTCGGAATCCGCAAAAAGATAATCCCAGCCCACACCCTCGCCCGGCAAAGAGATCTTTCCAGACACTTTGTATTGCTGCGCGCAGGCAGCAATCGATACCACCAGTAGAAAAGCTGCGATCCAGAGCTTTCGAAGCATTATTTTGTTCTCCTTAGTGAAATTCATTCATCGAGATTGAGGCGGCCTTTGCAGTTAGGCATCTGCCGGTGCATAACTATCCTCAGCTCTCTCGGCTGAGTCGTGCGTCATGTAGAAGTGGACGGCAGGCGTGATGATGAGCGATAAAACCAGCGATATTACGATTCCGCCTATAACTGAAATCGCTAAAGGTTGCAGCATTTGCGAGCCCGCGCCAATGGCGAATGAGAGTGGAAGCATACCGGCCAACGTCGCCAACGCTGTCATGACGATAGGACGCAGCCTGCGCCGGCCCGCCTGTAAGATCGCCTTTTCCGCCGAGTATCCGTGCTCGCGGAATTTTTGATCGGCATCGAGAAGGAGAATTCCGTTCTTCGCAACAATGCCGATGACCATAATCATTCCCATGAAAGAAGAAATATTGAACGTGGTCTTGGTTACCAGCAGTGAGATAAAAACGCCCGAAGTAGAGAGCAACGCCGAAGCAAGAATAGCTATGGGCGCGGCGAAAGTGCCGAACTCGAATAGCAGGACAATGAAGACCAACACGATCGCCAGCACCAACACTAAAACGAGGTCGTGGAAGCTCTTTTGTTGCTCTTGGAATGTGCCGCCGTACTCCACACGAATGGCCGAAGGCAGATGCAAATCGTTGACCGCCTTTTGCACTCCGCCGATTCCGGTTCCCAAGTCCACTCCTTCAAGCCTCGCAGTAACGGCAACCTGGCGCTGCAAGTTTTCACGCCGAATTTCGGTTTGACCTGGCAGAGTCGTGATTTCCGCCAGCGAGCCGAGGGTGGCAGTCTTACCACTCGCACTAACGAGCAAGGTATTTCGCATCGTGTCGAGAGAGCCTCGGCTTGCGTCAGGAAAGCGTATACGCAGTGTGTAGGCGCGACTGTTATTGATGACCGGGGTCGGTGCGGGCTCTCCCTCAAGGATGGCGGCAGCGTCCAGAGCAACTTCTTCAGGGGTAAATCCAGCCCGCGCGGCAACCGACGGATTGACTTGGAACATAAAAGCGGGACCGCTGATGGTGTTATCTATCCCGTTAAGGACGTCAACTACACCCTTCACCTTTGTGATCGAATCCGCGACCTTCGGTGCCCAACTGGCGAGCAGGCCTGGGTCTTCTGCGAACAGCTTGATCTGGACTGGCTCAGGTGCGCTGGTAAGATCGCCAATCATGTCCTGCAAGACCTGAATAAACTCCACGTCCAGTGCAGGCTCTTGGGCTTTGATGTCGGTACGGACGTCCGAGATGATGTCGTCAATGGCGCGGCTTCGCTTGTCCTTGAGCTTCACCACAATGTCACCGGTGTTAGCTTCGGTAACGGACGCTAACCCCAACTGCAACCCCGTGCGACGGGAAGTGCCTTCAACTTCCGGAACTTCGCGTAACATCTGCTCAACGTGGCTGACAACGCGGTCCGTCTCCGCAAGCGAACTGCCCGCCGGCATGATGTAGTCAATGACAAAACCACCCTCATCCATTTCCGGCAGCAAGTCTGATCCGAGAAACTTGTAGCAGCCGTACGAAACCGCGATTAAGACGAGGCTAAGCCCCAAAAGCCACACCGGATGACGCAATGCGCGGCTCAGCCACTTCTCATGAAAATTGACGATTTTCAAAAAGAAGCCGCTCACCGAAGCTTCCTCGGCGGCGAGTAGTCTACTCACCTCATCTTGTTGGGCATCGTCTTGGGCGCTGGGCGCAGCGTTGTTTGAGTGTGAGTGGCGCTTGCCTCTTATGAAGTACTGGCTGAGATTTGGCGTCCAAGTAAGCGCGAGAGCCAGGGAAGTAAGCAGCGAAACTCCCATGGTAACTGCTAGCGCACGGAAAAAGGTTCCTGTCACACCGGTGATTGAAATGAGGGGCAGGAAGACAACGATGGGAGTAATCGTTGACCCAATTAATGGAATGGTTATTTCTTGAAGAGCTTTTTGTATGGCTTCCAGGCGACCCTGGCCAGCATCGCGGTGCAAGACAATATTCTCAACTACCACGATGGCATCATCAATGACGAGCCCAACAGCAGCGGCCAGGCCGCCGAGCGTCATGAGATTGAAGCTTTCGCCCAATACTTTGAGCGCAATGAACGTCAACGAGATTGTTACGGGGATGACAAGCCCGGCTACGATCGAGGTTCCCCAGTCACGCAGAAAAACGACAAGGATAATTGACGCGAGAATCAACCCGAGAAGAATCGAATCCCTAACGCTCTTTATGGATTCATTTACGATTAAAGACTGATCGTAGAATGGCCGAATATCAATTCCCGCCGGCAAAGTCTTGCGAATACGATCCATCTCTGCATGGACTTCATTTGCGACTTGAACTGTGTTGCTTTCTGGCTGACGGTTCACGTTAATGAGCAACGCGGGTTTTTTGTTCGCGGTCACAATCGTGTAAACCGGCTTTACGCCTTTCACGACGGATGCCACATCTCCAATTCGGATTGGAATTCCACCCGGAGTTGTCTTGACGATGGTGTTGGAAATCTGCTCGGTGTTCTGTAACTGCCCACTGATCAATCCAAGGTAAAGCTGATGATTTTCCTCCAGCAATCCAGGCGAGTCTATTAAGTTAGTGCGGCGCACGCTATCGAGGATGTCGGTGACGGTGACTCCCGCGATAAGTAACTTGGCGCTGTCGGGAACAATATGAAACTCGGGTTCCTGGCCACCTTGAACTAGTACTGTTGACACACCGTCAAGACGGTTGATTCGCGGCTTGATCAGGTAAGTCGCGGTTTCCCATAACTGAGTGGGAGGTACGCTATCCGAAGTGAGACTGTAACCAATGATCGGAAAGCTCGCGAAGGTCATCCGATGGGCTTCGACCTTGGCACTGGGTGGCAGATCAGGCTGCGCTCTGGAAAGCGCCGAGTTGACATATTGCAGTGTTTGAAACATGTCAATTTTCCAGTCAAGGTACAGATCAATTTCTGCCGACCCGCGACTCGTGATTGACCGAACACTGAGAAGTCCCGGAACGCTATTTACTGCCTCCTCAAGCGGACGGGTAATGGTGACCATCATCTGATCAATCGGCATTACGCCGTTATCTACGCTGATGAGAATTCTAGGGAAATTTGTATCTGGGAAAACTGAAACCGGGATGGTCAGAGCCAGATAGCCACCCAACAATGCCAAAGTCACAATTAAAAAAATGACCGAACGCGAATGGCGAGCGAACCAGTACTGTGGTGCCTTGCTCTCTTCTTTCACGCTACTTGGCGGATTGTCTTTGGCAATGATCGGCATAATCTACTTGGTCTTTCGCGTTCCTACATTCACTTGAGTTCCAAAGTGTTCTCGCGGCGGGACGCGGACGCGTCCTGTTAATGCCTCGCGGAACTACTTTTCATCTTTCTCGCCTGGTTTGCTCTTGTCGTCCGCTTTGTCCCCTGATTTTTCCTTGTCGTCAGCTTTATCTTTGTCATCGGCTTTTTCGGGAGCTTGTACTTCGACCTTTGCGTTGTCAGGCAGACCGTAAGCGCCCGGCGAAACAACTCTGTCTCCTGCCTGAAGGCCTTCGACGATCTGAACTTGGTCCTCGTCCCGAATCCCAGTCTTCACGATCTTTTTGTGCGCGCGATTGTCGGCAGTGACCTGCATTACCGAGGTCTTTTTGTCTTCGTCGGTTAACAACGCCGCCACCGGAATAGCCAACGCATCGGGGATAGTCTTCGATAGCATGGAAACCGTGACGCTGGTACCAGGTTTTAGTTGCCTTTTGGCGTTTTTAATCTGGACCCACACTTCCACCGTCGTGCTGTTAGGGTCGAGCGCTGGACTTACGATGGTGACTTTTCCCTCTACCGGCTCATCCAGCCCGGGGACCTGCACGGTAGATTTGTCGCCGACTTTGAGCAGCGCTGCGTCAGGCTGTGGGATGTGGCAACGAGCGATCACCTGTGAAAGATCCATCACCGTTATCAGGGGGGCACCAGCGGCTGCCATCTCGCCGGGATACAGAGGACGGTCAGTAACAACACCATCAATCGGACTACGAATTTCCGAGTAACTGAGTTGTGCCTCGGCTCCTAAATATTTTCCTTTGGCAGATTCCAGTTGTCCTGCTGCGCCTTTCAATGCCTGCTGTCTGCCGATGGACTGCAGATCTTCGAGATGCTTTTGTGCGATCCGATATTGATTGCGCGAATTGGTGACATCTACTCCAGCCTGGTCCAATTCTTTGCGGGGGAGGGCGCCTTGTTGAAACAAGTCTTGGCGGCTGGCGTAAATCTTTTCTTGTGCGTCCATCAACTTCTTCGCGGCTTCCGCATCGAGTTGCGCCTTCTGCATTTCCTGTGGCACGTCTGCGGCCGTGGTGGTCTGGTAAGTGGCTTGGGCCTGGTCGTAGGTGCCGCGCGTGTCTTGTGCGGCAGCCGCAAGGTCTTGATTTTCAAGCACGGCCAACAGTTGTCCTTTGCGTACTTTGGTGCCGCGCTTCACTTTGAACGCTTTTACGGGAGCGGTGATCTTAGGCACGATCGCGGATTGTTGGAGAGGGAACAGGACTGCCTGGGCCGTCACCTTCTGCTCCAAGGTAGTTTTCTCGACGGCCACTACCTGGACCGGCACGGGCGTTTCTTTTTCAGCCGGTTCCTTGGAGCATGATTCAAGCAGAAGCAAAGACGAAAGTGGGATTAACGTCGCGCACGCAACTATCAACGATCTCTTTTTGAGTCGAATGGTCATTAAAAGTTTCCTGTCAAAGTCTGCAGGCCAGAGAGGGAGAGCCGATATTTTAGCTGTCCGTCGCTGAAGGCATTGCGAGAGAGTGTAAAGGTATTCTGCGCGTCTACAACTTCGAGCACCGTGGCCTCTCCAGATTGATAGCGCAAGGTTGTGAGGCGGAGACTTTCCTCGGCTAGCTCGGCAGAACGTGCTAGCGAATCCAGTTGCGAACGTGCACTACTTGCAACCTCGTAAAACGTTCGCAAGTCCGCGATCAATTTTCGTTGCGCGAAGCTCAGCTGCAAGTGTGCAAGGTCACGCTTCAGGCCCGCCTGTTTGAGATGACTGACATTTGCTCCCCAATTCCAAATGGGAAACTGCAGAGTGGCCTGAGCTGCGTATCCAAGGTTGCGAATATCGTTCGTGCTTGTCTCAAAACGATTGGCGTCAATTCCGTAAAAATAATCCAGCGTCAGGGCAGGAAGGAAGCCATTCCAGGCCTTCGAAACCCCTTGCCCCGCTTCCCGCAAGGCGGCGACAGCCTCGCGGAGTTGTGGATTGTTCTTGGCCGCCAACCCTTGCACGTCCGTAAAACCGGGGAGGGCTTGAGGCGTCTGCAGGTCATCCACAACGGAGAAATTTTCATTAAAGTCAGGGAAGATCAATATCGCAAGTTCCAGGTGGCTGCGATTCATTTCCAACTCTGATTCCGCCAAGTCACGCTTTTGTTGTTCCAACTGAAGTTGCGCCTTAACAACATCCGAGTGCGCCACTTCGCCGCCGTTCTCGAGCTTCTGGCTGACGTCAAAAAAATGTTGTGCTTCACCAATCGCGCGCTGCGAATTCGCGTACTTTCGTTGGGCTATTACAAATCCGTAATAAGCCTGGATTACAGTCGAGACTAATCCGCGTTTCGCAATTTCGGCGCGGGCTTTGGCCACCGCTTCGGCGGCGCGGGTGCGGCGATATTCGGCAATGTTGTCGAGCGAGAAGACCTGGTGAGCGTTCCCCTGACTGAGATACTCATGAACGCCATTGTTCGCGATGAACCGTCCAGCCGGAGTGCCATTGCCTTGCGTATATAAGAATTGCGCGTTGTAATTCACACTAGGCAGTAAAGCCGCGCGGCTCTGGACTCGATCTTCTTTCGCGATGCCAACCTCGGTCAGTACTGTGCGGTATTCCGGACTGTTTTTTTGTGCACGCTGAAGCGCGTCTTGCAAAGTGACGGTGAGAGGCGCGGAGCCTGCAGGTTGAGTTGTTCCGGCGTGCGCATCCGTGGTCAGCGTCAGATTGCTCGTTGCAGTCTGGCTGCTCGCGAACGTGCTGCCCATCGCAAATAAAAGCAGCACCAACGCCGAATTTAGGCGGCGATCACATTCTCGGTGCCGAGGCGAATTTATTCTTTCCATGAGATTCACCCTAGAGCTTCGTTTCAACGGTCTGCATAATCCCGCAACAAAGCTTAAGGCAGGCTGAAGGAAAATAGCTATTTATTGCTGAGTGAAAACTTTTGCAGGCAGTTCAACTGTCAGGCGGGTACTCTCTCCCGGAGCGCTGGAGGCGGTAATGGAACCTCCGTAGGCTTCCACTAGAGCTTTGGCGATCGCAAGCCCCAGCCCAAACCCGCCACTAGTCCTCGTGCGCGAGGGATCGCCGCGGTAAAAGCGTTCGAAGATGTGAGGCAAGTCGGCCTCTGGGATACCGGCACCGTGATCTTCCACGATCACGCGGGTCGAGCCATTGTTTTTTGCAACCGACATCTCGATCGGCTTACCCCTTGGACTGTAGCGCACTGCGTTCTCCAGAATATTTGTCCAAACCAGTTGCAAATCCTCAGGGTCAGCCTCTAATTGCCCAGAGCCTTTGTTTGAGAAAAGAATTTCTGTGTCCTGCGCTTCGGCCAGGCTGCGGATGCGCGCAATCGCCTCTTCGCAGGTTGCAGCTACGTCCACTGTCTGCGGTTGTCCCTTGCCAGCGCCTTGTCCTCGTTGTTCCGCGCGTGCGAGCCGAAGCATCCATTGGACAAGGCGCTCGAGCCTCTCTAAATCCTCCAGCGAAAGCTCGAGACCTCTTTTATATTCATCGGACGATCGTGGCCGTTGCAACAGAGATTGCAGCGTAGATTTCAGAACAGCCACCGGAGTTTTTAACTCGTGGGCGGCATTCCCCATGAATTCCCTTTGCTGTTCGAATGAGCGCTGAAGGCGCGCCAGCATGGTGGTCATGGACTGGGTGAGCGGACTTAATTCCTCCAATTGCTGCGATTCCTGCGGCAGATGAAGTTCCCAGTTTTGGGTCGAGATAAGAGCTGCATCCGCAGCTAGCTGTTGCAGCGGGCGCAATGCCCGGCGAATTCCCCAAAGTGCCAACAGCCCGGTAATCCCCAGGAGCAATAAACTCGCTATTGCGATGAAAGCGGCTGCACGTTGCAATTGCTCGTTGGTCCGGTGCAAAGGCGCGGCGTAAATAATTGTTATCGTTTGCGGCTGAAATCCTACCGCTTCCTCGCGGTCCAGCACCGGCAGGGAAGCCAGTCGCATGGCACGGTAGCGAATCTTGCCCGACTTAAAATTCCAATTCTTGGTGTGGCCCGGCGACGGGATATCAAGCGACGCGGGCCAGTTCGACGAATGCAGCAACAGCCCCGACCTCTCTGTCCAAACCGCAAATATATCGGGATGGTTGGGGTCAATCGAGGAAGGCATCAAGGTGTTGTCAAAGTAGACGTTCCCAGATTTGTCTTCCTTGTATCGCACGAGCGCAGCCACGCTCATGGCCCGCCCCTGAATTCCCGCATCGAGCGTCGAGAGCAAACGGCGCTGGGTGTAGAAGACACCTGCAAACAGCAAACCCACAGCCAACAGTGTCTGGGAAAAAACTACGCTGGTGACTAATCGTCGTTGAATGGAATTTTGCAACATCTCAATTAATCCCGCAAAATATAGCCCTGGCCTCGTATCGTATGAATCAATTTTTTCGCGGAGCCATCATCCAACTTGCGGCGCAATCCGGAAATATACACTTCGATTACGTTGCTGAACTTCTCCCAGTTGTAGTCGTAAAGATGCTCGAGCAATTCAGTTTTCGAGACTACGGCACCGGGACGATGTGCGAGATACTCAATGACCCGATACTCCATGGCGGTCAGCACGATTGCGTTGCCGGCTCGCTCAACACTATGGTCCACGGTATTCAATTTCAAATCGGCGATTGTCAATACCGGCGAAGGCTGGCCCTTGCCACGGCGTATGAGAGCTTTGGTTCGCGCCATCAATTCGCCAAGGTCGAATGGCTTGGTCAGATAATCGTCAGCTCCGGCGTTCAACAGGGCAACAATTGATTCCTTGTCATCGCGGGCAGTCAGAACCAACACGGGGGTGCGCTGCTTAGCCTGCCGAATTTTGTTCAGCAGATTTAAGCCGTCGAGCTTCGGGAGCATCAAGTCGAGCAGAATCGTGTCGTAAGCGTCGGACTCGGCCAGGAACAAACCCTCTTGTCCATCATTGGCGATATCTACCGCATAACCCGCGCCTTCTCGCAGGCTGCGAGCGATGTTTTCCGCCAAGCGAGGTTCGTCTTCCACGATGAGGATGCGCATGGATGGGTTCCATCAACTGGGCACGAATTGTCGCTCCAGAACATTCAATCTATAGCACGAGGGGAGAGACCACGCCAGGGTTCGGGTGGCGTGTAACTCCTGACGAATGACTTCTGCATTGTTTTGGACATGTTAGGGTGCAAAGACAGAAATCCTTCCTTGGCAAATCTTCGCAACCGAAAGCTTGCGCGGCGTCACGATGACATCCCGTGTCGAGTGACGATTCGTAAATTAGATTAATTTCCCGGAGGCCAAATCTTTTACTAGTTCCGAATCGGCTTCGAGAAAGTCGAATGACGGTAGCTCCGTGGGGTGAACCCAACGGACGTCGCGGAAGATCCTGTTTTCCATTTCTCCGCCATACTCGCGCACGGTAAAGAAACGCAGCTCAACAGAGTTTCCACTCGGATATTGGTGCTGAATACGCGCGACCTCGTCGCCGATGACCGCGTCAATGCCTAACTCTTCTTCCAGCTCGCGCCGCAGGGCGCTTCGAGGCTGTTCGCCTTCTTCGATCTTGCCGCCGGGGAATTCCCATTTAAGAGGCATTACCTGATGGCGCGTTCGCTGGCAGATAAGTATTTGACGGTCTTTCAGAATTAATGCTGCGACTACGCGTTTCATACTTCCAGCATGATCCGAAAATGACCGAACAAAATGTTCGCAAGGTTCAAGAGGGACGCCTCTCCACAAATTTCCCCACTGTCGCGGCGCAGTATTCGGTCAGTTCGCGATCTTCGTCTTTGAAGGCGGAGAGGAAATGGCTGTCAATATCGAGTTCGCCTACAACTTTACCGCCGGCGAAAATGGGGGCCACAATCTCGGACTTCGTTTCTAGAGAACATGCAAGATAGCGGGGATCTTTGCTCACGTCGTCCACCACCACAGTCTTTCCGGTCGAAGCGGCAGCTCCGCAAATTCCCTGATTGAGCGGGATGTGTGTATGAGGGGTCATGGCGCCTTTGTAGGGACCCAATACCAGCATGGGCGGGTCTGAATTCGGACTCAGCATGTAGAAGCCTACCCAGTTGTATTTCAGCAAGCGGGATTGGAGCAGCTCGACAATTCCCGTCATGAGAGTGGTTGAAGACTTGCTGTCGTAAGCGAGTATCGCAATCTCTTTCTTAATGGCTTCGATTTTGTTTGATGCAACCATGCAACGAGTTTCTCCACTTTAAAGTTTGACAAGCACGAGTGATTGGAAGGCGGAAGGCTATGGCTGCTGGGTCTGAGCCATTTCGAATTTACGGGCGACGTAGCGGGTGCCGTTAAAGACCGCGGAAATTGCCACTTCAGATCCTTCCCGCAAACCTTGCAACATGGTTGCAGGCAATGAATCGAAATAAACTTCGTAATTCTTATTGTCGGTTTCGTTGTCCAGGGCAATCATCTTCTTCGAGAGATCTATGAACGTGACTTTACCGTTGAAAGTAAATTCCGCGCCCGGCCTCGCGAGAAGGGTAACTTCGCGAACGACTCCGGACGTACCATCTTGAACTCCAAAAGTCAGGGCTACCAGCGAC
>JALYIM010000283.1 GCA_030775785.1 Acidobacteriota bacterium
ATGGGCAGGCTAACCTTTGGAATCCTGCTCGATCGATTTTTCAATTTGCTCGTTTAACTTCCCCGGGACGAGTGGCATTCTTAAGGAAGGTAACAATTTTCATGAATGAGACATTTACAGTAACGCAATGACTTCGTCGAGACTCCAAACACGATCGGAAACGCCCGCTTCCATTGCCGGGGTAACGCGAAACGTCTGATGAATCCGGCAGAAATTGTAATACATGAAATAGAGCGCGCGAAAGGTTGTGTTTCCCGCACAGTCGCCAAGGCAGAGATATTGCTTGTAATCAACGCATATGTTGATTAGGAGCAATATCTATGGTTGAGGTTTTGCAGGCCATCGAACGATTTCATCTCTTGCTGCTCAGTCAGTTGGGGGCGCGGGTTCCCAAGGAACTCTGCGTCCTCAAAGGGGGATGCAATCTACGGTTTTTCTTAGGAAGCATCCGCTACTCCGAGGACATCGATTTCGATGTGCGAACAATTGCCCGCGCGACATTGCGAAAAAATGTGGACACGATTCTTGAGTCGCCAGGGTTCACTAAAATCCTGCGCGCTCAGCGCCTCTCGATTATCGAGTGGTCTGCTCCCAAACAGACCGACACCGTCCAACGATGGAAGGTCCGGATCCAGCTCGGGGAGACCGGTCAGGAAGCGCCCACCAAGATTGAATTTTCCCGGCGCCGGATTGATGCCGGCGCGGTCTTGGAGCCGGTCAACGGACAAATCGTCGGGGACTACGGGCTAATGCCTATCCTTGTCAATCATTACCGCAAAGAGACTGCTTTTCTCCAGAAAGTGAGCGCGCTTGCCCACCGCAGCGCAACCCAGGCGCGGGATGTCTTTGATCTGAAATTCTTGATTGATGCTGGCGTCCGACGACCAGACGACGGCAAGAAACTGCACAGGGAAGTTTCTTTAGCCTGCGACCGAGCGCTCTCGATCGGTTTTGATGAATTCAAGGCTCAAGTTGTCGCCTACCTCCCCCCTGAATGGCAGGAATACTACGGAACGGCTGACGCGTGGGACGCACTGCAAGAGCAAGTGGTGGATGCGCTTGAAAGGGAGGCGCAATGAATCAATCCGAGGCACTGGGACGTCTGCGCGAACTCGGCACCCCTTTTTTTACGACCGGCGATATTGGGGCCGTACTGAAGCTAAGCACGGCTGCGACAAACATGGTGGCGACTCGACTTGCGAAGAACGGTCTGCTCTTTCACTTGGCGCGGGGCCGCTGGGCTTTGGGCGAGAGAGTCAATCCCATGGCGCTGCCGCAACATTTGGCCGCACCGTATCCTGCTTACATTTCACTGCAGACTGCCCTTTTTCACCACGGGATGATCTCTCAAATCCCGCAGGTGATTTACGCCGTAACGGCAGCGAAAACCCGCCGATGGTCGACGCCGGTAGGGGTTGTTTCTTTGCATCAGGTCGCTCCTGACTTCTTTTTTGGATACGAATCGACGGGTTCCGATGGGGTGCAAATCGCATCCCCTGAAAAAGCCTTACTCGACTTTTTCTACCTTAGCCCTGGCCGATCCCGTTTATTTTCTAGGCTGCCGGAGCTCGAACTGCCGCGGAGTTTCTCCAAGAAGAAATTGCGCGCAATGATTGCTAAGGTTGCGGACCCGCGCCGCCGAGGCCTGGTTCAAAACGCATGGGACAATCTCAGGGCTGCGATCGGTCAATAAGTGGCGTGTTCGAATTCTGGGCTTCGAAACCAGACCAATCTTACCTCACCCAGCTCCAGACTGAGCATCTTGCGAATCCGCCGGCCTCGAGGCTCACCGTGCAAGTTCGAAAGGCGACCAATCGGACCTGAAAACCAGAGTAAGAACGTTGCTGGACGCCGGTTGAATTTCAGCTTCAAACTGGCCAATGCACTTTCATCGAGATAGAAAGGCGGGGATTCTCGGCCCGGGCGAAGGAGCACAACCTCGCGCAATCCGAGTCGACCTCAAACGCGACGACATTCTTTGGAGCGAGGGGATTGGCAATCATTGGCGGCCAACGATAGGCACATTGACCCTTGGAAGTCGGTAACGGAAGGCCCCGTCCAACCTTTCTACTATCGGCCTTTCGCACAATTTGGTCGCGGCAAACCACGAGGCGGTTGTAGGGTTAAGGTTTTGAAGGTGAACATCGGCGAACACTAACCTGCTCCGACTTGATGTGCGTCGACGCGCTGAATTTTGTCCGTTACGGAGTAGTCGCGGAGTGCTGGCAGAGTTCGCACGAATTGTTTCTCCGTGCTCGTTCTGCTGGCATTTGGTCCCCAAAACGGTCCTGCCGGCTGGAGAACCGCCTCGTTGTGAGGCGATAATAGTGTGGCTCCAGAGGTAGGACTCGGCGGTGTGTTCCCCTGTTTGAAAGCGATCTAAACAGGATTGCCAGGCTAATCAAGCGAACTCGGTCAGTGCTCGCGCGTGCTCTTTCACTGCAGTTTGCTGGCAATTTTGCTGGCAACGTTGGCGTTTACGTTTTGACGGTGCAGGTGTTACCCCGGCCGCGCGGTGAGACTAATCATTTCAAATTTCATTGACGGCGCTGTTGTCACCATGCGACAAAAAGGTGACAATGAAGAAGACGAGAGGCCGGATACACCGGTTCGCTTTCCAGGAAAGCTACGAACTGATATCGAACGCTTGCCTCCCAGAAAGAAAAGTAACTAGATGAAAAACATTTACACTATCGTTGTTCTGATATGCGTAGTAGCGCTCAGCAACCTTGC
>JALYIM010000284.1 GCA_030775785.1 Acidobacteriota bacterium
GCTCTGCACGGGATCGGTGAGCCATCGAAGAAACTCGGGTGGCACACCTATCTCCTGTGGACCCCGGTGCCCGTCATGCACTACCACCTTACGAATCTCGCCCAGTTTGCCCTGTACCAAGTCGTCGTAGGCCGCCCGGTTGCTCGCGTACCAGGTGGTCTCGTAGTTCACCAGCACCTCAACGTGGTGTTCACGCGCGATGCTACGGATGGCCAAAGCATCGTCGAGTGAGATCGTCAGCGGTTTCTCCACCATCACCGAAACCCCAAGCTGCGCCGCCTGTTCGATCACGTGCCGATGCTGGCCGATGCTGGTAAACACAACCACGGCTCTTGGATGGCGCGCAGCAACCATTGCGCCGAGTTCCGGATAAAACAGGCTGCGATTCAGCGAGTATTTCGTCGCGTACTTTTCGACAAGCGCTCTATCTGCATCAACAATTCCGACCAGCTCCACGTCCGTGTGCTGTGGCAACGCGTCCAGAAAGCCTTCTAAGTGGCCGTGCTCGAGTCCAACCACGGCGACCCGGAGTGGTGTGGACTGCGCCCATCCGTGGACACCGGTAAAGCTAAAGATGATCAACAAAGCGAGGTGGGTGGAACTGCGCGGAAGGTTGGAAAGCCAGAGACACATAAGGGCAGTCTGCTCCGGGTACTCGATTTTTTTATTCGAATTCGATTAGGGGCAAAAACTGACGCGTTTAGTTCACAGGATCATTTATTGCTCGGGCAATGCGCTGTCGTTGTGTCCAGGCTAGCTATTGCGTTACAACTCCGAACGAAGACACCTTACTTTCAGTGTTGAACCCTTCCACTCGCACGCGCGGAAGCTGGCCGTGAAGTAATGATCTATCGAAATTTGCGGTTATAATCCGCTGCTCGTGGGGAAACACAGTCACATAGTTGTCGTCGTAAGTTATGGGAAGAATCTCTTCTCCATCCCTGCCTTTGGTGACCTCGGCGCGAAGAAAGAAAGCAACGTGATCGGAATCGTTCCTTAATGTAATGGTGGCGACGCCATTCTCATTTTTCCAAACTAAGTTCGAGTTCACTTCCACACTGGCTTTTGGCATGGTGTTCAGAGCTGACATGTCCGCCCATTTCACGAGGTCGGTTTTGAACTGCTCATCGTTCTTCGGATCGCCAAGATCATCATCAGTTGAGGACGCCCAATACACGTTGTCACTCAACAGGTTGTTGTTCTGGTCCCGCAGCTCACAACGCACGAAGTAAGTCGGGTCGAGCTCCTTAATCCGCCCTACTGTCATGGCTTCCGCAGATGTTTGAGCTCCTATCTTGAAAGCATTTACTTCTTTAAAGGACTTCCGGGTACCGTCCAAATTGTAAAAGGCGAGCGACACTTTCAGGTTCTGTTGCGGCTTCGAGGTCTGATTCGCGACGTAAACTTTGGCCAAACTCCGGTCGCCGCTTGCATAGTAGTCCCAGACCACGGTCAGAGGACGCAAGGCTTGTTTCGCACCGAAATATCCGCCTCCTTGCTTGAAGTAATAGTCGAAAAGATGACCGAACAAAGACGGCCACGGATTATTCATCATCCAGTGAATCGTCATTTTGCGGTTGGTCCAATGCGTGGCATAGGTCTCGTACTGGGCGCGCACGTCTTCGTAGTGGGCGAGCTGTGCCTTTTTAGAAAATTCCTCAGCGCTACTGGAAGGGCCGTAGCGATGGCTCAGCACTCTTTGGATACTCTCCAAAGTATTGTTGCCTTCATTCGCGCCTGAATGGAAAAACCAATATTCATTGATCGGCCACAGTTTGTCGGCGGGAATAAATTTCTTAAGACTCTCCAGCGGTGGAATAGTTTCGTTGTCTCCTTCTTCCGCCGACGAACCACGTGCTGGACCGTACTTATCGCTGAACCAATAATAAGGAGGGCGCCATACGTACGGTCCGGCCATGTGGATTCCGCTCGACGCACGATTGACGTGAGAGACGGTATCCACAACTGCATTCTGCCAATGCGATTCGCGAATGATTTGATGATAATCATTAAGCACCTGGTCGGGAGGCAGCCCATCGCTCCCGTTTGCCCATATCACAACGGATGGATGCGAACGAAGCTCTCGCAGTCGAGCACGAAGGCTGGCACGAGCGACCCACTGGTCCTCAGCACTCCATAATTCCCAGTGTTCCCATTGCGCGCAACACATCCAGCCCAACATAACCGGCATTCCTTCCCGGTCAGCCCGTTCAATCATGGTGTCGTCTGCAATTTTCAGTTCCCAGCGGAGCAGGTTGAGACCGAGGTCTTTGGCGTATTGCATCGTCGAGGCGTCGCGTTCCGGATCATTGCGAAACAGCAAATCTGGGGCGTATACGCCTCCGCGAATCAAATAGTCTCGCCCATTAATCTGCAAGTAGAAGTTGCCGACGTTTCCCAAATCAGGGAACACCTTGTCAGCATCGTGATGTTGTGTGATCTTGCGAATTCCAAACTTTGTTGTTTGTGAATCAGACGACTTGCCATCAATTGTGAAATCCAATTTCAACTGGTAGAGATTCGCCTTCCCCCACAGATATGGCCACCAGAGATCAGGATTGGCAACTGCTAGAGCGGGAGAATCCGCTGGAGTGATGGCGACCTCTCGTACCTCGTTGCGGAAAAGAGAAACCGGTTTATGAAATTTTACAGTTGGCTTGCCCGCCCGCGTAATCTCACCTGAAATCGTCCCCGTTACCGGTTTCGATGAATTATTGCTCACATCACAGTAAACAGTCAGCGACGCGGGGCTGGTTGCCGGCAGAGGAAGATCGGTCGCAACGTAAGGCTCGCGAATCTTTACAGCGCCGGTGCTGCTAAGGTACACCCGCTTCCATACTCCCGCATTTCTGTCAGGTACGAAAGAAATATCAACATGTTTTTCAGCATCTTGATAGCCAAGATATTTCCAATTGATCCAGTCCAACCAACTGTCGCCCAATTCAACACCGTGTTCGCCAGTCAGAGCGCGTTCAGGCGTAATCTTCACCGCCAAAACGTTCTCGCCGGAATGAACGAATTCCGTGACGTTCAATTCGAACTGGTTGTACATACCAACGATTTGTGAGTGGTTGGCAATCTTGTGTCCATTGACCCACAAATCTGCGCGGTAGTTGATGCCTTCAAAGATAAGCGAATAAACTTCGCGTCCAGCAGGCGCTGTAAACGTAGTGCGGTACCACCAATCTTGCTTCCAGAGATCGCCGGGCTTGGCCAAGTTCATTCCGAAATAAAGATCGGGATAAACCCCAGAATCCTCCAGCACCTGCAATACAGTTGCAGGCATGTGTTTAATTGGATACCACTTGGAAGCGTCATAACCAACTTGCGACGGCGACAGATCATCAGTCACGCTGCTGGCCGGCGTCATTTGCCATCCCGTACTGATCTCGACGATGTTTGGCGAATCTGCGGCGTTTGCGGGTACGACTAGAAACGACAAGCTTAAACAGAGGCCTAAGAACATTAGCGGCCGAATTAGTGTCATCTTATGCAGGCCTCCGGCGCCCTTCGATGTTGTTAAGTGCATCAATCAAGACCGGTAGCGTCTCCTTAAATCACCCGGGGGAGGGCATTCAAATCCGGACACAACTCGGTCATGAAGCTATTGAAACGCCAGTAATTGCAGTCCAAGACGGCGACAGCTAAAAATAGAGTTTCAACGCAAATTGAATTTCACGCTGATCGTTCTGACCGTCGCGCGTGGAATTGATCTTGCCGAAACTCGATGACGTGTAGTCGAGCGAGCCAGGTGCGGCTGACACCCCATTATTGCCAAAGCCGGGCAGCGAAAAGTTGGGAGTGTTTGTCAAATTGAAGAATTCCGCCCGGAACTCAAGGTGCGTTCGTTCCGAAGTTCGGAATTCTTTAAACAGCGAAAGATCGAGACGGTGGAAACCCGGCCCCGTGAACTGGCTTGGCGGACCGCCAAGCGGGCTGTAGTCGGATTGCCCGATTGTCGTCGCCACCGGAGGGCTCGCGAAGGCTGCTGGATTAAGCCACTGATTCACATCGTGCGGACCGGCCGTTACGCTCTGGCCACGAACCAGGTTAGCATTGCAACCAAAGGCGGAGTTGGTAGTGATCGCACATGGCACAGTACCGGGCTGACCCCCCTCGAGCGTTAGAATCCAGTTTGTGCTCCATCCGCCAACTATTGCATTCACCACCCCGGGACTGTTTGCCAGAAACCGCCTGCCACGACCCACTGGTAATTCGTAGATTCCACTGAAGTGGAAAACGTGGCGGATATCAAAATCACACAGTCCGTAGTCACCCTTAATGCCAAAGTTCGGTAGTAGCGCAGCACCACGTCCCGAGATCGCCGTGCTATTGAGGACATCAACTGCATCAGTGCGGCATTTCGACCAAGTGTAGTTCGCCAGGGCACTCAATCCCTGATTAAATCTGTGTTCATAATTCAGCTGGAGAGAGTTGTAAGAGCTGTCTCCGGCAAAGCGAGTGGATGTGAAACTGTTTTGAAAATCCGGGAACGGAGAATAGTCGAACGGGTTGAGCCCGGGAGGCAAAATCACAGATGGGGAATTGGAATTGACGTAAACGCCAAGGTGGCGGACTCTATTCCCCACATACCCCGCTTGCACCGTGTCGCTGTTGGAGAGTTGGGCCTGCAAGGTGAAGTTGTACCCCTGCGTGTACGGTGTTTTTGTGTTGTAGTCCTCGCCCGTGAATGACACGCCCGCAGGTTCCACAGCAGCGGGGGTCAGTGGGATCGCCGATATACCAGTTTCGAGGGTTCCGATGGCACCGTTCGGGTACGTGATTGGGGCATCGGGCGTCAAGTTCGAATATGACAGTCCGAATTGAAACGGGAAATCAACGTAAGTCTCTACCGTGGAGTTTTCGAAGCCGCCATAGAAAATGCCGTATCCCCCGCGAGCCACGAGTTTCGGTGTGATTTGGTAAGCGAATCCGACGCGTGGGGAAAAATTGGTAAGCTGAGAATGACCGAGACCGGGCACTCCGGAACA
>JALYIM010000285.1 GCA_030775785.1 Acidobacteriota bacterium
GAAGTACACAACGTGACCCCGATCTATTGTCATTGGGGCAACATTCACCTCCCGATCCATGTCAGCCGGCATTGGAAATCGCAACTCTATGCGGTCAAACTCGTTCTTCTCGAATGCTGTTTCGAAAATCGTGCACATTTCTGTAATACTGCTGCATGTTTTCAGAGTTTCACACGCTCGACGAATGCAAAGGTTATTCGCCATGATCCGCTTCTGCTCCATTGTTCGTTGAGCAACACGCTGTAACTCAGACATCTCCAAATACCCTACGCGTTGCAGAGCAATCCACACGACCGCTCCAACAATTCCCAGAGCAAGTGTCACGCTCTTACTGCCACCACTGAGCAACAAAAGGCTAATGCCGGCAAAAAGAGCCGAGACCGCGTACAGCATAATTGCCACTTGCCGTTGCGACAACCCCATTGCAAGCAGCTTGTGATGTATATGATCTCGGTCTGCCGTGAATAATGGCTTATCGTTCATGAAACGACGCAAAACGGAAAGCCCGGTTTCTAGAATTGGCAGTCCGCAGGCCACCACCGGTATTGCTACCGCGATCAATGTGGGAGATGCTTGTCCACTCGCTAACCCCAGCGCACTCAAAACAAATCCAATAAATAAACTGCCCGAATCCCCAAGGAAAATTGTTGCTGGATGGAAGTTGTACCTCAGAAATGCCAGAATGCAACCCAGCAGCGCGACACTAGTTAAGGAAACGAAGTAACTGCCATTTAGGAGTGCTATCACAAAAATCACGAGCGCGGAGAAAAGAGCTGAGCCTGCCGCCAAGCCATCGATGCCGTCAATTAAATTAAAAGCATTGGTTATTAAGACGACAAAAGAGACTGTCAGTGCGAGGCTGAGCGAGAAGCCCAGATGCCTACCACCAAAAGCGTACGTGACCCTGTAGCCATCAGCGAATAGCCACACTGCCGCGACAATCTCAACCCCTAACTTTAGAAAGGGGCTTGTGTTTTTTATGTCGTCGTATAAGCCAAGGGCGAATATGAGGAGGGTGGGACCCAAAAGTGCAAGCCATCTGTGACTGGAAAACCCAACGTGCGGGCTGATGATCTGATTTACAATCGCCAAGGCTCCGGTAATGCCAAAGAACGCAAGTACAATCGCTATTCCACCTAGGCGAGGGATGGGCCTATTGTGGACATGGCGGTATGAGCGGGGTACTGAGACCCAATTGTTCGTTAAAGCAGCGCCACGCACATACCAGGTTAAGAGTAACGTCAACCCAAATGACCCGAAGAAGGAAAGCAGATGATTCACAGTGGCTCGCCTACAAATTGAACGCGGGAATCCCCCGGTTGAGGTTTAAATAAAGTTGGGAGAATACTCGAATGACAACCAACCTAATAATTACGAACTGAAGAGGATCCCGAACAGTTTAGTTTATTTGACCGAAAGTGCCAATCGAATTCCGCTCGGGCTGGCAGCCCATTAGAACCATCGCTTGTTGCATGCACGATGGCAAGATTACAATGAAGACACTCATGCGTAAAAATAAATTGGCTCCCGACCGATTCTATTGTGCTCTCTTTCTGAATTCTTGTCTTTTGGCAACGTCGTTATATGCACAACAAGCATCCCCGATCCTCGGACAAACTAGCTCAACCGCAATTCAGAATCAGGCAGACGCACCATCCGATTTTCAAAAGCAGGTTCAGGGCGACACCCCCGCTAAGGCCGCTCCCTTATCTATAGGACCCAGCGACGAACTGGAAATCACAGTATTTGGAGCCCCCGATCTCTCCGGCCACTCAAGAGTGGAAAACGATGGGAATATCGTACTTCCACTGCTTGGCTTAGTTTCGGTCAGCGGAGATTCAAGTAACCAGGCCGCACGAAAGATTGAAGATAAGCTTCGACAAGCCAATCTCGTTAATAATCCACGAGTGTCGGTCTATGTAAAGAGCTACACCAGTTCGGGCATCTCCGTTGTCGGACAAGTCAATAAACCTGGCTTTTACCCCGCGCTTGGACCACATCGTCTATTCGATATCCTTCAAGCCGCCGGAGGTCCGTCTCCAAAAGCAGCGAGCAGTGTAACTATCTCGCACCGCGACGATCCTGAACATCCAATCACCCTAACCTTCTCTAAAGATCCAGGAGAGATGGCGCGGAATAACATCGAGCTTCAGCCCGGTGACACCGTCGTTGTGCCAGAAGCGGGGATCGTGTATGTCCTAGGCGAGATAACGAGGCCAGGCGGATACGTGATGAATTCTTCGGGCGGCGTTACTGTACTCCAGGTTGTTGCCGCAGCCGGCGGTCCGACTCGACTGGCCTCGTATGGAGGAGTCAAGATTGTTCGTCGCACTCCTAGCGGCTTGCACGAAGTTTCTGTTCCGCTTAAGCCTCTCTTGCAAGCCAAAGTTGCGGACCTTCCAGTCGAAGCTGGAGACATCTTATATGTGCCTAGCAGCAAGGCAAAATCCGCATTGGCCTCATCAAGCAGCCTCTTAAACGCAATGGGCCAAACAGCAATCTATCGACTGCCTTAATCGCGAAAACCTCATCAGTAAGATAGCAGTTTAAATTCACGCGTGCGGTTTAGACAGCTGGCTTAGGGACCGCCGGTAGGTGGCCGTGGGCGCGTCATCAAGAGAATCGATGCAGGAGATATTCAGCAACTTACGATGTGTTCCGTCTGGAAATAAATGATCGAAAGTGATTCGCCCTTCATGACTGCACTGCCGATGCGAGCCAGTAGCGCGGCCAGATCTACAATCGGAAGATCCTCAGCTCACATTACAGATGACGCAGCAACCGAATTGCCTGTTGGCGTAGGAGTCACAGTCACCCCAAGAATGGACAAAATTCTCCCAACTCCGATAGGCATGTCATAGTATTTTTCAAAGGCGTGACGGCCCCGGGCTCCAGCCTCCCAAACTAGACCTCGATCTCGTTCCAATTGTTCGAGAAGTCGTATCATACCTGCCACATCCCCTGGTTCGATTCGCCAGCCACAACCATGCT
This sequence comes from Acidobacteriota bacterium, assembly GCA_030775785.1. Lineage (GTDB taxonomy): Bacteria > Acidobacteriota > Terriglobia > Terriglobales > Acidobacteriaceae > JALYIM01. Next base: position 2,992 of record JALYIM010000285.1, read on the forward strand.
GTCCAATCACACGTGCGGGAGTCGCGTCATGGGGACCGATGTAAAGAACTGGTCTCCCTGCCGCCATGATTCCATAGGTTTTGCTCGGGACTACAGCACCGACGGTGCAGGGCATTTGCGTGACCAAACCAAGGTGCCCCTCAGCCAAACTCTTGCAAATCTCGGACCGCGAAGCATAGTTTCGAAAATCAGCGAAACAAATCCCTTCAGCGCGGCAAACTTGTTCCAATCGTTTTTTCCGTGCCCCCCCACCCACAAAGACAAATCGAAAGCGATTGTCATTGCGAAGCTGCCGCATCGCTTCGGTAGTCGTATGTTCCTCATGGGCCAAGCCGAAAGTACCTGAATAATGGACCACGAGCGGGCCTGGTTCAAATGGTAACGGTTGAATTTCGCTCCCATCGGCCCAATTTTCCGCCACTAAGATTTTGTGCTCGGGGATACCGCGCGTGACGAGCCGCTCCTTCATGTCATCACCTAACGCGATGATAGCGTCGGCTCTCTTCCGAGAAAAATCCGCGAGAGTACCGATCACCCGCGTTATAAACGATCTGCGTTTTAGAACATCGAGATCAACCGCAATGTCTGGGTATAGATCCATCTCCCAAATAACGTGTCGACAGCCACGCAACTCTTTAAGAAGCGTTCCCAAGAGCGAAATTAAAGGAGGTGTCGTTAGCGTGAGCACTAATGCGGGTTTTGTAATCCACATGGCTTTTACTGCCGCTCCGGCGAAGAATGAGGCATATGACAAGACCCGCCCAATGTTGCCTCTCGAAAATGCCACATTGCCTAATCGCACAATTTTCACTCCCAACGGAACGGTCGAAGTATCCACACCGCCGTAATGCGAGTTTCCGCAAAGCACAGTCACCGTGTGCTTTTGTGGATCGATCTCTCGCGCGACATCTGTCAGTAACTGACCCGTCGCTGCCGTGTCGGGCCAAAAGAACTGGTTGATAAATAGCAGATGCATTTAGACTTTATCGCGGTCGGTTCATATGAGGCTCGTGCCAAAGTAATCCATCGTAATTGCAGTCGACTATGATGGGTATCAGCAATCCGCCCACTATCGATGTCAAAGGAAAATTTTGATCACCTTGCCCCGCACCAGCCGCGAAAAACACTCGTCATTCTGCTTGGGTTTCCGCAAATACTGCCCGACTCTCGCTTAAACCAAGGTTTTGTTCCTTGTATAGGATGAAACTTCCAATCGAGAGTACATCCATTTGCGTTCGCAGAAAACAATCGATGGCTTGAGATGGCGTTTGAACAATGGGCTCGTTCTCGTTAAAAGAGGTATTCAGCAGGATCGGAACGCCGGTCGCTTCCTCGAATTTCTGAATAAGTTCCCAATACAGCGGAGTGACCTGGCGATCGACTGTCTGGAGTCTTCCTGTCCCGTCTCCATGTGTCACTGCCGGTATACGCTCGCGTTGACTAGGTTTGATCTTATATGCCATCACCATGAATGGCGATGGATAATCCGTTTCAAAATAATCGGCCGCTCTTTCCGCCAGAACCGATGGGCAGAAGGGACGAAATGGCTCACGGTACTTAATGCGGCTGTTAAGAATGTCTTTCATGTCTTTGCGTCGCGGATCCGCAAGAATACTTCTGTTTCCCAGGGCGCGTGGGCCGAACTCCATCCGTCCTTGAAACCAGCCCACAATCTTTCCCCCTGCGATAGCTTTTACCGTATCTCGAATCAAATCTTCTTTAACAAGCCGATGATACTTGCATCCAGTTGTTTCCAAATCGCGTAGTATCTCACTGTCCGAATACTCAGGTCCGTAATATACGTGCCGCATTTCAAAGCATCTTGGTAACTTCAGCTCCTGATGCTGGACATAAAGCGCAGCACCAATTGCAGTTCCCGCGTCATTCGCGGCCGGCTGTACGTAGATATCGCTAAAGTCGGTGCGGTCTAAGATCATACCGTTCGCGACACAATTTAATGCCACACCACCTGCTAAACAGATTGCTGTAGCACTGGTTTGTTTTTGAACAAAATTTAACAGGGAAAAATAATTTTCTTCTAGTACCAACTGTACGGAAGCGGCAAGATCCATATCCTTCTGCTGGATCTCAGACCTAGGCACACGTGGATCTCCGAATTCCTCCAACATCCTGCGCGAAAATATCGAGCCTAGCGTCGGTTCCCCCCCGTCCCAGGTCATCTCAACGCCCTTACTGTGATGCGTAAAATACTGAAGATTGAGCCGGCACTGACCTTCCTCAGTACGGACTATGCGTCTGACCTTCTCAACAAAACGCGGATCCCCATATGCCGACAGACCCATCATTTTATATTCGTCGCCGTATTTGGGAAACCCGAGGAATTGTGTGAACGCGGTATAGAAAATACCGAGCGAATGCGGAAATGAAACGGAACCCAAGACCTCAATTTGATTATTTTTCCCCATCCCCCACATGGCACTGCTGAAATCGCCGAACCCGTCGATAGAAACGACTGCAGCCCTCTCAAAAGGCGATGCGAAGAAAGCGCTCGCCAAGTGCGAGCGATGATGTTCGATGAAGTGCACACGATGTGCTCGCTGTGCCACGATTCCGTGGGCCGCTAGTGCGTCGCCCACTCTTCCAATACGCACGCTGTTGGCAGCGCGCGACGCCAGGCTAAGCCATCTATGAGGCCGTGCTGCAGCCCGCAAAAATTTGCCCGCCAAATGCACGTTAGGATTGCGCGAGACCGCGATGTAATCTGGCTGTGATCCGTCAAGACACGCCCGTGCAGCATTCACTGGCAGACCCGCCCAGTGCTTGACGCGATTTAGCCGTTCTTCTTCGAGGGCCGCAACTAATTGCCCGTCCCGAAACAGTGCCGCGGACGCATCGCCGTGGAACGCGTTAAGCCCGAGAATATTCATGTATTTTTAAGGCCCCCCGTTGGATGTCGCAGCTCCCTATGGTCGACGGAGGCTCTGTGTCACTTGCCATACCTTACCCTTAGGCCTCAGGCCCCTAATTTTTTTTGGTCTTGCTTCTTGAGGCTGTAAATTCTTCAATCTTTGCGTCTACAAGGAGCCGAAACCACAGAGATTGACAAAAGTGAAACATTAAACCTTGCTTTCCGTCCAGAAAGCCAAATCGTAGGAAATAACGGTAAAAGAAAAGGATGAATGGCCTTAGATAGAGTGGTAAAAAACGATACCAAATTTTGCGAAGAAACAGAGTTCTCTGATCTGGATTACCAAAGAGTCTTGGCTTAATGCTCCACGGGATCGGATTGTTCAGCCGCTCCAATTCTTCCCAGGCTTGGGCAACAGCATAACGATTGTGTTTATCAATCCAAAAGGTAATATTATTTTCGTTTTGATTATCCTCTACGATGTCGTGTCGGAGCATCCCGGTCGCGCCCTTCACGTATATGTGAGAATCGAGCTGTTCATTTTCGTCACTCCAAGCCGATTTGTGGCGCACCATCTTCAACAGATACTTGGGATAGTACCCTCCGTGTTTTATCCACTTACCTCGGAAAATCTGTCGCCTCTTAATGTAGAAACCTTCGTGAGTAGCTGCGTCTTTGTTTAAAAGCATGGCTTTTATTTCGTCACGCAGCTCGGGTGTTACATTCTGGTCCGCGTCCAAGCAAAGGGCCCATTCACATTGGATCGGAAGGCTTCTTAAGGCCCAGTTCCATTGTTTAGAATGGCTCTCGAACGTGTGAAACTGCACTGACGCGCCGTATCGTTTAGCAATATCAAGCGTCCGGTCGTCGCTGCCAGAGTCCACTACTATAATTTCACGGCACCAACCCGTGACAGCGGCCAAACACGACCCCAAATTACGTTCTTCGTTTTTCGTTAACACAATTACACTTATTTGAACGGTGTCTTGTCCTTGTGATTCAGGGTTGAGATGCCGGACAATCGCGTTTGACCCACAATTTGTACTAGGTAGATTCGACGACAATCCTGAGTCCTTCATTGTGGATTAATTTTGTTTGATCGCCGTTCCAGATCTGCGAAGGCAAGGATGGCGCTGATGTAATAAGGATAACATCGGACCCAGACTACCGTGTAAAATCGAAGGACGACCCCATAGTGTGCGGACACGAAGTTAATCGCAGTACGACGCGTCTCGCCGCGAGTCGCCGTTCGGTTGTATAAGGACCTGACGTGCTCCCCAGAAACTAGTCCATTGGAAATGTGATTTTCTCCGTTTAGGATGACCCGCCCAGGGTCAGAGGAGGAGTCATGCGCAAG